>JAGQQW010000358.1 GCA_020426005.1 Planctomycetota bacterium | reverse complement strand
CGCGGATCCCGTTCCCGGTACCGCAAACGAGTGGGCTCGTCGGTGTCGAGTTCGCCCAGCAATGGTTGCTCCTCGACACCAAGGCCAATCGTCTCGGCCTCACGCTGTCCGGGCCGGGAAGGGCGCGCGTCGGCACGCACTGACGCCGCGTCACCGCATCGCGAGCACGGTCGCGTTGTAGGCAGCGTGCAGCAGCATCGATGCCGGCAGCCAGCGCGACCGTTCGTACGTCGCGGCAAGCGCGATGCCGACGAGGAAGAGGATCGGCCACGAAGGCAGCGGGTGCATCACGGCGAAGAGCAATGCGCTCCAGATCGCTGCCCGTGACGGACGCATCGACCTCGCGAGTCCTCGATAGATGACGCCTCGAAAGAGGAGTTCTTCGACGATGGGTGCAGCGAGAACCGCGACGAGCACGAGGACCAGTCCCCCTTCGCCGGGCAACGTCGTGGAAGGACCGAATTCCTGCAGCGCCGACACTGTGCGACTCGCGCCGAATCCGAGCCCGACACCGACCACCGCGGCCATCACCACCCATTTCTGTGTGTTCTCGCTTGGCAAGGCGAGCCCGACGATGTGCATGATCGAACCACCGCGCCGTGCGATCACGAACAGCAGCAGCACGGTCGTGATCGCCGCACTGAACAGAAATGCGAGTCCGAGCCGAGCAAAGCCGTCTCCCACGTCGAGCTTCATCAGCACGAGCAGGCTCAGGGCCTGAAGCAACGCGAACACGAGCAGCGCCGAGGCACCGTCCAGGAGGGTGACGCCTTGGCGCACGACGAGCACGGGGTCCAGTAAATTGTCGAGTCGCTCGGACGCTCGTTGCCAAATGGCGTAGACCAAGGTCAAGAAGACGACAGCCGCCGCGAGGCGCGCATGTACGGCATCTTGGAGCAGACCGAACATGTAGACGGACGCGAGCCCGAACATCAGGTACACGAAACGCATCTTCGGGTGCCGGCGTACCGTGTCGCTCATCGGCTCGGCGCCGAGGATGCTGAGTGAACCCATCAGGTATGCCGCGGCGACGGCCCCGATCGCGACGAACACGCAATCCGACACGAGAGCGCCCACGGGCCGCGGCCCTTCGCGAAGCTCGAACATCAGAATCGGCACGAGCGAGAAGAGCGTGGTGAACGCGCTCCAAGCGACGAGCTTGCGCGCGAGCACCTGACGAAGCGTGGTCGGCAGCGCGTACAAGAGCCAGAGCGCTCTCCCCTCGGAGCCGAGCACTTGCATGCTGCCACCGAGGCTGCAGTAGAGCCCCACGCCGTAGGCCATCGCCGCGACGCTCTTCCCTGCCATGCTCGGGGTCACGAAGTAGTTCATCGCGAGCAAGAACGGCGGCACGACGAGGACTTGAGCCATCATCTGCCGATCCCGAAGGACTCCCAGCCACTCCTTGCGAAGGATGCCCAAGGGCTTGGTGTTCTGCTTCCACCTCGCGGTCCCCCGCGATTTCACCGCGTCGACCCCGCCACTCTGCATCGCACCGCGGCGTGCGATCCTCGTCGTGCCGAAGCACGCGAGACCGAAGACCGTGATCACACCCAGAGCACCGACGAGCGCGTCGATGGGCTGGGCTGGCGAAAACGTGGCAACGGCGGGCAGCGTGAACACTGCGGTCGGCGTCGCGCGCGCGATGTCGACGAGCCAGAACGGAAGGCCACTCGGCATCACGACCGAAAACACTCCGCCGATACAAATCAAGCTGATGACGACCGCGATCCCCTGCACGGTCCGTAGCCTCGCGAGCGAGAATCGCATACGCAGCCACGTCTCCACGAAGAGGCGCACGCCACCGACGAGAAACAACACGGACACCGTGCACGCAAGGGCAGTCGAGAAAGCCAGGGGAATCCCTGCGACGCGTGCCATCTGCCATGCAATGGGGAAGATGAAGAACCAAGGCAGGGCTTGGACGAGTGCGTATTCGAGCCCACGCGCGAGCGTCAGCGAACCGGTCTGGACCGGGAAGGTCGCGAGCCATGCAGGTACCCAGGAGCCACCCGCGAGGGTTGCATACGCGCTACCGAAGCTCATGCAGGTCAAGCCGACGATCAGCACGGCAAGGAGAACCGCACAAGAACGCAGGAACAACTCACGCGCTTCTGACGATCCCCATGCGAATGCGTCGAGCAACAGCGGACCCCGCCGACTTCGATAGCGAAACGAGTGTTCTCCGTGCTCGCGCCAATGCTCGACGATCGACCGCGCGGGAGGCCGACTCGTGTCCTTCACACCGTGTCGCTCGAGGATCGTGCGGAGCTTTGCCTCGCCGTAGAGCTGATTCCGCCGCAAGTCCCAGTAGACATCGTCGTCGAGCCACAGAACGTCGCCGGCAGGCATGGACCTGGCAACGGCAACCGCGAGTCCCTGCATTCCACTCCGTGACAGGTTGAGGGCGTTGAACAAGAACACCGGCAGGATCAAGATCGACAACACGCCGAGCACGCCGAGAGACTTCTTGCGTGCCGTGCGCGTTCGCTGCGCCGGACGATCGCGTCTGGGGCCTCGCCCCCTTCGCGCCTTGATGCGCCTTTGCTGTTGCTGCACGTCCTGAAAACGCAGGAAACGCAACACGGAATTGCGCGCGAGAATCGCCAGCAACCGAATCGTTCCGGGAGGCCGGCTCGTCATCGACTCAGGTTTCCTCGTCAGCGACTTCAGCATCGCGATCCGGCTCTTCGCTCTCGCGATCGACGTCACCGGTCACGGCAAAGAACGTGTCCTCGAGCGACCCACCCGCTCGCAACTCGTCAGGCGCGCCGATCGCAGCGAGTCTTCCGCGATGCAGGATCGCAACGCGGTCGCAGAGCTTCGCAGCTTGTTCGATCAGGTGTGTGCTGTAGAGGATCGAGGTGCCTACGCTCGCGAGCTCGCGCAACAGATCGATCATCGTGCGAGTCGCGATCGGGTCGAGACCGTTCGTCGGCTCGTCGAGGATCAAGACGCGAGGTGCGTGCAGCATCGCACACACGAGTGCGAGCTTCTTCTTCATGCCCATGGAGTAGTTGAGCGCATACTCGTCCAACGCGTCGGAGAGCTCGAGGCGACCGGCGAGTTCTTCGGTACGCCGTATGATTTCACGCGGCTCCATACCGCGCATCGAACCACAGAACCTCACGACCTCCCCGCCAGTCAGATGCTCGTAGAACATCGGCTCGTCCGGCAGGTAGCCGACGTGGGCCATGACCTCTGCGCGCTCCTCGAAGCAATCGAAACCGAAGATCGAGACGTTGCCCGAAGAGGGCGCGAGGATGCCCATCAACATCCGGATCGTCGTGGTCTTGCCGGCACCGTTCGGACCGAGCAAGGCCAGGATCTCGCCGCGCGACACGTCGAAGCTCAGCTTGTCGACGGCGACGAACGAGCCGAAGACCTTGCCGAGCTCGCTGAGGCGAACCACGGCCCCATCCGAATCGAGATCCGCTCTGCTGTCCATCGCCGAAGCATCGGGGATCGCCTCGACGGGATCCAGCGCCTGGAAGCGTGCAGAACGACTCGGACTCGCGCCGAGTCCCCGCGTGTCAACGTCGACGCTTGCGGTCGAGTTCGCGATCGATCTCGTCGAGCATCTCGTCGAGCGTGTCCTTGTGGTAGGTCTCGTTCTTGCGCTGCGACACGAGCCAGTTCCACCAAGGCCGATCGAGTTCGAGCAGCGCTAGGCTGCCCGCCGCCGCGACACGCAGATCCATGGCTTGCGTCTCGTCCATTGCGAGC
>JAGQQW010000357.1 GCA_020426005.1 Planctomycetota bacterium | reverse complement strand
ACTCCCGGACTCGTCGACGCCAACACGGCCCTCGGCTTGCCGAGCGCCCAAGAGAACGAGCAATCGAACGAGATCACACCGCACCTGCAGATCATCGATCTGTATGACGTCGAAGCGCAGAACGTCGCGCACGCCCGTCGCAACGGAGTCACGACGGCCTACATCACACCGGGCGAACTCAACGTCTTCGGTGGCCTCGGCGCGGTCGTGAAGACGGCCGGAGAGTCGCCGGTGCTCGCCCGCGAGAACGGTCTCCGCATGACGCTCGGCAACATGCCCGGGCAAGGGAACGCACCGTTCCGCACCTATGGCAAACCGGTCGGCATGTATTTCCGACGCCCGAGCAATCGCATGGGCGTCATCTGGGAGATCCGGAAGGCGTTCTACGACGCGATCGAGGCACGCGAGACCGCGCCGGGGCAGGTACAACAGCTGAGTGCCGCAACGCAGACGCTCATCCGTGCGCTCGACAAGGACCTGATCGTGCGCACGAGTGCTCGCGCGGACCAGGACATCCGCACCGCGATTCGACTCGCGCAGGAGTTCGGCATCAACCTCGTGCTCGATCACGTGACCGAGGCCTACGCGTGCCTCGACGATGTCGTCGCCGCGGGCTTCCCGGTCCTGCTGACAGCGCCGACACTCGAGGACGACCCGGAAGGCGCGACGCCTCACCTCGACACGGCGCGGCTCCTGGCTGCTCGCGGAGTCACGTTGGCCATCCAATCGGGTGCGGATCCGCGCGCCGAGCCCCTCGTGCGCGAAGCTGCGTTCGCGGTGCGCGGTGGTCTGTCCCGCGAAGCCGCACTCGCCGCCATCACGTCGGTCCCCGCCAAGATCCTCGGCGTCGACGACCGTGTCGGTTCGATCGCTCCGGGCAAGGACGCCGATGTCGTCGTCTGGAGTGGCCACCCCCTCGGCCTCGGATCACGCGCCGAGCACGTCTTCGTCAATGGAGTCGAACGCTGATGCGCTCCCCCATTCCTTCCATTCCTTCTTCGATCGTTTCCGCCAGGACCACCAAGAACATGCAGCACAAGGGCACGCAGAGTCGCTTCCCAGGATCCATCGCGAGATCGTTCTCGCTGGCGCTCTTCGCCGCGGTGATCGCGCAAGGAGCGAGCGCGCAGGTATTGACGGCGGTCAAGGCCGGCAAGCTGTGGCTCGGCAACGGCAAGACGCTCGACAACGCCGTCGTCCTCATCGAGGACGGTCGGATCACCAAGGTCGGTGCGAACGTCGAGATTCCGATGAACGCGACGGTCGTCGATGCGAGCAAGAAGTTCGTGATGCCGGCCTACGTGCTCGCCAACTCGTCGGGCGGCATGGATCGTGAAAACGAGAACATGCCGGTCACGCCGTACCTCAACGTCCTCGATTCGCTCGATCCATCGAGCAGCGCGTTCGATCTCGCGCGTCGCTTCGGCATCGGCACGTTGCACGTCCTTCCCGGCGACGCGACCGTCGTCGGTGGCCGCGGCATGATCCTCAAGCCGTACGGCAAGACACCCGAGGAAATGGCGCTCGTCGAGCGCGCAGCGATGAAGGTGTCACTGCAACCGAAGAACGGTTCGCGGTCGACGCAGGTCGCGCAACTGCGTCGCGCGTTCGACGACGCGAAGAACACGCGCGCTCAATGGGAGCAGGCAAAGAAGGATTGGGAAGAGGAAAAGAAGAACGGCGCGACCAACGAAGAGGAGTTCGGCGAGAAGCTCGACGAACTCAAGCAGCCGCTCCTCGACGTCCTCGATCGCAAGACGCGACTGTGGCTCTACGTCCCGGCTGCGACGGACGTGCCGGCCGCGTTGCGCTTCGTCCAGGACTACAAGACGGACACGGTCTTCGTGCTCGGTTCTTCGTGCTTCAAGGCCGTCGACCTGCTGCAACAAGCGATGAAACTCGGCGTCGAGTTCATCCTCGACGATGATCTCGAATACATCGAGAAGGACCCGATCACTCAGGACGAGACGCTCATCTGCCCGGCGAAGGAGCTCTTTGACGCCGGGATCCCGTTCGCGATCACGACGGCATCCCCGAGTGCACGCATGCGCTTCGGCAACTCGCGTACGAGCCCGACACAGCAAATCCCGTCGTGGCAGATCGCGACGTGCGTGCGCAACGGCGTGCCCCAACGCGCGGCGATTGCGGCCTTGACGGCCATTCCCGCCCGCATCCTGCGACTCGAGAAGCAGGTCGGCGAAGTCGCCGTCGGCTTCGACGGCAACCTGCAAGTGCTCACCGCCGCGCCGCTCGAACCGGAGAGCCAGGTCGAATCGCTGATCGTCGAGGGCAAGGTCATCTACGAACGCAGCAAGGACGCGCGCTACGCCGAACTCACCGGTGAGACGAAGAGCGCCGCAAACGAGGACAATCGATGAACGTCACAGGACTGCACCGATGCTTCCAGGTCGTTGCACTCGCGCTCGCTGTGGGGACGCAGGGACCGCTCGCGGCCCAAGATGCAAAGCCTGCTGATCTCCTCTTGCGCGTCGGTCGCGTGCACGTCGGCGATGGCCGTGTGCTCGAGAACGTGCGGATCCGCATCCACGAGGGCAAGTTCCAATCGATCGAGCCCGATACCGGAGCGCTTCCGGAGGGCGTCGAGGTCCGCGATCTTCGCCGGATGTCGTTGATGCCCGGACTCGTCGCCGCGCACACCGATCTCGTCGCGGTCGATCTCGAGCCGAATCTGAGCCCCGGTAGCGTCGCCGCCGACCAGTTCGACCTCTACCGCAAGTACGACGCTCTCGTGCGCTCCGGTCTGACGACGGTGTATCTGTCACCCGGACGTCAGCGGCTGGTCTCGGGTCAGGGCTCGGTCGTCAAGCTCGCGGGCAACGATCCGATGAATCGCGTGCTGCGTCCCCAGAGCGCCATGCGCGTCGCGGTCGACAGCAGCGCCCGCAACGGTATCCCCGCGGTGTTCGAACCGACGGAGTCGCCGACCGACGATGACCCCCTCGTGCCGGCGCGGCAACAGTGGGGATCGACGCGTGCGAGTCAGCTGCAAGCACTCGACAACGCGTTCGCCGAAGCCCGGATCGAAGGGAAGGAACGCGGCGGTGTCGGTTCGGACCTCGTGCGTTACCCGCTCGATCCATTGCGCCAAGTCCTGCGGAACGAGTTGCCGATCCGTCTCGCGACCGGCAGCGCCGCGGATGCGTGGGCAGCACTGACGTGGGCGAAGAGCATCGGAGCCAAGACGGTTCTCGAGAAGCCCGACGACGTCGTCCCGCTGCGTGACGATCTCGCACGGAGCGACGTGCCCGTCATCGTGGCGATGCCGCTGCGCCCAGGAGCTCCCAATGCCGGAGACTACGTCTCCGATCCGGATGCCCGTCGTGTGTCCCGGCCCGAAGCGGCTGGCGAACTCGCGCGCGCAGGTGTCAAGGTCGCGATCGTTCCTCCGAGCGATCAGGACCTCGACAAGCTCCGCATGCTCGCCGGACTCGCTGGACGCTACGGCTTGCCCGCGCGCTCTGCGCTCGCGTCGGTCACGCTCGAAGCCGCCAAGATGCTCGGCGTCGATGCGCGCGTCGGCTCGATCGAGCCGGGCAAGGACGCAGACTTCGTCGTCTTGACGGGCGCGCCCTTCGATGCGCGCACGCAGGTCGAAGCCGTCTACGTCGACGGGAATCGGCTCTTCACGCGCGAGGATCGCGCACCGGTCTTCGCGATTCGTGCCGAACGCGTGCTCGCCGGAGACGGACAGGAGTACCGGAACGGCGTCGTCGTCGTGAAGGGCAACA
>JAGQQW010000356.1 GCA_020426005.1 Planctomycetota bacterium | reverse complement strand
ACAATGAAATCCTTGAGAAGCGCCTTTACTTGAATGAAGAACTTTGAGAGATTTTCTGGCGGAACGGTCATGTCTTCAAGGAAAGCAGCTGGACGCTTGGTAGTATCTTGGAATTTAGAAAGGGTGTAGCTTGCGCGGCGAATCTGCCAGAACATTTCTGCTTCGACTGGATTGTTTACCACACGTGCTCGCACGCCCTTACTACTGATGCTCTCGGCAATTTCAGCGGCAGGGGTGGCGTCGGTCGTATCCTCATCGAGGGTGATAAGCACGGTAAATTCTGGTGTCTTACGGCGGAATCGCACGTGGTACGTGGTGTACATTGAAAGCATGACACGGTAGTACGCAGCGCCACTGAGTCGGTCTTTGAAGAAGCTCGGATTGCGGAGTGCTAGGTCGAAAGTGAGTGCATCAAATACTTCAACATTGATCGGGTTGAACTTAAGTGCTTTTACAATTGCATCAGCTGCATCTTCAAGATTGAAAATAGGCACAGCAATGAGCGTGGTGTTCTTCGGAATACGAAGCGCACGCATGGTGATGCTTGTCATGATGCCGATAGTGCCCTGACTACCAGAAATGAGGCGAGTGAGGTCGAAGCTGCCTTCACCTTTCTTAAACTTCGTCACGCCCTGTGGCATCACGTTCCAGAGTGGGTAACCAGCACTATTCTTTTTGGTTTCAGGCTTGTTCTTTTGGATTTCTTTTTCATTCTTCTTGATGAGCTCAAATACTTCGCGCGCGATACGAGCATGCTCGTGATCTTGTTTGATGAGCGCTTGGAACTCACGGTAGGAAAGCGGCTTGATGGTGTAGGTGTGTCCATCGTGTAGTACAACATCCAGTGATTCTACCCAGTCAGCACAGTGGCCATGGCGAAGTGAGTCAGGGCCAGCGGCGTTGTTGGCGACTGAGCCGCCGACACTACAAATATCCTTAGAAGCTGGATACGGTGGGAGATAGGCATCATGTTCTTTCAGTTTCTTTTCGACGTCGCGCCACATTGCGCCTGGTTCACAGGTGAAGGTGATTTTGTCTTTCTTCTCAACCACTTCGCCAATGTGGCGGAGGTGAGCGCAGACATCAATCACGATGGAGTCGGTGAGTGAGCCGCCGCCAAGGCCAGTCCCGGCTGCGCGTGGGGTAAGTGAAAGAGATTCGAAGCGTTTGGTCTCTTTGCCGACTACGGTAGTTGCAATTTCAACGTCGCGGCGGTTTTTTGGCTGGAGTACTACCTGTGGTCGAATGCTGAAAATACTCTCATCGGTACTGTAGGTATCAAGCAAGTCTTTTTTGGTCGAAATACCACCGCGGAAGCCAGCTTCGCGCAGGGTTTTTTCGATGAGTAAGTGACCGAGTGGGTTACGTTTTACGTCAGTGGTCTTTTGGATTTTCTTTGCTACATTTGCAATTGCAGCAGCTGATGGCTTCTTACTAGTAACTGCTTTTCGCGCAGCGCGCTTTGCCGGTGCTTTCTTTTTAGCAACGGTTGTTTTTGTACTTTTTACTTTTGTTGTACTACCTGAAGAACGTGGCATTACTACTAGTATACCGTGTATATTGTTTCGTTCAGTTTGTTTTTCACATATATAAGAAAACAACCGCCTCGAGTGAGGCGGTGTTGGTGACGATGGCTCGTCAGTATGAGGCGGTGTCTTCGTGCACCATTTTTTCTTCAGCGTCGCTTAGCATGACTGCAACGGCCGCTGGGTTAATCAAGAAGAAAGGCTTTTTGTGGTTGGTTTTAAGGCGCACGATGTCCATGATGCGCTCGTGGAGCATGCGCATCTTATAGTTTACGAGATCCATGTATTGATTGCAGTCATCTGCCGCTTCCGTCCTCTTGAATGCCTCGAGGTGTTTATCAGCGTCTTGCAGAAGTTGGTAATACTCGGCAATGAGCTGTTTGACTTCGTCGGTCAAGACCTCCGAAAGCTGCGCAATAATCTTGTAGGTTCCTTCCGCAGGTTGCATCGAGAACGGAATGGTAAGTACTGCCGGCATGGCGCCGTCTTGAGCCATGGTTTTCTCCTTGAAAGTGGATGGAACAAAGTCAGTCCGTATTCTTGCTGCTAAAAGAGGTTTTGTCAACGTAAATTTACCTATGGTATCCTTACGCCTATGACACAAGACCGCGCGCTGGATATTCTGAAGACGGGAGCAAATGCTTTTCTCACTGGTGAGCCGGGGGCGGGCAAGACGTATGTAATCAATCAGTACATCGCTTGGCTGGAAGCGGCGGGGCTGAGTGTGGCGGTGACTGCTTCTACGGGTATTGCGGCGACACACATTGGCGGGATGACGATCCACTCCTGGAGTGGCTTTGGGGTGAAAAATGAACTGACTCCGTACGACCTCGACCAAATCGCTGGACGCGAACGCGTGGTGAAGAGAATTAAAAAAGCGCATGTATTGGTGATTGATGAAATCTCCATGCTCGATGGTCGCGGGCTTGATATGGTAGATCAGATTGCTCGCACGGTGCGGCAGTCTAGTGAGCCGTTTGGCGGGCTGCAAGTGGTGTGTATTGGTGACTTTTTTCAATTGCCGCCGGTGACACGGCAAGGCGACATTATGGTGTATGCCTTTGAGAGCAAGGCGTGGCTCAATATGAAGCCACTCATTTGCTATCTCACCGAACAGCATCGTCAGGAAGACGAGATGCTTTTGGGGCTACTTGGTTCAATTCGTCGTAATGAAATTGAAGAGGAACACTACACCTTACTACAGGAGCAAACTGAAATTGCCTACGAGAATATCGAGCCGACGCGCCTCTATACGCACAATGCCGATGTGGATTCGGTCAATGCTGGTGAGCTGGTGAAGCTTCCGGGTGGCGCCAAGCGCTACACCATGAAGGGGACAGGTAATAAGCAGCTCGTGGAAGCGCTCGCCAAAAACTGCCTCTCACCTGAGCAGCTCATTCTCAAGGAAGATGCAATGGTGATGTGTACCAAGAATAATTTTGAAGCGGGATATGTAAACGGTACACTGGCGCGCGTGATTCGCTTTGATGAAGGCTTTCCAGTGATTGAGACGCCAGACGGACGAGAAATTCTCATTAAGCCAGCTAGTTGGGAAATGATGGAAGACCAGAAAGTCTTGGCGGCGATTGAGCAGCTGCCGCTGCGCTTGGCGTGGGCGATTACGGTACATAAGAGCCAGGGGATGTCGCTTGATGCGGCGGAGATTGATCTCTCGCGAGCCTTTGTCTATGGGCAGGGGTATGTAGCACTCTCGCGTGTGCGCTCGCTCGATGGGCTCAAGGTTTTGGGGATGCATCCGAATGCGCTGCAGGTAGACCCAAAGGTGGTGGACTACGATAAGAAGTTCCATCAAGAATCGGAAATGGCCGAGGATGCTTTTATTGAAATGGATGATAGCGAAGTGCTTGAGATGCATGAGCGCTTTGTGGTGGCACACGGCGGCAAAGTGCCGGCTGATGATGAGGTGGGTGTGGTGCGTAGCGGCGCGGCGCGAGTAAAAGCTGAAAGTACGTATGTGGTCACCAAAGAGATGCTGCTTGAAGGTAAAGGAATAGAGGAAATCTCAGTCGCGCGCGACCTCACCGAAACGACTGTCTGGACGCATGTTGAGCGACTCGTCGAAGACAAGGAGCTTACCTCCGAGAATATCGCACACCTAGAGCCAAAAGATATCGACTGGCGTGAAGCGCGGGAGATTTTGTTTACCGCCATGGACCATCACGGCACCGAAAAACTCAAGCCAATTTATGAAGCTGCCGGTGAGAAATATGACTATGTGTGGGTGCGCTTGGCACGG
>JAGQQW010000355.1 GCA_020426005.1 Planctomycetota bacterium | reverse complement strand
GGTCGGTGTTGCGCGCGACGGCGTCGAGCATTCGTTGTTCGGCGCTCAGCGGATCGGGACTGCCCGAGAAGCCGATGACCGCCGCTTCGATGTCGAGCGGCTCGACATCGCACGCGAGCTTCTCCCATGCTTTCAAGATCGTCGATGTCAGCGCGTTGCCTTGACTGTCGTCGGCGCAGGCATAGCTCGCGATGCGAGCGCCCGGCGCATGTCCGGAATCGGCATTCGTCGTCGACCAGGGCGACCCGGCAGCGATGGCCGCCATGGACGTTCCATGTTGATCGAGAGCTGCAGGGTCGAGCGCGCCGACCTTCTTCTGCACGGCGATCCGTGGCTGCAGCGACGGATTGCCGGCTTCGTAGAACGAACGATGCGCCCGCGCGACGCGGCCGTCGACGACGACGCGATATCCGAGTTCGAGTCGAGCACGTGTCGAGGCACCGAGCACGACGTCACTCGCGACACCGCAATCGACGAGCGCATCGAAGTCGACGCCGTTGGGTGGCGTGAAGGCGAACCACAGCGTCGTCGGCGCAGTCAACGAGATCGGTGTCGCGAAGGGTGCGTTCACGAAGTCCGCGTCTCGGGCAACCGCGAGTCGTGAGGACGTGAGTGGCGTCGGATCGGGAAGGCCGTTGCGGTCGGCATGGACGGTCAACGGAAGCGTCACGTTCTGGGCGGCGCCGCACCAGAGGTCGAACCCTCCGACCTTACCAGCAGGCACTGCAGGGACTCGAATCGCAACGCGTTGTCCCGGTGTGAGCCGTTGATGCCCCGGCAGTCCGGGGAAGAGATTGGCGCTCGGAGGACTGGCGCTCAGAGCTTCGTCGATTCCGGTATCGATGATGCCGACCGTCGCGCCCTTGCCCGTGATCCCGCGAGTCGTGAGTGCATCGGACGCATGGTGTGCTGCATCGGTCGAAGTCTTGATCGTCGGACAGTGCCATCGGTCCGGTTCGATACGCGCGACGAGAGGAAGGCTGGCAAGAGCTGCGATCCGTGATCCGTCGATCGTGACCAGCCAGATCGGTACGATGCCGTAACGGTGTTCGATGCGCCCACCGAGGGTGTCGATGCTCGTGGCAAGCGCGTCGAGTTTGCTCGCGGTGAGGTTCGCTTCCTGCAGATGGACGAGAAAGCGATTCACTTCGATCTCGGCATCGCGATGGGTCGCCCTGGACCTGTCCGCGCCCGAGGGAGCCTGTGTCGCGGCGTGCTGCGTCGCGAACGACGCGGTGAGAACGAAGGCAGCGACGCGCGCCGCCGTGGCGAGGGAGTGCATTCCGAGAACCGTGGAAACCGAGGTACGAGACGCGTCCGCCTTGGCAAAGCGGCGCAGGGCGTGGATTCTCGCTGAAACTCGCCCGTTTGTCGCCCCTCGTGCGGCTCCGGCTGGCGATCAACGACTGCGGAGCCCTTGGACGGCGCGTGCCGCTCGTGCGCCTTGATTCGCCGAAATCGAGTACGGAGGCCAGGCATCGCGCCGCGCCGAGCGAGACGCGATCGCGGGGTAGTCGAAGGCGCCTCCGCGCGTCACGACGATGTCGCTCTGCCGCGAGCCGGTCCTCAGTCCGTCGCCATCTCTCGCAGGGTCGCTGTACGGATGGGACCAATCGAGGCACCACTCGCGCACGTTGCCATGCATGTCGTAAAGCCCGAATGCGTTGGCGCGAAACGTACCTACCGGTGCATGCACGTAGTGGCCGTCGTCGAATGGCACCTTGTGCCAAGCTTTGTTGAAGCGTCCTGCCGTGGCGTCACCGAGATTCTCGGCGCCGTCCAAGCTCGCGAGGTCGGCTCCGGTCCACCATGGAGTGCTCTCCATGAGGGCCCCGCGATTCGGTGCTCGGCATGCATACTCCCACTGCACTTCGGTGGGTAGCGTGAGTTCGTGCATCGCGAGCACTTCGAGCGTTCGATCGTACGAAATCTGTTCGACCGGGTTTCGAAGCGTCAGCACGCGTTCGCCGTGAATCGTGCCCGCGTGGAACTTGCTCGGCTCTTCACCACGTGCGAGCGTGATCCATTGCGCTTGCGTGAGTTCGTGCTTTGCCAAGAAGAACGCGTCGAGGTGTACATCGTGCACCGGGAGTTCGTCCGCATCGCCGACTTCGCCGGGTGCGTTCCGTCCGACGTGAGCGACGCCCGGCGGCAAGAGTGCGAAGACAATCGCGCAGTCAGGGTCGCAATGCAGGGAGCCGTTGGCCTCGCGTCGCGGCAGGGAACCGGAGCGAACGAACGCGAACTCTTCGAGCTTCGATCTGGGATCAGGCCCGATCGGCACGAGTCCGAGCTGCGGAGTGAGTACGAACTCGTCGAAGCGAGCGTCCTTGGCGAGACGTCGACGGGCGAGGTCCCAATCCTGCCGCACGTCGTCGATCGTCGTGCGTTCGACGTGCTTCGCCCACGTGAGTTGGTCACGCACGCGCTCGACGTCCGTGTGCTCGAACTCGTGGAGCGCGGCGAGCAGTCGTTCGAGACCATCGTGGAGGTATTGGTCGCTCGGGTCCGCGAAGCGGTGGCTCCGCAGCGCGAGCGGGTCGCGCTCGAGGGAAGCGAGCGTCGCTCGAATGCGGGAGCGCTCGCGTTCGGCTCGGGCTCGCCGACGGCGAACGTCGTCCGTCGGTGCCTCGCCGGCGAGTCGCTCGAGGAACCCCTCGACCTGCTCGAGGCGCTTGTGCTCGCTGCGCGAAGCGAGGAGGCGGGGATGCTTCGCGGCATCGAACTGTTTGCGTGTCTCGTCGTAGGGAAGCGCCGCGCTGCGCAGCTCGTCGCGTGCTGCCTCGAGCTCGACGCGCTTGTCTAGCAGCGGAACCGCGCCATCCGCGAGCCAGGTCTCGAGTGCGGCGATGTTCTCCCTTCGTGCGGGCAGTCGCACGGCGGGGTCCTCGCGAAGTTCTTGGAGACGCACGTCCGTCGCGAGCAAGTCGAATCGACGCAGGTTGCGTTCCGCGCGGACCCACTGCGAAGCGATCGCGATCGTCGAGATGCCGAGGACACCGAGAACGCTGGCAGCAACCGGATTGGCGCTGATCCAGCGACGCGTCCGTAGGAACAAACCCGGAGACTTCGCCTCGGTCGCCTCACCTCCGGCTGCACGACGCAAGTCGTCGGCGAAGGAGCGCGCGGTTTCGTAGCGGCGTTCCTTGTCGGCGTCCATCGCGGTGCGCACGACCGTCTCGAGCGCAGGATCGACGGCGGGATTGAGACGGCGGATGGGCTTGGGCCGCGCCCGAAGAATGCTCTCGAAGATCGCTGCCGAACTCGGACCGTCGTACGGGCGCTCCAGTGTCAGGCACTCGTAGAGAGTGACCCCGAGCGCGTACACGTCCTGCCTGCGATCGTCCCGAGAGCCATCCATGCGCACGCGCTCGGGAGGCAAATACAGCGGCGTGCCGATCATCTGCCCCGACGCGGTCAGTGTCTTGTCGCTGGCTTCGGTATCGCGAGCGACGCCGAAATCGAGGATCACGGGATCGACGTCGAGGGCGATGTTGCTCGGCTTGATGTCACGGTGCACGAGGCCGGCTTCGTGTGCGTAGTGCAGCGCGTCGGCGAGGACTGCGAAGAGGGCCGCCAATTCGGTTGGAGACGCCACCGACGTGCCCGAACGACGCGCTTCGTCCAGACGATCCTGGAGTGTCGCACCGGGAATCCATTGCATCGCGAACCACGGCAGACCTTCGTGTTCGCCGAACTCGTAGACGCGGCAGAGATTCTTGTGATCGAGGCGGGAAACGACCCGCGCCTCGCGCAAGAAGCGTTCTCGCGCTTCGCCAGAAAACCTGTG
>JAGQQW010000354.1 GCA_020426005.1 Planctomycetota bacterium | reverse complement strand
AAGGCTTCAAGGTCGCCATGGCGACGCTCGATCGCGGACGTCTGACGCTCGGTGCCAACTGTCTCGGTTGTGCGAAGCAGTGTCTCGAGGTCTCGGCCCGCTACGCGCTCGAGCGTCGTGTATTGGGCAAGCCGATTGCCGGGCAGCAGGCGATCCAACACATGCTGGCCGACATGCGGACCGAGATCTACGCGATGGAGTCGATGATCTATCGGGCAGCGTGGATGTGTGACGAAGGGATGCCGTTCTCGACCGAGTCGGCGATGGTCAAGCTCTTCGCCTCGGAGGCTCTCGATCGCATCGTCGACCGGGGCGTCCAGATTCACGGCGGCATGGGCTACAGTCGAGAATACGCGGTAGAGCGGATGTATCGGGATTCGCGCGTCAATCGCGTGTACGAGGGGACCAGCGAGATCCAGCGTCTCGTCATTGCGCGCAGCGTTCTGAAGGAGGCCGCCGCGGCGCTCTGACAGCTCGTCGTCCAGGCGGGTGCACGGCACCCGTATTTGGCTCGGTCCGCCGCTGGAAGCGCGGCCGCCCGTCTGGTAAACCTCTTCGCCCGTTTTTCCACCAGGGGCCGGGCGGGTCCGTGCCCTGGCGCCTTGCCGCAAGTCATTGTGGGTTCAGGTTTTCCGAGCGTTCGAGCAATGTCCGACAAGCCTCTGGCCGTGATCGTCCTCGCCGCTGGCAAGGGCACGCGCACGAAAGTCTCGACGCCGAAGGTCCTTTTGCCGCTCTGCGGCAGTCCGATGCTCGACTACGTGCTCGATGCGGCCGCGGCGCTCGAGCCGAGGCACACGGTCGTCGTGCTGCATCACGCAAAGGACGTGATCGAGAAGACGCTCGGCGCGCGCTTCGAACGCGAGAAGACCTTGATCGTCGATCAGGGTACGCCGAAGGGGACGGGGCACGCCGTTCGCGTCGCGCTCGCCGCGCTCGACGAATCGATCGGGGCGCCGTTCGCCGGGGACGTGCTCGTGATCTACGGGGATACGCCGCTGATCACGCCCGAGACGCTGCGCGAACTCGTGGAGGCGCTGCATCGCCCGGCTTCGGGAATGCAGTTCGGCAACGGGAGCCCCAAGGCCGGCGCCGGCGCTTCTCTGCTCGTGAGCGACGAGATGCCACCGGAAGGGATGGGGCGCATCCTGCGCGACGAGCAGGGCTACTTCGTCGGGATTCGTGAAGAGCGCGATTGCAGCGACGACGAACTCGACTTGATCGAGGTCAACACGGGCTTCTGTGCGTTCCAGTCGGCAGTCTTGCGGGACGTGCTCCCGGACCTCGAGTCGTCCAACGATCAGGGCGAGTTCTATCTGACGGACGCTTTCGCACTCGTGCTCGGTCGAGAGCTCGAGGTCGAAACGGTGTTCGCTCACGATCCGGACGAGGCCGTTGGAGTCAACGACCTACGTCAGCTCTCCGAAGCGCGTTGGTTCATGCAGGAGCGCATCCACGACGCGCACATGACGCGCGGCGTCATCATCGAAGATCCCGCGACGACCGTGATCGAGCGGGACGTCGAGATCGGGCCGGAGACGCACATCCTGCCGTTCACCGTGATTCGCAATGGCGTTCGCATCGGTGCGCACTGCGAGGTCGGGCCATTCACACACCTCCGAGTCGGCGCGACGCTCGAAGACGAGGCCGAGGTCGGCAACTTCGTGGAGATGAAGAAGAGTCGCCTCGGCCACAAGAGCAAGGCCAAGCACCTGACGTATCTCGGCGACACGACGATCGGCAAGCGTGCGAACATCGGTGCCGGCACGATCACGGCCAACTACGACGGGCGCCACAAATACGAGACGACGATCGCAGACGGTGCGTTCATTGGATCGGGAACGATCATCGTCGCGCCGTCGAAGGTCGGTGAGGGGGCGATCACCGGTGCAGGTGCCGTCGTGACCAAAGACGTGCCCGAAGGCGAGGTCTACGTCGGCGTTCCGGCCAGGCGCTTCGACAAGAAGCGCGGTGGTGAGCAAGCGGAGGGGAACGAGGGATGAGCTTCTCGCGACTTCGCGTCTTCGCCGGCAACGCGCACCGCGAACTCGCGCGCGAGATCTGTGACGAGCTCGTGATCGATCTCGGTGAGGCTCTCGTGGGACGCTTCCCCGACGGTGAGATCGACCTCAAGGTCGGTTGTGATGTGCGTGGCGCCGACTGTTTCGTCGTGCAGCCGACGTGCCCGCCGGTCAACGAGAACCTCGTCGAGCTCTGCGTCATGATCGACTGCCTCCGCCGTGCATCGGCGGATCGCATCACCGCGGTCGTGCCGTACTTCGGGTACGCGCGCAAGGATCGCAAGGACGAGGGGCGCGTGCCGATCACGGCCAAGCTCGTCGCCAACATGATCACGACCGCCGGCGCGGACCGCGTGCTCACGGTCGACTTGCACGCCGCCCAGATCCAAGGGTTCTTCGACATCCCGGTCGATCACCTCTACGCGAGGCCCGCATTCCTCGGCCCGCTTCGTCAACTGCCCGCCGGCGACATCGTGATCGTGTCGCCCGACGTCGGCGGGGTGAAGCTCTGTCGTGCGTACTCGAAGGACCTCGAGGCGAGCCTGGCCATCGTCGACAAGCGCCGCGTTTCCGGTTCGGAGACCAAGGTCGAGAACCTCGTTGGCGATGTGCGTGGCAAGACGGCTCTCGTCGTCGACGACTTGATCTCGACCGGTGGATCGATCACGGACGCAGCGCGCGTCGTCAAGGACAACGGTGCGGAGCGCGTCTACTTGTTGGCGACGCACGGTGTCCTGTGTGGCCCGGCGATCGAGCGCATCGACGAGGCTGCGGGCGAGATCGTCACGCGCACGCCTTTCATCTACCTGGAAACCCAGCGCGACGCGCAGATCGTCCTCGGTGCCACCGCCTATCACCACCTGGTTCCGACCGACACGGGTCCGCGCATGCGCCTGAAAAAGGTCGAACTGGTCAACCCCGACGCCGGCTTCGGCTCCATCCAGTTGTTCCTATGAGCGTCCAATTCGAGGCCGACGGCCTGACGCCCAAACTGGCGGGCACCGTTTATCAGACCTTCATGGCCACGGCCACGCGCTGGCCCGACCGGTCATACCTGTGCGTGCCCACACGGACCGCGCAGGCCTATGGCATCGCGCCGGGCGAGATTCCCTATCGGGAGTTCGCCGTACGCATCGAAGCCATGCGGCAGGCCTATGCGGCGGCGGGACTGGGTCACGGTCACCGTGTGGGCCTGCTGCTCGAGAATCGTCCTGATTTCTTCCTTCACTGGTTCGCGCTCAATGCGCTCGGGGTGTCGGTGGTGCCGATCAACGGCGAATTCCGCGTGGCGGAGCTGGCCTACCTGATCGAGAACTCCGAGATGTGCGTTGCGGTGTCGTTGGCCGCGCATCACACGCGCCTGGCCGAGGCGGCCGCGCGCGCGGGGCGCGAACTGCGGATCGTTTCGCCCGGTGAGGCGCCCGCGGCCGGCAGCGTGCCCGATGCGTCGCGCGACGGGGAGCCCGATCTGAACTCGGAGTGCGCGCTGCTCTACACCTCGGGCACCACCGGGCGCCCCAAGGGTTGCATTCTGCCCAATGAATACTTTCTGTTTGCCGGAACCTGGTATCGGGAACTGGGCGGTTATTGCGCCCTCGAGCCGGGCCGGGATCGGCTGATTTCGCCGCTACCGCTGGTTCATATGAATGCGATGGCGGTCTCCAGCATGGTCATGACTCTGATCGGCGGCACGATCATCCTGGCCGATCGCTTTCATCCGGCCGACTGGTGGGCCACGGTGCGCGAAAGCCGGGCCACGGTCATTCATTATCTAGGGG
>JAGQQW010000353.1 GCA_020426005.1 Planctomycetota bacterium | reverse complement strand
AGCGATCACGGATTTCATCCTGATGGTCGAGGGCACGAGCTACATGCACATTACGGGTCCGGACGTCGTCAAGACCGTGACCCACGAAGAAGTCACGAGCGAAGACCTCGGCGGGGCGCGTGTTCACAGTGAAGTGTCGGGGGTCGCGCACTTGACTGCACCCGATGACGCCGGCTGCCTGACACTGGTGCGAAGGCTGCTGTCGTACTTGCCGCAGAACAACCTCGACGGCCCACCGGATCGCCCCACGCGGGACGACCCGACGCGACTGTGTCCCGAGCTCGACGAACTCGTTCCTCACGAGAGCAATCAACCCTACGACATGAAGAGCGTCGTCACGTCGATCGTGGACGAGGGCGAGTTCTTCGAAGTGCACGAACGGTTCGCGCGCAACCTGATCGTCGGGTTCGCGCGACTCGACGGAATGGTCGTCGGCATCGTCGGCAATCAGCCGCAGTATCTCGCCGGCGTGCTCGACATCGATGCGAGCATCAAGGGGGCGCGCTTCATTCGATTCTGCGACGCGTTCCACATTCCGCTCGTGACGTTCGAGGACGTGCCTGGCTTCTTGCCGGGCACGAAGCAAGAGCATGGCGGCATCATCCTGCATGGCGCCAAACTGCTCTACGCGTACTGCGAAGCGACCGTCCCCAAGTTGACGGTCATCACCCGGAAGGCGTACGGCGGCGCCTACGACGTGATGTCGAGCAAACACATCCGCGGCGATGTCAATCTCGCGTGGCCCCAAGCGGAGATCGCGGTCATGGGCGCAGAAGGTGCCGCGAAGATCATCTTCCGCCGTGAGATCCTCGAGGCCGGAAAGCCGGGCTCGCCCGAAGCACTCGCTGCCGAGAAGGATCTCATCGAGCGATACAAGGAGCGCTTCTACAGCCCATATGCCGCAGCAGCGCGTGGCTACATCGACGACGTGATCGAGCCGCGCGAGACTCGCCGCGAGCTGATCCGTGCGCTACGACTCGTCAAGACGAAGAACGATCGCAATCCGCCGAAACGGCATGGGAACATCCCGCTCTGAGCATCGCCGTCAGTGCGAGGCGAGCGTCTTGCGCATGATCCAGTAGCGATCGGTTTCGCCAGCGACGTCGAACCCGAGGTGGGCATACAGTCCACGCGGTCCGCGGAACAACTCGGCCTCGGGCGGTAACTCACGATCGGTCGGCAGCTCTTTCAGCGCGTAGCCCTCGACGGCTGCAAGGCCGTCTCGTCCGGCCTGCTCGCACGCAGCCGTGAGCAGAGCCCGCGCAACGCCGCGTCGTCGATGCGTTGGCGCAACGACGAAGCACACCGTGCACAGCGTCGAGCTGTCGCCCTCAGGAGGTGTCTCGCGGACGCCGGAGTGTCCGCGACGAAACATCGTTCTGACACCGGATCGGCACCATCCGACGACGACGTCGTCGTCGTACGCGAGAAAACCCTGCACGTCTCCCGCGTTCGCGGCAGCGGCCATCACGTCGCGATTGGCGTTGTTCGCGCAGGCTTCGTCCCAGCTCTCGGTTTCGTGGGGGAACTCGAACACGCGGCAATAACAACCGGACCATGCCGCGTTGTCCTCGAAGGCTCGATGGTCGAAGAAGTCGATCCAGTCATCGGCCAGCTCCTTCGTCATGGGCGCGACGCGCAGATGCTCGGTCATGGTCACCCTCGGTCCTTGCCGTGCCTCTCGATCAAGTAGTCACGGATCTTCTGGTGGTCCACGGGTTTGATCATGCGCTCGTCGAAGCCCGCTTCTCGGACCTGAGCAGCGGCTTTCTCGTCCCCGAAGCCCGTGACCGCGACCAGGGTCATGGTTGCACCCTTGTCCGTCGATCGAAACGCGCGCGCCACGTCGTACCCGGTCATGTCCGGGAGACCGATGTCGATGAGAGCCGCGTCGAGCATGAGTTGACCGGCCTTGTCGATCGCCTCCTCTCCCGTGTAGGCGCAATGGACCTCGGCGCCGCTCGCGCGCAAGAGCAGAGCGAGCATGTCGGCGGCGTCCTTCATGTCATCGACGATCAAGAGCTTGATCCCTTGCAAGTCAGCTTCCTCAGGCGTGGGGGTGGGGGCGCCTTCTTCGAATGTCGTCCTGCCGAGCGGAAGGCGCACCGTGAAGATACTGCCATCGCCGTCCCGTCGCCGCATCGCTCTCACCGATCCACCGTGCAAGGTCACGAGCCCGCGCACGAGCGCGAGCCCGATGCCGAGACCGCCCACTCCGGGGCTCGTCTGGACGAACGGGTCGAAGATGCGGTCGATGTCGTCCTCGGGGATTCCGCAGCCCGTGTCCTTGACCTCGACGATTGCCGACGTCTCGAGTTCGCGCGCATGGAGCTCGATCGTCCCACGTTCGTCCGTGTATTTCGTCGCGTTCGCGAGGAGGTTGACGAAAACCTGCTCGAGGCGCGTCGGGTCCGCCTCGATGCGGAGCGACTCGGGTAGTTCGACGATGAAGTCCTGGTTCTTCGCGCGAATGCTACTGAGCACGGCTTCGAACGCTCGCTCCGCGACCTCTTTGACGTCGACGAGTTCCTTGTGCAGCGTGACCTTGCCTCGACTCACCCTCGAGATGTCGAGGAGGTCTTCCACCAACGTTTTCAGTTGGTGGATGTGCGATGCCATCATCGGATAGATCGCTTCGACGTCGCCGAGGCCTTGCTGCAGGACTTGGATCGCTCCGTCCAACGCGGCGAGTGGATTGCGAATCTCGTGACCGAGCGTCGCGATGAACATGTCCTTGCGCGCGTCTTCTTCCTCGAGGATGCGCGTCTTCTCCTTCAGCTCCTCACGCGCTTCGATCTCCTCGGTGATGTCCGTGTTGGTGCCGAACCATCGCTCGATCTTTCCCGTGGCGTCGTAGATCGGCAGTGCGCGTGACAAGAACCATCGGTACTCACCGGTATGGCACCGCAGAGGAAACGTGTCCTCCCACGGCTCGCCGGTCTTCCACGAGTGATCGATGCTGGCGACGACGCGCTCGACGTGATCGGGGTGATGGACCTTCGTCCAGCCCCATCCCTTCATGTCGTCGATCGTCGTGCCGGTGTAGTCGTACCAGCGCTGGTTGTACCAAAAGATCCAACCCGTCGGATCGGCCATCCACGCGAACTGATGGATGTTGTCGGCCATCGTTCGAAAGCGCTCCTCGCTCTCGCGAAGGTCGCTGACCGCTTGTTTGAAGTCGGTGATGTCCTGAACCGTGCCGAGCATGCGCACGGCGCGACCGTGCTCGAACGTGACGTCCCCGAGAGCCTCGACCCACGTCGTGCGGTTCTCGTGCACGAGTCGGTATTCGAAACAGTATTTGCCTTCGCCCGCGGGGTCGATCGCGTCTTCGATCGCCGACCGCACCCGCGAGCGGTCGTCCTCGTGCACCCTCGAATAGAAGACTTCGAGATCGACCGCGTCGTCGGGGCCGAGACCCCAGAGTTCACGCACGCGTTCGTCCCAGTGGAGGGCGCCCGTGATCAAGTCGAAGTCGTAGATCCCCAGACGCGCGGCCCGACGCGCGAGATTCGACCGACGCTCCGAGTTTCGGAGACGATCTTCGGTCGCGCGCCGTTCGGAGATATCGACAGCCGAGGGGATGAGGTGCGTGACCTCTCCCGTGGACTCGTCACGGAGCGGAGCGATCTGCAGATCGATCCACATGCGTCCATCGTCCTTCACGCGGATCGGAACGTCGAGCCGGACGAGTTCACCGCCACGCGCGCGTTCGGTCGCTTCACGAACCTGCGCGACGACGTCTGCGGAATGCGTCCACCACGGGCATTCCCAGAAATCCTTCCCGAGCACGTCCGACGCGTCGAT
>JAGQQW010000352.1 GCA_020426005.1 Planctomycetota bacterium | reverse complement strand
GCTCGCGGACGAGCGTCGCAGCAATCCACTCGTCGCGAGCGGCTACTTCGACGATCTGTTCGCGTCTCTCGATCCGGGGCGTGTCGAGCCTTGGACGCGACGCTTCGTGCGTGGCTACGACGAGGTCGACGAAAAGCGTCGGCAGATGGTGCGCGTATCGCTGCGCCCCTTCGGCAACGACCTTCGACGCGTGCTCGAAAAGGGCGGACGCCACGACCTTCTCGGCGCCGCAGAGCGTACGACCGATGCCGTCGATCGCGCCTTCCTGCGAGGGCAGCGGACCTTCGATGGTCGCGTGTGGGACGACGTGCGCGGCATCGGAGGGCTGTGCGCGGCCACCGGTGTCGAGGCTCTCGACGAGGCGCGGGAAGGTGGTTTTCAAACCCTGGTTCACGAGTTCGCGCACCAGCTGCATTTCCACGTGCTCGGCCCCAAGGAGCAGGCCGAAATCGACCGGCTGTATCGTGCGAGCAAGCGCAATCGCACGACGCTCGACTACTACGCTGCATCGAATGCCGGCGAGTACTTCGCTCAGGGCTTCGAGGCTTGGTATTCGCTCGTCAAGGCTCCAGGTCAGCCGATCACGCACGGGCACACGCGCTTCGAACTCGAGCGCAAGGATCCGGAACTCGCGAAACTCATCGCTCGCATCGCGCGCTTCGATCCGCTGCAGCGTGCGCTCGGTGCCCCGAGTGCTGCCGGCGCCGCGGATCGCGCCTTCGCGCAGCGTCTCTTCGAGGGAGCGATCGAGGCCGTTCGGCCCGAGGATGCACGGGCATTGCTGACCCTACTCGAACGGCGATCGGACACGCCGCCTGTGCGCGAAGCGCGCACGCTCGAGACGCTCTGCACACGGCTTCATTGGTGCGGCGAAGCGGCACGGGACGTCCGTGCCGCGCGCAAGGACGGATAACCAGGCCGCCGTGGACTGGAAGCCGGCCGCCAGATCGGACATCCTGCTACGGATGTCCGACGTCTCGCCGTTCCGAATTCGTGGCCCTTCGAAGCGCGTCGTCGCGACCCTCGCGGTCGCTGCGCTCGCCGCGAGCTGTCAGTCCTATGTCCACGAGGATCGTGATCTGTCGGTCAAGGAGCTTCCGATCGACGTCTTGTGGTCGATCTGCCTCGATACCGCCCAGACCGAGTTTCGACTCGATCCGGCGCAGATGGACATTGGGAAGCGCACGTTCGTGACTCGCTGGCGCAACCAACTCCGCTCGATGGGGCAGGGGCGCCGACGACGCGTGCACTTCCGCATCGAGAAGCCCGAGGAGGGCGAAGGCCACGTCGTGCGCTATTGGGTCGAATTGCAGCGCTACGGTGATATCGCGACGCCATTCGAGCCGAAAGAAGACGAGTGGGACGATGCCGGACAGGACATGGACGTCGAACGTCGCCTTTATCGTCACTTGACGATTCGTGTGGACCAGGCGAAGGGGGTGCAGGTGCGGAAGCCGCGGCCCGTCGAGATGGTCGATCCTGTTCGCGGGCGTTGATGCCGAGCGCAACGAGGATCTGTGGAGTCTGACGTCCAGAGTCGAGCCACGGCCGCGACCGCAGATGGCGCCTCGCGGGTCGAGATGGACGCGCATTTCGACGTCAGTGCGCTCGTCGTCAACTACAACACGGCGCAGCTGGCCCTCGACATGCTGCGTTCGTTGCGTGATCAGAGGCCGCGTACGGCCGATGGTCGTCCGTTGCGGATCGAGTGGATCTTCGTCGACAACGCATCGCCCGTGCGCCACGAAGATGCCCTCGAGTCGATCCGTGAACTCGCGAAGGACCCCGAGCTTCCGGGCCAGGTGATCCTGCACGACCAAAACGCCGGATACGCAGGTGGCATGAACCTCGCGTGGAAGCACGCGCGCGGGACGCATGCCCTCGTCCTCAATCCGGATCTTCTGCTCTTGCCACGATGCGTCGAGCAGCTCTGGCAGACACTGCAGGCCGACCCTTCGATCGGCATCGTCGGACCGGTCGGGTATTGGGATCGCGGCCGCGAAGTTCTCCTGCCTCCGAACGTGCTTCCGACGCTCGGCGACCTGTATCGAGGCACGCTGGCGCAGACGTTCCGCGGCGCCAATCGTCGATACGTCGACCGCCGTTTTCGCGCCGCGCTCGACGTCTATCGGAGCGATCAGAACATCGACCTCCCGATGTTGTCCGGCGCTTGTCTGCTGGTCTCGCGCGAGCAGATCGAACGGATGGGAGGGCTGTTCGACGATGGCTACCCGCTCTATTACGAGGACACGGACTTGTTCCGTCGCGCGACCAAGAGTGGCAAGCGCCTCGTCATGGTGCGGCACGCCGAGATCGCTCACTTCTACAACCGGTCGGGGACGACGAATCCGGGCGAAGCGATGAATCGCTACTGGCGAGCGCGTCGCTACTACTTCTCGAAGTGGTACGGCGTCTTCGGTCGCTTCAGCGATTGGATCTGCCGCAAGTTCCTCAATACGAAGTTCGCAGAGCGTGCGAGGGCGCGCACGCTGCACGACGTGATCGACCTCGGGGACGTCCACGCACCGCCGACCATCGAACTGCCACGGCATTGCGAATCGTACGTGCTGGAGCTGTGTCAGGACCGTGGGTTCTTGCTCGCAGCGGCGATCCCCGGTAGCGGTGCGACGTGGACTCCGGGCGCTTCGTTCTGGGCCGCATTCGGTGAATCGGAGTACTACTTCCGTGCCGTCGATCTGACGAACGACGAACCCGAAGAACTCGGTGTCTATCGGTTCCGTCGCGTGCCGGCTCCGCGATGACCGAACAGGTGCGAACCGAGCCGGGGCGACCCGTGCTGAGTGTCCAGATCCTGTCGTGGAACACCGCGCGCCTGACGACCGACGCGCTCGATGCACTCGCGCGCGACGAGCCCGAGTATTCGCGTGAGATCCTCGTGCTGGACAACGGCAGTGAGGACGACACGGCGACGGTCGTCGGCTCGCGAGCCGGCATTCGTTTCGTGCGCAGCGAGGACAACACGGGGTACGCGCGTGGGAACAACCTCCTCGCGCGTGAGGCGCAAGGGGACTACGTGTGTTTTCTCGGGTCCGACACTCGCGTGCACATCGGCGCGCTCGACGCACTCGTCAGGTTTCTCGAGGACCATGACGAATATGGCGCCGCAGCGCCTCGTCTGGTCGACATCACGCTCGAGAAACGCCCGGCGAGCGAGCCTTTGCAGAGTCGCGTGCAGTGCACGTGCATGCGCTTCCCGACGATCGCCACTGCGTTCGTGTACGACATGGCGTGGAAGCGTTGGCCCGTCCTGCGCCGCTTCGACGATCGATATCACTATCGCGACTTCGATCACGAGCACGACGCGGACGTCGAGCAGCCGCCGGGCACGTGTCTCGTCATGCGGCGCGAGCTCTTCGAAGAGCTCGGCGGCTTCGACGAGGAATTGTGGCTCTTCTTCAACGACGTGGATCTGTGTAAGCGGATCCACGAGCGTGGTCTTCGGATCCGCTATCTCGCAGGCCCGACCGTGGAGCATCACCTCGGCGCCTCCACGTTTGCCTTCGGGCCCCGGCTCGTGCTCTGGGCGCGAAACCGTCGTACCTACTACCGCAAGCACTACGGACGCCTCGGCGCCGCCTTCGTCGGTCTGATGACTCGATTGCGCGGCATCCAGGAGTGGTTCGACATCGGACGGAAGTACCGCGACGTGCGCGAGCGGCGCGAAGCACGAGCCGAGCTGCGTCGCATCGTCCGCGCGGCGCTGTCGAAAAAACCGACGGTCTGAGGAGGTTGCGGACGACGGATCGTCATCCCCGGCCTGTTGCACTTCAGCGAATGCGGCTGCATTCCCGATCCGGCTTAACAGCGAGTTGAAAAACTCAGACATGCACCGAGCGGGCGTTTTCACCGCCCCGGCAGCTCCC
>JAGQQW010000351.1 GCA_020426005.1 Planctomycetota bacterium | reverse complement strand
CATCGGCACCGTCCGGCCGTGCAACCGGTGCACGCACACTCACGACGTATGCTCCGTCCTCGCGCAGCGTCATGAGCGCGTGCGCGCGGTCCGGAGAACCGGACGCGAGCTGGTTCGCGTAGACACCCGACACGCGTGCCGCCCACGGTTCGTCCGGCAACACGAGTACGGCGCATGCCTTCTCGTCAACGGTTGGGACGATGCCTCGTGCACGCTCGATGTCGTCTCGATACCCGCCCTGCAGCGTTTCGAAGGCAGGGTCGTCGCGCACGAAGTCGAGCGGATCTTCGTAGGGCAACAGCGCCTCGAACAATGCAGCCGGCGCGAAAAACAGGTCGTCGACCGTGCGCCCGTAGGCGTTGTAGTTGAGGTAGCGACCAAGCTCCGCCATACGCTCGAGGTCTTCGTGGGTACGACCGAGAGGTTCCGCGGCTCGCATCGCGCTCTTCTCGAGGTTGTCCCCGAAAGCGCCGACGACCGCCCATGGTCGCTGACGACCACCCAAGAACCGATCGACGATCAAGCTCGTACAGACGTCCGGTGCAGGATCGATATGGACCTCGAACGCGGCGTGGCTCACGACCTCCGTCGCCCGATGGTGATCGAAGTATCGAACCGTCGCTCCACGGTTCAGCAAACGATTTACGCCATCGCGGTTCTTGTCGTAGGACACGTCGAGCACCGTCACGGTGTCCGCGGCTCCTGCTTGGACGCGCGCCACCAACGCGATGTCCCGCTTGACCCCCGTCACGAGCACCGGCGATTCGTCACCATGCCCCACCTCGGACTTGCGGAGTTGCAGGAGCGCACAGATGCCGTCGGCATCTCCGTTGAACACATCGATCTTGGCCATCGAACACGAGTGTCGCGGGCAGCGCCTTCGGGCGCAAAAGATCTCGGCCGAGCGGTGGTATTCGGAGGCGGGACGAATCTCGCCGGAATACGACGCCAGACGCAGCGTCCACGCCTCGCGAGTAGGATACGCCACCGGACCCTGCGCAATGACCAACCTCGAATCCTTCGTCGAATTGGCTCGAAACTGCGGAGCCAGCGACCTCCATCTCGAGCCCGAACGCCCGTTGACACTGCGTATCGACGGGCGACTCAGCATGCGTGGCGGCGCGTTGACGAGCGAAGCGTTGATCGACGCCCTACGCGCAATCGTCCACGGCAGCGAGTGGAAGCACTTCCTCGACCGGCGTTCGCTCGACTTCGCGACGACGCTCGCGGGAGTTCGCTGTCGCATCAACGCCTTCCATACGATGCACGGGATCGGAATCGCGATCCGCCTGCTCCGCCGTGGCGTGCCGAGCTTCGACGAACTCAACCTCCACCCGAGCATCGCGGCCCTCGCACGCGAGCGGCACGGCTTGATCGTCGTCAGCGGCCCGACGGGCTCGGGCAAGTCGACGACGCTCG
The DNA here is from genome assembly GCA_020426005.1 of Planctomycetota bacterium. GTDB lineage: Bacteria > Planctomycetota > UBA1135 > UBA1135 > JACKHW01. The sequence goes on along the minus strand of JAGQQW010000351.1, from coordinate 2,505 downwards.
CAGCTCTCGTTCGCGAAATCGACAAGGGTGAGCCCCGACACGTCATCACACTCGAGCATCCGGTCGAGTACGTGCACGGGTCGTCGCGCTCCCTGATCCGGCAGCGCGACGTCGGGCGGGACACACCGTCGTTCCAGCAAGGCTTGATGGACGCGATGCGCGAGGACCCCGACGTGATCCTCGTCGGCGAGCTACGCGATCCCGAGACGATGCGCCTGACACTCGACGCGGCTGAGACAGGGCACCTCGTCCTGACGACCGTGCACAGTCAATCGACCGCGGAGGCGCTCAGCAGGATCGCTTCCGCCTTCCCCCACGACATCCAGTCACTCGTGTGCACCCAGCTCGCCGATTGCCTCGTTGCCGTCGTGGCACAAACGCTCCGGTACCACGAGGAGGAAGGGATCCGCGTTCCAGAATGCGAAATCCTTCGAGCATCGACCCCCGTGCGGAGCATGGTGCGCAAGGCCGACTTCTTTCGGCTCGAGACCGTCCTGCAGACCGGTGCGGTCGACGGGCAGTGGACGCGGGAGCGTTATCGACGCTGGCTCGACGAGAGAACGGGGTTTCACCACGCTCCGAAACTCGCGCCGAACGCTGCGCCGAACGGTGCAGCAACCCGCTCGCGCAATCTCGTTCCGTACGACATCGAACACGATTCGGAACCGCGCGAGCCGCCGCGTGATCCTGCACCGCACCACGCAGAACCGGACACGCCCGACGATGTGATCGTGATCGATCCGCCGGCAGGGACGCTGTCGGACATTCTCGAAGAGTTGGAGTGACTCCTCGCCTCGACGCGCCGAGGACTTGACACGTCGAGGACTTGACACGTCGAGGACTTGCGCGAAGGGATCCGCGCGCAGGACCTCAGCGCAAGAACGCGGTCCAAGCTCCTGTCGCGAGACGCGTGACTCCCGTACCGCGCTTCGCGATCTGCAGCTCGACGCCCCCGTTGCCCCCCGTGAGCACGAAGCAGGCGTTGCTCGTCGCCGATGGTGAAAGATCGCGCAGATCGGCATCCTTCACGAGTTGTTCGGACTTCTGCGAAGCGACATCGAATGCCCACAGCTCGCGAGTTCCTGCGATCGCGAACATTGCCGTGCGATCCCGTGCCGGCGCGGCAGCGGTCACCTTCGTGTTCCCGAGCGCAACGCGCGTCGCGAACGACGACGAGCGGCTCTTCGGATCGAAGACGACGAAGGCGTTGCCATCATCGATGACGAGGGTGCGTGCGTCGGCGGAGGACATACCGAAGCCGGCATGACTCTTGGCCACGAGACGCGCGTCCTCGTGCACCGTGTCGACGACCCACAGGCCATCGAAGCCTTGCTCGTGGTGCGCCCACGTCATGTATTGATCTCCGCCTCGGTATGTCGCGATGTCGAACAGGTCGAGCTTGGAGTCACTCGCATACGGAGGGACGTTGCTCGATGCCGTCTTCGTGAGCGGCACGACGTCTTCTTTCTTCATCAGCGGAGAGAAGAACAGGTCGAGCATCGCGTTGCCCTGACCCGCAACGATCAGGAGCCCCCCCTTCGGCGGGAAGCGCGAAGTCGTCCCGATATCGATGCACTTGAACATCGGATCGCCCGTGATCAGCACAGGCACCGGAAACTCGACGGGGCTCACGTAGTTGGCGTCGTCCTTGATCGTTCGGTCGACCCATGACACGAGGCTGCCATCGTGATTGAGTGCGAGCTCGACGCGACGCCCTGGATTGGAATACCCGACATCGGCATAGATCGTGGGCTTCTTCGTGATGTTGACGGCAACCCCGTCGTCGCGCACGACATAGACGTCCTTGAGTTCACGATCCCGTCCCGCGCCGAATGCGAACGTGTGCCCGTCCCCCGAGACCGCGACTTCGCTGTCGAAGAACTCTGGCGCACGCCCGCCCGAAGGCGGCAAGACCGGCGCGAAGGGAACGCTTCCGTCCAACGGCGCGAGGAACAGGCCGCGATGCTCGTCGACGAACGCGAGCACCCGTTCGCCGAAGACGAGCGACGAATCGAGGAAGTCGATTTCGTTGGCCGGAGGTGTGATGTCGAGGATCGGCTCCGCGCTGCCGGGCCAGTTCGTCTCATCGAGTCGGTAGAGGTACAAGCGGTGCGAATCGGTCGCGAACGCGAGATGCGTCTTGGACGCGAGGATGCAGCACTTGACCTCGCAGAGTTCGCCTTCGAACACGACTTCGAGGCGCCCACCGTCATGCACACGGAGCAGGCCGGACTTCTTGCGCGCCTCGTCGAGGTAGCGAACGACGCGCGAGCCGTCCGGCAGCTCGAGGACGCGAGTCCCTGCCACGACGGGATTGCGCGGGAGATCGTCTCGATACGTCCGCGTCTCGTCGAGTGACGTGAGTTCGAGATCGAGCAGCGTGAGGTCGTGGAACAGGACCGCAGTGCCAGACTTGCCGTCATCGAGCCGGCGTTCGAGGTCGACGAGTCCAGAGGACGTGCCTGGCCGGATGAGTACCAACTCGGGCGCCACGTTGCCGAGCAC
>JAGQQW010000350.1 GCA_020426005.1 Planctomycetota bacterium | reverse complement strand
AAGGAGGCGTTCCACACCCTGGTGGTGCCTCCTTCGATTTCGAGGATAGTGATGACTGAGATCGACGCGAAGATGGTCATGAAGCTCCGGCAGGAGACCGGCGCTCCGATGATGGATTGCAAGAAGGCGCTGGCCGAGACCGGCGGCGACTGGGAGAAGGCCAAGGAGTCGTTGCGCCTCAAGGGTCTCCAGGCAGCCGAGAAGCGTGCCGAGCGTTCGACGTCCGAAGGGCGCGTGTTCAGCTACATCCACGCCGGCGACAAGATCGGTGTGCTCGTGCAGATCGATTGCGAAACCGACTTCGTCGCGCGCAACCAGGACTTCGAGCAGTTCGGCAAGGACCTGTGCCTGCACATCGCGTTCAAGCGCCCGCCCTACATGCGGCGCGAAGAGGTGCCTCAGGAGGAGGTCGACAAGGAGCGTGCCTTCTTGTTGACGCAGGTGCAGGAGCAGATGGCCGGCAAGCCTGCGGACATCCAGGAGAAGGCCGTCGATGGGCGCATGAGCAAGTTCTACGAAGAGCGTTGCCTCCTCGAGCAGCCCTTCGTCAAGGACGACAAGAAGACGATCGAGACCTACCGCAAGGAAATGGTCGCGAAGATCGGCGAGAACCTCGTCCTCCAACGCTTCGCCTGCTTCGAAGTCGGCGCCTGAGTCCGGGCGCGCGGTGAGCCACATGCAGCGCGTCTTGTTGAAGCTCAGCGGTGAGGCGCTCGGCAACCCCGGAACGACACCGCTCGATCCGACGGCTGCCGAGGCGCTCGCACACCAGATTCGAGCCGTCCATGCGGTCGGTGTCGAAGTCGCGGTCGTGATCGGCGGCGGCAACATCCTGCGCGGGGCCTTGTTCTCCGAAGCGGGTACCAATCGTGCGCTCGCGGACCAGATGGGCATGCTCGCGACCGTCATCAACGGGCTCGCGCTGTGCGACGCGCTCGAGCGCATCGGCGTCGAGACGCGCGTGCAGACGGCTGTGCCGATGAACAGCGTTGCCGAGCCTTTCATTCGGCGGCGCGCGATTCGTCACCTCGAGAAGGGTCGTGTCGTCGTCTTCGCAGGAGGCACCGGGAACCCGTACTTCACGACCGATACGGCCGCTGCGCTGCGTGCGACCGAGATTGCCGCCGATGCTCTCGTCAAGGCGACGAAAGTGGATGGAGTCTACGACAAGGATCCGATCAAGCATCCGGATGCGGTGCGCTTCACTCGGTTGACCTATGACGATGTCCTCGAGCGTAAGCTCGGGGTCATGGACGCGACGGCGATCACACTGTGCATGGAGAACGACATGCCGATCGTCGTCACGAACTTCTTCGAGGCCGACAATCTCGTTCGCGTCGTGCGCGGGGACCGAAAAGTCGGCACGTGGGTCGCGGCGGACTGAAATCGGCCCACATCGAACGGGCCCACATCGAACGGGCCTAATCGAACGGGCCAGATCGAACAGACAAGGATCGAAGCAACAGGAGGAGATGATGGTCGAGGACGGAGGCAAGCAGATCCTGAAGGACGTCGAGGATCGCATGGTGAAGGCGGTTGCACACCTCAAGGACGAGTTGCGTGGCATTCGAACGGGGCGCGCCGTGCCGGCCCTCGTCGACAATGTTCGTGTCGACTACTACGGTTCTCCGACGCCGCTCAACCAACTCGCTCAGATCAGCGCGCCCGAAGCGCGCCAGTTGCTCGTCAAGCCGTTCGACACGAAGGCGCTCGCCGACATCGAACGTGCGGTCCTCAAAGCGGATCTCGGCATGACGCCGAACTCCGACGGCAAGGTGTTGCGTCTCAATCTGCCCGTGCTCTCCGAGGAGCAACGCAAGAAGCTCGCGCATCGGGTCAAGGACATCGGGGAAACGGCGCGGGTCAGCCTGCGCAACGTTCGCCGTGACGGCAACAAGCACGTCGAGACGGCCAAGAAGGACGGTCTCTCGGAGGACCAGGCCGCGGACCTCGCCGATCGCGTGCAGGAGTTCCTGAAGAAGCACGAGGCCGAGATCGACGCGATCCTGAAGTCGAAGACCGAAGAGATCATGACGGTCTGAGGCCGTCCGCCGCGCGTGCGCTGACGCGCCGCGCGCAGAACGCACGTGTGGGGGCGTAGCTCAGTGGTAGAGCAGCGGCCTTTTAAGCCGTAGGTCGATGGTTCGAATCCATCCGCCCTCACCAACTTCCCACGAGAGCCAGTAGGATGCCGGGCGATGCAGATCGCTCGAATTTCCAGTCGTGACGCACTTCGTCGTCACGCCGTGTGCGCCGCGTTCCTGATCGGATCGGCTCTCCTTTCTTCCGCTCCACGCGCCATGCAGGTCGAGGCGCCGCAAGTGGAACGTCTCGTCGGCGACGATTTCGACGCACTGGTGCGCTACCTGCGACCCGCGCCGCGCGCCGAGCAGGACATCGACTGGAGAGCGACCTTCGGCGCTGCGGTTCGCGAAGCCAGTCAGCGGAAGAAGCCCGTGCTGCTCTGGGCGATGAACGGCCATCCGCTCGGCTGTACGTGAAACAACGGCGTCATCGCCAGGCGGTCGGTCTGGACGGATACGCGGGTGCGCGAACTCGTTTCGGAGTTCGTTCCGGTGGCGGACGAGGTGCATCGGCTGCAGAAGGGCAAGACCGCCGATGCGCGCTTGTTCCAGGGCTTCTGCGAAGAAGGTCACTACGGTGGCAGGACGAAGCCTACGGACACGCGGCAGGGGATCTACGCGTGCACGGCGAGTGGGCGCTTTCTCGCGAGCGTCAACACGCGTCACCCCGACGCTATGGTTCGGATGCTCGAGAAGGCGCTCGCGAACTTCGCGGCCTTGGAGGAGGGGGATCGTGTCTCGTCGCCCGAACTTCTCGAAGCTCTCGGAACCGTGCAGCGTGCCGAGGACCGGTTTCCGGTCGACGGACTCGTGCTGAGGGTCGCCTCGAAGGACATGCCGGGAACGAAGACGCGCGAGGGCTGGCACGAGGCGGCGTCGAATCTGGATTGGGCATGGTTCCAGAAGAGCGAAGCACGCGACTTCCTGCCGGAGGAGTTCGAGGTGGGGCAGACCCGTGCAGTTCCGAAAGCGCTCGTCGAACGGCTCGTGCGTTTCCACCTGCTCGACAACGTGCGTGGGCAGACGACGCCGTTCGGCCGCAAGGAGGTGCGGATCGCGAAGCTCGAGAGCAAGATCGAGTGTGTCGAGGAGTCGTTCGTCGACGTGCGCTTCTCGGGCGCGACGCTGGCCATGCACGATGAGGGCCCGTGGGCGCGTGGCTTCGAGACCAAGCTCGAGGGGGTGGCGCGGTGGGACCGTGCGAACGGGCGGTTCACGCGGTTCGAGCTCGTCGCCAAGGGCGACCGCTGGGGGCGGACGCAGTACAACGCGCGCGCGCCCGAGCGAGATCGTGAGGCCCTGTTCGAACGCGAACCGATCGCGGTGCTGTTCGAAGTCGTTGGTGGTCCCGAACTCCAACGCGTCGCTCCAGCGCACTTCTGGGGCTACGGCTGGTAGTCGATACCCGGAGTGGTGTCGGCCTGGTATGGTCGCCGGCGATGGATGCCGTCTTGCGTGATCTCCTCCCGAAGCTCCGTTGCCCCGAGAAGCAGTCGACGCTGCGCGAAGCGACCGCTGCCGAACTCGACGCGCTGAACGCGAAGATCGCGGCGGGCGCCGTGTCGACGGTGGGTGGCGAGAAGGTCACCGAGGCCCTCGACGGCGCACTCGTGCGTGCGGAAGGCGACATCGCGTATCCGATCCGACGCGACATTCCGATCCTCATCGTCGAAGAAGGCATCGCGCTCGGTTCCTGACCGCTCGCAGGCGACGTCGCGGCGCGAACGAGCTGCGACGATGTCGCGCAAAAAGACAATGCACGAGGTGTTTGCCCTGGGCGAACTTTCTCGCTAAGACCTTCGCCTTCATCGTCATCGGCAGTTCGTCGACGACGAGCGAGTCCCCATCG
>JAGQQW010000349.1 GCA_020426005.1 Planctomycetota bacterium | reverse complement strand
CGCGGGAACGCGTCTCGAAGCGTCGCGAATCGCATTCAGCGCGGACCATCTCTCCCGTGGCTTGGTCCTCTCGTGTGAGACAGGGACGAACGAGGACGCGACCGATGCGGCGCGCGAGCTGACCGAGGGGCTCGGTCAGCTCTGCATCTGGTCGTTGCTCGAAGCCGTTCGCTCGCACGCGATCCTCGATGCGCTCCTGACGCGGGTGATCGAGACGCCGTCCCTTTGGTCGCTCGTGGCGAACCTCGGCGTCGATGTCCGGTGCGAGCCCGACTTCGCGTCTGCGCGCCGTGTTGGTCGCGTCGCGCTTCCGACAGAAGGCGAACCCGAACCGCCTGCCGAAGCTTGGGAGTTGCCCTGCAAACTCCTGGTCAATGGCGCGCTCGGCGCAAGTTGCGTCCTGCTCGTGACCAAGCCGCGTTCGCCGGTCCACCTTGCGGGGGGGATCCTCCGGGTCACCGCCGAGCATCCGAAGGGGCACGCGCGGCTCGTCGTCGAGCTACTCGCGGCTCGTGCAGGGCGGACCACGTCGACGGACTGAGATTCGATCACGAGTGGATCAAGGTGCATCCGTGGTTTGTTCCACCCGCTGCTCGTGTGTCTCGACGAACCCGCGATGACGAAGAGTCGTTCGCGGGCGACTCGGCGCGCCACCAGCATTGCGCACGCGGCAGTTTGCGATCACGATAGGGATTGAGTGGCCCACCGCGTTCTGTGTTCTGCTGACTCGAAACCCGAACGACACGTCGTATCCATGCAACGAATCTTCCCCATTGGCATCGCCCTTTGCCTCGTCGCCACGTCCGCGAACTCACAAGTGACGATGGCCGCGTCGAGCGCGGTCGACTGGGCGGCGACTGCGTCGGCTGTGACGCAGGTCGACAACAAGACCCTTCCCAAGTCCTCTTCGATTCCACCGGCACGCAGCCTGTTCGCCCAGGCTGCGAGCAACGGGCGCCGTGCGGACGCGCGCATCGTGGCGTCGGCAGGATCCCTCAACCTCAGGGTCGAAGCCTCGGCGTCGGCATCCGCAGCCTTGATCGCGCCGGCATCGGCGCGCGCCGTTGCGGATAGCCTCGTGCGTTTGCGTGCAGCGACGCTCAGCCCCGGCTTCCTCGAAATCCGCACCAGCGGTTCGGCGATCGGCGGCGGGCGAGCGCGCATCGCGGCCCGCATCGGAACGACAAACGTCTTTTCGTGGTCGAGCGACGCGCAGAGCGTCACGCACCGCGTGCCCGTCATCGTCGACGCGTCCGGCTCCGTGGAGGTCTATCTCGCGATCGCTGCGGATGCGACTGCGTCCTCCGCGTTGGCGGCGCAACAAGCGAGCATCGTGGCCGACATCACGTTCATTGCTGCGAAATGCGTCGCGATGCCCTACGCGACGTCGTGCCAAGCGTCCGACGCATCGTTCGTGCAAACGCGAACCCTCGAAATCAGCGGCAGCAACAGCGTTCCGAACGGGGTCGGTTTTTCGATGGTCGGCTTTCGCGAGTCCAGAACCACGACGAACTATTTCGGTTGCTTCGTTCTCTTGGACATCCAGGTGATCTTCGCGCCGTACACGACCGACGCGAACGGCAACTTCGCACACCGCATTCCGCTGCCGCCCGCGACGCTGCGCTTCCGGATCCAAGATGCACAACTCGAGCCGAGTCTCCGCGACGTGCGCACGTCGACGGCGTTCGAGGTTGCCTGCATTCCCTGAGCATCGGTCCCCGCTCCGCCCTTGCGGTTCGGGGAATGTTCGGTATCGTCCGCCCCATGGGGAAGCCCCGACTCGTCTCGGGGGGAGGGAATCGATGTGCCGGCACGCTGCTGCGTTGCGCGAGCGCCTACAGCTTTTCGACCGGACTCTTGTCCGTGCGGGAGCTCTGCGCGCGTGCGGTGCGCGCGGACATCGTGCACGTAGGGCTCTGTGATTGGGGTGGGATCTACGGGGTGCCGGAGTTCGCGCTCGAAGCGGAGCGCTGCGGGTTGCACGCGATCTTCGGGGCCGAACTCGGAGTCGGAGCGGCACGGGTTGTCGTGCTCGCGCGGGATGCGGCGGGCTTCCGTTCGTTGTGTCGTTTGGTGTCGGATTGGCGGGCTTCGGAGATCGAAGGGTTCGACGCGCTCGCGCAGCTCGTCGCGTCCGAACAAGAAGGGCTCTTCGTGCTCTGCGAGCAGGTGCGCTTCTTGGGGGCGCTTCGCGAGGTCATCGATCCCGAGCGTTTGCGCGTTGCGTTGCCACCGCTCGGCATGGCGGAGACATGCAAACGTCACGGTGCGCGTTCGCCGGCGGGACGACGTGGAGCTGGGCATCGTCGTGGTGCCGCGACCCGGCTCGGCGACAACGGTGTTCGTGACGGTGTTCGTGACGGTGTTCGTCATGGCGTTCGCGGTCACGGCATCGGCCACGGCCGCCCGTCGCGCTCGGACCAGGACGAGGACCCGGCGCAGCGCAAGGTGCCCGATCCGTTCCCTTGGCCGCAGCGTCGTGCGCTTCTAGAAAAGGCGCGCGCGTGGGGGCTGCGCGTCGTCGCGGCGCCGCCGGTCTACTACGGCAGCGCGGCCGATCGCGATGCGCATCGGCTCGCGGTCGCGTCCAAGAAGGGGCTGCTCTTCGATCGCGTGCGCGACGACGAACTCGCGCCGCCCGGCAGTCACGTACTCACCAAGGACGAGCTCGAAGCGGGTTATGCCGACGTCCCCGAAGCGCTCGTCGAGGCCGAGGACGTCGCGCGGGCGTGCACGTTTTCGCTACGCGAGCCGCGGCCGCTCGTGTTGCCGCACACGACGGGGGCCGAGCACGGGGATCCGCGGAGGGACTTCGAGATCCTGCGCGCGCGGGCCGAAGCGGGCTTGCAGCGCCGTTACGGTCAGGATCGGAGTGCGGCTGCGCAGCGTCACTACGAGCGTGCGCGCGAGCGCCTCGCGCACGAACTCGGCATCGTCGACGAACTCGGGTTCTCGGGTTACTTCCTCGTCGTCGAAGAGATCGCTTCGCTCGCCAAGAGCGAGGGAATCCCGTGTCTCGGTCGCGGTTCGGCGGCGGACAGTCTGATCGCGCACTGTCTCGGGTTCACCGATTCGGATCCGCTGCGCTACGGGCTGTGCTTCGAACGCTTCCTCAACGTCGAGCGCTTTCGGCGTGGGGGCGAAGCGCTGCCCGACATCGACCTCGACTTTTGTTGGCGGCGGCGCGACGAGTTGCTCGAACGCGTCGTCGAACGCTTCGGCAACGGGCGCGTCGCGCTGCTCTGCACGCATCCGACGCTCGGCTTTCGCGCGGCGTATCGCGAAGCGGCGCGCACGATGGGCATCCCGGTCGACGAAGTCGATCGCCGCGCGCGCGGCATCCCGCGCATCCTCCCGCCCGAAGTGCTCGAACGCGGTCGTCTCGGCGAACCGTGTGCGTTGCCGGGTTTGTTGCAGCGCTTCCCCGAGTTCGCCGGTCGCTTGCGTCGTCTCGCGGGCGGCGAAGAAGAACGCTTGCGCGAGACGCGCATCTGGTGGGGAGCCTTCGCACTCGCAGGCTTGCAACGCGGGCTCGGTCTGCACCCGGGCGGAACCGTGCTCTCCCCGGTCCCGCTGCGCGACCTCGCGCCGCTCGAGCGTTCGGCGAAGGGGCTGCCCGCGTTGCAGTGGGACAAGCACGTCGCGCCGCACATGGGGCTCGTCAAGATCGACTTGCTCGGCAATCGCGGGCTGTCGACGTTCGTCGATGCGCGGCGCGAGATCGTGCGGCTCGGCGGTGATCCGCGCGACATCGATGCCGAACTCCTTGGCCCGACGCCCGACGAGGACGACAAGGTCGCGACGATGTTGCGTCGCGGCAAGACGATCGGCGTGTGGCAGATCGAGTCGCCGGGGATGCGACGGCTCTTGACGCGCATGGATGCGACGACGCTCGAGGACACGATCCAGAGTGTCGCGCTGATTCGGCCCGGGCCGGCCGGGAGCGGGATGATGCACGCCTACATTCGGCG
>JAGQQW010000034.1 GCA_020426005.1 Planctomycetota bacterium | reverse complement strand
GCCATGCCGGCTGAAAGTCCTGGCGACCGTTTTTTTATGCACGTCGTATATTGTCTGTGGTCGGCCTTGGACGAAACTCGTTGACACTATCCGCCGCCTAGGGCCGTTGCTAGACTAATTCGACTGTTATCGAAACGCCTTTTCGCTTCCCGTTCCCTGCAAATTTTCGTGATGTCCAGCCACTCAACCGAACCTATTGACGACGTCGATCAAACTACGGCCTCGAACGTGGAGCCTAGCGGCGGCGCGCCGGAAAACAATCCTGCTCGCGATATCGCAGCTCCCGACGATGCGGCTCAAATTGTGGCCGGCGAATCGCCCGCCAATGACGCGAGTGAGGCTGAGAGCGGGACACCATCCTCGGTGGCATCCCAGGAAAACAGCGGAAGCGAACCGGCAGAGTCCGAGGCCCCGGCGCGTAACTCGCAGCCCGCCGCAGGCCGTCCGAACAAGATACAGATTGGCCGTAAGCGGCCGCAGATGTTGCCCAACGAGCGGCCTGCCAAGCCGATGTCGCGTCCGGCGTCGCCCAGCCAACCGGCCGCGAAATCCGGTCCGGCCCAAGCAACTCAGTCGGACGACGCGGACGAGTCGGCCGATTTGGCCGCGGCCGTTACTCCGTCGACGGCTTCCTTGCCTCGTGCTGGTCAACGGATCGAACCGCCATCGAAGCGGGCTCCGCTGCCGCCCGAGCTGGAGCTCGAAATGGAAGCGGCTTTCGCGGACACCGACATGGCACAGTTGATTGCCAAAGAGTCCTTGCCCACCGAACCGTTGGAGCCGGAAAGTCGGCATCGCGGTCGAGTGTTGCGGATGGACGACGAGAACGTCTTCCTGTCGTTGGGCGGCCCAAACGAGGCGATTGTCCCAATGCGGCTATTCGCCGAACCGCCGGAGGTTGGAGCGACGTTGGAAGTCGTAGTGAAACAGTTCAATGCCGAAGACGGATTGTACGAAGCCGCGATTCCGGGCGCCGCGCTGGATGTGGCGGATTGGTCGGACATCGTCGAGGGCTCCGTGGTCGAGGCGCGCGTCTCCGGCTCGAACACCGGCGGACTGGAATGCAAGGTAAACAACATTCCAGCGTTCATTCCCGCCAGCCAAGTTGCTCGGTTTCGAGTCGAGGATTTTTCCGACTACGTGGACCAGAAGCTGTTGTGCATCGTCACCGAAGCCAATCCGAATCGCCGCAATCTGGTGCTTAGTCACCGGGCCTACCTGGAGCGCGAACGCGAGGCCGAACGCAAGCAGTTGCTCGAGTCGTTGGAGCCGGGGCAGACGCGCGAGGGCGTTGTGAGGAACGTCCGGGACTTTGGTGTGTTTGTCGATCTAGGCGGCGTCGACGGCTTGATTCACGTCAGCCAATTGAGCTGGGATCGAATCAAGCATCCCAGCGAAGTGCTGAAAGAAGGCGACAAGATTCGCGTTCGGGTCGAACGGATCGACGCGGAAACGGGAAAGATAGGACTGGCCTACCGTGACTTGCAGGATCACCCGTGGACCGATGCATCCGCGCGTTTTCCCGTCGGTGGCACGTTGACGGGACATGTCTCGCGGATCGCCAAGTTCGGTGCGTTTGTCAAGTTGGCGCCGGGCGTGGAAGGCTTGATCCACATTTCGGAACTTTCGCATCAACGCGTGGCGAACGTGTCCAACGTGGTGTCGGAAGGGCAAGAGGTCCAAGTCAAGATTCTCTCGGTCGACTCCGAGGCTCAGCGAATCGGGCTATCAATCAAGGAGCTCCATGCAAAGCCGGCTTCGGAAAGCTCCGAAACGGGTGAATCCGAAGCGGAAGAGGAAGCTCCGGTCGAGCCGCGCACGCCGAAGTACACCGGCCCGCTTCGCGGTGGTACGGAACGCAGCACCGGCGGCGATCAGTTCGGTTTGCGATGGTAATGGGCTGGTGCCAAGCCAAACGGCAGCCAAAAAATCGGTTTCTTGTTGCAGGGTTTGTTGCAAGCGGACTTGGAAGCTGGTAGGCTGACCGCTTGCGATTTTTGGCTGGAAGATTGAACTCTTCTTCATTGACTTTTTCAGAAGCGAAAAGGCGTCGGATGGCTGCGTTGCGATCAGAAGAAATGGAAGGAGTCTTGGTCGTCTCTTTCACGGACGCGAAGCTGCTGGAAGAGACCAAGATTCAGCAGGTAGGCGCTGAGTTACTGGAGATGGTGACTCGTGCCACCGATGATCGTCTGTTGCTAAATTTTTCGGGCGTCAGCTTCATGTCGTCCGCCATGATCGGCAAGCTGGTCTTGCTGAACAAGAAATGTAAGACGGACGGCGTCGACTTGAAGATGTGTAACATCTCGTCGAATGTCATGGACGTGTTCAAGATCACTAAGTTGAACAAAGTCTTCGACATTCATCCGAACGAGGAAAAGGCTGTCAAGGCTTACGCCAAGAAGGGCTGGTTCGGTTAGTCTCGGGAAGACTTGCTTCCGCGAGCTCGCGGGGTTCGGTGCCGTTTCCTGTATGAGGCGATGTTTCGGCGGAGTCGTTAGCAGTGAACCACCCGCCGCACGATCGACCCTCTCGTCCGAATCCGTTGTACCAATCTACGTCGGATACCGCGCCGGAAGTTCAATCCACGCCAAGTTCCGCATTCGACTCCACGGCGGAAGTGACCAAGCTGCGTCAGATGTTGGCGATGGAAACGGCCCGGCGCGAAAGGGCCGAGGCGGCTTGTGCCGATTCCGATTCTCGGTGGCGCCTGTTGGCCAGCCAGGCATTCGACCACTTTGTGATCGCCGATTGTGACGGCAAGATTCTCTATTTGAACCGGGCGTCAAACGGTTTCAGCGTGGAAGACGTCGTCGGCACCTATATCTTTGATTGGCTGGAGCCGACGGATCGGGGTGGGCTGCGGGATGCGGTTCGCGAAGTGATCGAAACAGAAGGGCAACAATCGATCCGCGTCAAGGCTCGCGGCGCGAACGGCGAGACCATGTGGTATCAAACGCGCGCGGCCGCCTATCGCGAACGAGGACGAGTCGCCGGCGTTACGTTTCATGTCACTGACGTCACGTCCTATGTCCAAACGGAACGCGCGCTGCGCCGCGCGGAAGCTCACTTCCGTGGCATCTTCGAAAACGCAGCTTTGGGAATTGTGGTTTGCGAGGTGGACGAGGGCTATCGGATCGTCAACTGTAACGTCGCCATGCAACGAATGTTTCCTTGCTTGGAGTCCGAATTAGGCCAACACTCGCTCAGCAAATTTGTTCATTTCGAGGACACGGGGCTTTTGACGGAACGCGTTAATCGCTTGCTCTCCGGCGAACGGAAGCGAGCGCAACGCGAAATGCGATTTGTGAATTGCCAAGGCACGATGTTCTGGGGACGCTGGAGTGCATCCCTGATTCAAGAGGAGCATGAAGATTCGCCGTTGTTGATCAGCATGGTCGAGGACATTACGAATCTGAAGCTGACCCAGCATCAATTGGAGGGCGACGAGAACCTGTTGCGCAAGCTGCTTGACGTTCAAGATCGTGAGCGGAAGCTGCTGGCCTACGAGTTGCACGATGGGCTGATTCAATACGTGGCCGGCGCGCAGATGGCGGTGCAAACGGCCGAAGCGGACGTAACGCAGCACGCCGGTTTGCCGCGCGCGGCCGAGGCGTTGCGGCGGGCGATGACTTCGCTCGGCAAAGGCATGAACGAAGGCCGGCGCCTGATCGGCGAATTGCGGCCGATGTCGCTCGAGGAGATGGACATCGTTTCCGCGATCGACTTTCTGATTCAGGAAGAGGAATCGCAGAGCGGTTGCGAATTTCAATTCGAACATAACGTCTCGTCCCATCGGTTCGACGCCCTGTTGGAAAACACGTTGTTCCGCATCGTTCAAGAGTCGCTAACCAACATTCGGCGTCACAGCGGCGCCAAGTCGGCCAACGTCGGGCTTACGGAGCTTCCTGGCGAGCGGTTGATTCTGTCGATCGAAGATGGTGGCAGCGGTTTTCATGTCGCCGACGTTCCCGCCGATCGCTTCGGGCTGGAAGGCATCCGGGAACGAGCTCGATTACTGGGCGGACATGCCCGCATCGACTCGACACCCGGGCACGGCACGCGGATCATTGTCTCCTTGCCGCTGGAGTCGAAAAACGCGAATTGGGAATGGACGCCATAGGCTCAAGAAACGTCCGCGTTTCGGCCGAAAAACCGGAACAAGCGACATGTTCGCGCCGCGAGTTCTTTCGTTTCGCGGAAGCCTTTCGCCAGCCTTCACATGGGCCTTGCGAAGCACCCGAGCGCGACTATAATTCGACTCGTCACAAGCAAGGGGACGTAGCTCAATTGGTTAGAGTACCGGACTGTCGATCCGGTGGTTGCGGGTTCGAGCCCCGTCGTCCTCGCCACTAAAAACCCCGCGAGGGAGCCGTGGTTGGCTGCTTCGCGGGGTTTTTTGCATTCGTGGCGCCGTGTCGAGTCTTGGTCCGGTCATTGCGCTGCGAGACGCGATCGCGCGCATCAAACGGGAGCCCGAGGCGGCCCCTCGGCGGCGCCACGCTGTGCGCCCGAAGCGCATCGGCGGCGGCACCGTCTGTCGCCTCAGGGGCGCGCAACGCCGCTGCCCGACATGGGCTTATCGCCGTAGAGTTAGTGCCAGCTCCACAGAGTCGCCGTTGCGCCCGCGAGATATCAGCGGATCCTGTCGCTCCAGAGTGCCCCCAAGCGCACCTGGTTACTCGATCGGCGCAGATCGAAGTAGGCAGCCTGGACATTCATCTCGATTCCGCCTGGGAATGCAGAGGGGATCGGAACCTCGACCCGTGTCCCTGGCCGCGCGAGCGTCTCAAGAGGCGTCAAGAGTATCGATGCGGGGTCGAGTCGCAAGACTCCGACACCATCGAGCACGATTCGTGTCGATTGCCGTGGGCTGATCGCCAGGCTCGTGAAGCCGCTCGATGCGCGTCGGCTGGCGTGAACTTGAGCCACCCAAGTCGATCCACGCTTGGGCACCGTTGCGTCAAAAGCTCGCGTCGTGTTCTCGAATGCGATTTGCGGATTCATGAAGATATCGAGATCCCCATCCTCGTCGATGTCGACGACTTCGTAACCGATATCGATCAAGCCAAACGGCGTGGTTCCGACAAAGATCGGTGGTGAGAAGGACTCGGAGTGCCATGCCGGCCGCATCACACCTCTACCGTCGTTTTCGAGCACTTGAAAGTGGAGCGCATTGTTCGCAGAAACGAGCAACACGGCGTCAAGGTCGCGATCCTCGTCGAGGTCGATGAGCGTCGCCTGACCGACGGCGTTGACCGTTACCCCGAGATTGGATTGCGTGACCTCGCGGAACCGAGCTGCGGACTCACCGAAGAACAGCCGGGCTGGCCAACTCGCGAATAAGAGATCAAGTCGCCCATCACCATCGAGATCACCGGTTGCGACACCACTGGCATAAACCTGGGGGAATGCATGTGCCCGCTGAAAGCTCGCTTTGCCGTCATTGAGCCACAACCGACTCGGGGGTGGCGATGCTGTTGCTGGGAGCCATTCGTTCGCAACCACGACGTCGATATCGCCATCTCCATCGTAGTCACCCGATACAATCTCTGCAGAGAACGCAGGATCCGCCGTCAGCGCAGACTGCGGCACCTTCGTCCATGAAAACGCTGCCGCTTCTTTTCGTACGAAGTAAGAACTGCCCGCAGTGAGTTGAAGATCACGCACACCCGGATGCGCTATGAAAAAGTCAACATCTCGATCGCCATCGAAATCTGCAGCAGCCATGACTGGTCTCCCCCGCGGCTTCGGAAAGTAGTAGCTGCCGAACCGCGTCCCCTCGTTCACGAATACGTTAACGTCGTTGTCGATGACGTCGAGGTCTCCGTCGGCATCGATATCGAGCCACCGGCGTGAATCGCCGGGGTAGAGCAGCAAGCGCGACGGATCGTAACGACCAAAGCCGCGGATGGCCCGCACGCGTAGGCCGTTGCTGCTGCCGCCTTCGGCGAGCGTCGGCGGCATGCGATCGTCGAGCTTGACTACATCCGAAGGATGGAGGTTGAGTCGATACCTGTCAGGATCCGGATTTGGCAGCTCGTGGAGGTTGCTCGGCCACATGTTCCAGAACACGCGATCTTGCCGACCGGCCACGGCTACATCTGGCAATCCGTTCTGATCTACATCTCCGAGCCCAACTGCGGTGCCGCTCGGAATACGAAAGCTGCTCGTGATGTTCGTGAAGTTGGCGCCGCCGTCGTTCTTCCACGCCTGCGACGAGTCGTTCGCCGAGATGAGAATGTCGAAAGACCCGTCCTGGTCGATGTCGCCGACTGCGATGCCGGTGGCATCGATTGAGTGCGTCGGCAGTCGGTTGCTCGCGTCCTGAAAGGATCCGAACGCGTTCTGCAGCCAGAGCGATGCGGCGCCCTTGTTGGCGAGCACGACGTCGAGGCGTTTGTCGCCGTTCAAGTCTGCCAGGGCGATCGCGCGCGTGTGCGTGCTGCTCGACGGAAAAACCGCTGAAGTTCGATCGGCGAATCTGCCGGAGCCGTCGTTCAGCCACGCTCGCGGCTGCGCCAAGCCGTCGAATCTGTAGTAGATGACGTCGAGATCCCCATCCGAATCGAGGTCCACTGTGATCGCGCGCTCGTAGCCGGCGAGTTGAGGAAAGCGCATCGTGCTTTCATCTCGCCACTGGCCATTCGCGAACTGCATGTAGACCTTCGCGCGCGGAGGCACGCCCTCGACCGTTGCGATATCAACTCGTCCATCTCGATCGAAGTCGCCAGCGACCATGTCAACGACCGGGAAGGACGAAGGTGACCAGTTCGCAGCGGGTACGCGGTCGAAGAGCAGCTTGTAGCCGCTTCGTCTGTGGCTACCGAGCAATATGCGGCAAGTCGTAGCGCTAGATCCAGCAACAAGGAGGTCTTGTTTGCCGTCCTTGTTCACATCCGTGACGTAGACGTTCGATTCCGCGGCCTCATCGCTGCCGACGGGGAATCGCCCCGTGCCGTCGTTGAACAAGATCCGAACAAGGCTCTGCGAATAGAATTTGCCCTGGAGGACAAGATCCAAGTGACCGTCGCCGTCCATGTCACTGAAGCGCGCAAGTGATGTCTGGCTGTTGTCGTGATAATAGGGGAGCGCGCGTTCGACGTTCATTTGTCGCAGGCGGAACCATGGCACGCCCCCTTGTGAAATCGCGACGCTCGAAGGAAGCGTCAGTGCGCCTCCCAGGACAGCTTGTTGCAATAACGTCAATCGTCAAAAACTCCTGCGTGTCAAGACCGATTGGTCGACTGCATGATAGCAGCGTAGTCTCCTCGATCTTCGGAGACTCATCGGGGGAGATAGTCGTTTCCTCCGGTGGAATGGACTGGGCCGCGGAGCGGATTCGTCTTTCGCGAGGACTTCGACGAGTGGATTGAGGATCGGCACATTCGCGAAGCTCGATGCCGTCAACAGGAGAGACGCAAGCGAGACTTCGTGGCTGGGCAGAGATCTGAGAGCGACCCATCGTCGCCGGCGCTATCCGATTTCCTCCGCCCGTGACTTCATCCGTTTACAGCTGCGCCCGCGGTCCCGCTTGGCGGTTCGAACAGGCCATCGGTGTCGTCGAATGCGTTCGCCATGGAGTGCCGGAGTTGCACGCGCGGAGCGTGTGCGTAGCGGTACATACTGTCCCTGTTCCGGCTGTGACCCATGAGCGTTTTGACGTGATGCACTGCAACGCTCTCTTCGAGGAGGTGGATTTGGAACGAGTGGCGGAACGCGTGGGTGGAGAACCCGTCCTGCAGCTTATCCGGGAGCTTTCTGCGGGCGCTATCTCAGCCATCCGCGCCGGCAGCAGTCGGGTTCGACGTTCGCTCAGCGCGAGCCGCGGCGATCGGTGATCGGGATCGCGGGCTTCCACTCGATTCCGGCACGCCTGCCCTTCTGCTTCAGGCGACGCGTGTCGACGGGGCCCGCTTCGTGACCGGCCTTCACGGCGGCCAGATCTGCTGCCGTAGGTGTCCCGTCGAAGCTGGCAAGCACCTTACCATCCGTGCCGAACTCGCCGGGCTGCACGAGGACCACGCCGAGTCGAGGGTGGGCCTCGCTGCCCTCGAGAACGTTCCAGTCCGTCTCCTCGTCGGCACGTGCATAGAGGAACTTGCCGATCCACGCATCCGACCAAGCGAGTCGCGCGAGTTCCGTCTCGAGGGAATCTCGTTTCTTGCCAGTGCCGCA
This sequence comes from Planctomycetota bacterium, assembly GCA_020426005.1. Classification (GTDB taxonomy): domain Bacteria; phylum Planctomycetota; class UBA1135; order UBA1135; genus JACKHW01. Next base: position 24,261 of record JAGQQW010000034.1, on the reverse strand, counting down.
GACGATCATGAGGAGCTGCGAGTCGGCCCGAGCGGCGTTGAGACCGCGCCGCACATCGGCGAGCCAGGGAAGCTGCACTGTTGGCGGATTCTCCTTACCGGGGTAGCGCTTCGCGATCTTCCGCATGGAGCTGGCCATCTCGGCGGCGTCTTCGAACGCCCACGAGGGTGACCGCCCCGATCGGGTCAACGTCTTCGTGCCAGTCGGATCCAGAATCGCGAACACCGAGTTCTCGAGTCCGTCCCGACCCACGAAGAGCCGTTTCAGAACCTCGGCCTCCTCGGCGCTCTCGTACGTGAGCAGGCGTACACAAACGAAGGCACGCGATGCCGAAACGACGGCTTGGTCGGACAGGTAACTCCTGTCCATCTCCTGCTTGCCCGGTCACCACATGCCGGGCACGAGCCCACAATGCGGAGCCGCAGCGATCAGCAGGATCGGACGTTCCGTCGACTTCGCGGCGGCGATTGCGCCGTTCCACGTGCCGTGCCACGCGATTCGCTGCGCGACCTTGCTCCAGTCCTGAGTCACTCCGGGGAGTGGACCTTGAGCATTGGCACCCACGCAGCTGAGTAGGGCGGTGAGCGCGAGGATGGTGATCTTCGATGGGTTCATGACTGGACTCCTCGATCGATCTCTCGACCGATCTCTCGACGGGTGGCTATTGGCTTCAACGCGTGATCGAAAACGCGACGGGATTGCTGGCGAACGTGATGGCATTGGTTTGGTCGATCACGATGTACGCGTGGTCGAAGCGCAATCCGATCAAGGCTGGCGGGATCAATCCTGGTCGTACGGTGAGCAGCGAGGCGGAGGCGCGGCCGTTCGTGTCGAGCACGCCGAGTGTTCGCGCGAGCAACGCCGTGTTCGGGTACGCGATCGTGTCCCACGTCCAGCTGTCCACGTTGAGTGGAACGTGTACGGTTGGCAGGGTCAGGCCAGGTGTCGTACCACTGAGCGTGCCGAGCACCCAATACGTGCTTCCCGCATGCTGGCTTCCCGTGACCAAGTCCAGGTCGATGGAGCCACCGGGCGAAACCGACAACGCGTCGCTCTTCGACCACAGCCAGCGGTCGACGTATTCGGCGTTGAACAGTGCGCCGGGACCCGGGACGGTGTGCGATGCGACTTGACTACCGGACGGTGTGACTTCGAACACATGGCGTTGACGGCCGCTGCAGATCAGTGTGTTGCCGTTCGGTAGTCGCTCGGCGCTCGAGACGTTCGTCGAGAAGAACCCGGTCGCGGTGTAACTCCATGTCGGTCCTGTCGGACCGTACCGGCCGCTGGCATCGAGCCGGAAATTGCCAGCCGAGTCCAGCGGCGGAATCAACTCGTACACGGCGGACTGATTCGCGTTGTTGAGGCGATTCAAGAACACGGTGAGGTTGCCCGCGCCCGGGTATCCAGCCGGCACGAACCTCGGCGAGTGCTGACCGTGAAACACCTGGTCTTGCCCCGTGCCTGCACGATAGGCCTGCGGATTGCCCCATCGATACAGCAGGTCGCCGCCTTTGCCCCAACGACCGCCTCGATGGCTCGCTGCTTCGGCAGTCGTCGTGCTGTGGTCGATGACCCAGATCTCGGCTGCGTTCAGCGTGCTGAGGATGATACGGTCGTGAATCGGGTCGTAGTCGATTCCATTGCAATGCAACCAATCGCCGTTCGCCGCGCGCGTCGGCGGATAGTTGATGTCCACGAGTTCGGGGTGGGCACCGACGACGCCGAAGTTGGCCCGTGTCGGATCGATATCCTGGATCAGGTGGTCCCAGACATGCCACTCCCACACGATTGCTCCGGATGATGGTCCGGTTTGTTGGACCTCGATGATGTGCTCGGGCAGGAGTACGGTCGGCACTCGAGTCGGGTCACGACCGGCGGCGAGAGCCTCCGTGGGGGTCTTGTCTTCCCATGCGATCATCAACACGTTGCCGTTCGGAAGTGCGGTGACATCGTGGTGTGAAAGGACGCCGGGTCCGTCGTAACGGAAATCCCACGACAACGCGCCGTCGAGCGCGACGCGTTGCAGCCCACCGCCAGCGCCGGCGAGGGTCGATTTGCCCGTGTCGATGGTTCGGAGGAGCGTGCCGTCGGGCTCGACGTGGACGGCGAGCCCCGGGGTGAACGTGCTCGACCAGGTGTGGACGATCGCGCCCTTCGCATCGACCAACCAAGTGTCGGTGCCGTTGAGGCTACCGAAGACGCGATGTCCGGGAGCAGGGGTTTGCGCCGTGACGGCGCCGAGTGTCGAGAATGCCAGAGCGCACAGGAAGACGCGTGAAGGTGATCGCTGGCTCGAGGTGTCGGTACGCATGTTCATGTTCCTTGCCTGCGCGTACTCCCGCTGCGTCCCAGGAATCGCGCGTGCATTCAGAACCTTGGTACTCGAACTTCAGGAATTGCCTCGTCGTAGAGCCTCGTCGCACCGTGTCTTCGAGTGGATCCGCCGGACCGATTCGGTGGCGGGCAATCCTCCGAACCGCATGGCCACTGTGTCCCCGTCAACCGGACGCCAACGACCGGAGCGGATCTGCCCGTCGATCGACGACGTAGATCCGTTCTTCGTTGCGGAGGCGACCGACCTGGCCGACCTTTTCGCCGGACGGGTTGTAGACGCCGATGCGCGCACCGACGTAGCGCGCTTGTCCTGCGCTCACGACATGGACGCTACCGAGTGGCTCGAGAAGCCCGCGCAGCGTGTCGTCCGACAAGAACCCTTCGTCATTGAAGGACACGATGACGTAGCGCGAGCGGATCGTTCGGAGAACTTCTTCCAGAGCTGCAGCGGCGGTCGTCTTCCGGTTGAAGGCGCTCTTTCGCTCCCTGCAGTCGACACGCTTGCATGCCTTGCCGTAGTGCTCGGGTTCGTCGCCGAGGACGATCGTCTCCCAGACGTGGTAGTTGCCCAGGTAGCTGTGTTGGTTGTAGGGGGGATCGAGATAGAAGAGGTCCGCGTCGAGTTCGCGCGCCGCGTCGACGGCTTCGCCGCGGCGTGCCGTGCAGGTTCGACCGCGGCCGGTCAGGACGGCAGGCATGCGCAGTTCGAGCGGTCGTTTCGCGCGCGGCGCCCAGTCCTTGAGGTAGGCCATCTGCACGCCGGTCGTCGAATCGACGCGGTCGGCGGCCTCGAGGAGCGACGTGAGGCAGACGGCTTCGAGACGGCGATCGAGTTGCTTCTGCGTGATCGCTTCTCGGACCGCGTCGATCCTGGCCGCATTGTCCTCTCGAAAGTAGCGGCTCGCGATCGCGAACGTCGCGTGCACGTAGCCTGGCTCGCCGGGCAGGCGATTGAACTCGTCGATCAATTGGCGAGCCTCGTGTTCGACATCCTCACGATCCGTTTCGACGTAGCACGTCGCGAGTGTGCTCGCGTAGGCGAGCAAGTCGTTGGCGTGGACGGAGTAGCCCGCTCGCTTGAGCGCGTGGCCGACGCGTGAGGTGCCCGAGAACAGGTCGACGACCGTGCGCACACCATCGAGGCCGCTGATCAGTTCGAGGATCGTCGGAACGAGAATGCGCTTGGAACCGATGTACTTGATCACTACTTCGGAGGCACGTCGTGTCTCAGCGGATGACGATCTCGATCGGGTTGGGGACGGCGAGCACACGGCCGAGGCGCGTCGGCGGGATCGCTGCCTGCTGATTGGGATTCGCCTCGCGCGTCGCGAGCAAGTCGTAGAAGCCGTTGCTCTCGACGCACACGAGCCGGAAGCTGCCGTCGCCAGCTGTCGTGGCCTCGCGCGGGAACTTCTCGGCCGGGTAGCTGTCCTGCCACAAGGCCTGCACGATGCCGTCACTGAAGCGGCGAGGCTGGTTCTCGAAGTCGCTGCCCTCGAAGACGATCGCGACTTTCGCGCCACCGATGCCTTTTCGACCTGCATCGAGCACCTTGCCTTCGAGCACGCGGGGCTGTTCGAGCGACAGCTTGAAGTCGGTCGACGCCTTGCCGCCGGTGTTCGCGCGAATGGCGCTCTCGTTGCGGGCGAAGCCGAGCATGTCCGACACGACGAACGTCGCGTATTCCCCGGGCGTCAGGCATGGCGAGACGAACTTCGAACCCTCGACGCGCACGAGCTTCTTGTAGGACGAGAAGTCTCCTCGGTCCTTCGGGCCATAGATGCGCCCCTCGAAGGTGTAGGGACCTCCGCCCGGCAACCCGATGTCGACCGCGATGCGACGGAAGCCGATCCGAAAGCTGTCGAGCTCGGCCTTGAAGAGATGCGGGCGCGGATCGACGACGCCGATCGGTTGGATCTCGCCGTCGATGAGGGCTTCGACTTCGTAGAAGAGATGCTTGTCGAGCCTCGAGCAGGAGAAGTGCCCGTCGGCATCGGACGTCACGACGTGCGAAAAGTCCGCCGGTGGGTAGCCGGCGCCATGGATCGCTCCGCGAAACACGACCGGAATGCCCTTCGCTGGCGTGCCGTCGGTCGCGAAGACCTTGCCCGAGACCGAGTACGTCTCGGCGAGCTGCAGCGTCATCTCCGGAAGGAGGTCGCCCTGAGGGTCCATGCCTGGCTCGAGCGGGTAGTAACAGCGCGAGCCACCAGTCTTGGGTGTCGCGATGATCGTCGTCGCATGACCACGTTGCAGCCCGACGAGGTGAGCTCGACCGGTCGCGTCCGTCGTCGCCCGCTCGACGATGCCGTGATCGATCACTTCGATGTCGACGCCCTCGGCGGGTTTGCCGTCGCGGTCGACGAAGACGACGTCCGAACGAGTGCCGCCCTTCAGCACGATGTCGTGATTGACTCCCGTCTCGCACAATTGGACGGCGAGCGGCCTGAGGCCGCGCTCGTCGGCCACGATGCGCAACTGCCACTTGCCCTTGGGAAGCCCGTCGACCCGAAACGACCCGTCGTTCGTGCTCTTGCTCAGGACCCGCATCGGGACCGAGGTCTTGGAGGGAAGCAGGCGATCGAGCGCGAACTGGACCGCTGCCTTCACGGGGGTCCCTTCGAGGTCGAACTTGCCCGTGATCGGGGCGCCGGCTTCGAGCGTCAGATCGACCGAGCCGGTGAACGGGGCCGAAATCGGTCCCTGGATCGGGCTGATTGCATCGGCCGTGCTGGCATGGACTCGAAGGTCTCGCCATGGCGGAACTTCGAGGCGGTAATAGCCCTGTGCATCGGTCGTGGCCGTTCTCTCGGTCGTGGCACGAGCCATTTCGCTATTCCCGCCGACGGCCGGAATGCTGCGCCACGCGCACGTGACCGTAGCACCGGAGACCGGCTGGCCGTCTCGCAGGACCCGCCCCTCGATCGATTGCGTTGGCGTTTTCGAGACGCCGATGTCCGGCAGGGGGCCCGACTGCGCAGTGGGTCCCCGTCGCACGGGGAGCAGGACGGCAGCGAGAAGGGCGACGGGAACGAATGGCAGACGCATGTGCTAGATCGATCGGTCGTGATGAGCGCGGGCCGGCGAGGATAACAGCACCCGTAGTCGGGTACGCGCCGAGCCCCGGAATTCGTGGGCAACGAACGAGGCGCGATACCCTTCCCGAACGAATCCGCGCACCCGAACGGAAAAAATCGCCGAACGCGCCCGCGTCGATGCATCCTGTGGGGAGGTGAATGCATGACCAAGCGCCACGTGGAGCCGAAACTCGTCGCGACCGCGGCGGCGTTCGACGACTTCCTCGACGACATCGAGGGAGTGGATCGCCTCGCGATCGATACCGAGGCCAATTCTATGCACGCCTATCGTGCCCGTCTCTGCCTCATCCAGTGCTCGGATGCGACGCGCGATTGGATCCTCGACCCGCTCGCGGGCTTCGATCTCGATCCGTTCTTCGCGATTCTGGAGGACCCGGACATCGAGAAGATCTTTCACGATGCCGAGTTCGACATCTTGCTGCTCTCCCGGGAACACGACGTTCGGCTTCGCGGACTGTTCGATACGAAGGTCGCCGCATCCGCACTGGGCGAGGAGCAGTTCGGACTCGCGTCGCTCGTGCATCGCCGCTTCGGGGCCAAGCTGGACAAGACCCAGCAGCGCAGTGATTGGGGGAAGCGACCCCTCGACGAGAGTCAGGTGCGCTACGCCGCGGAGGACACGCACTATCTTCTCGAGCTCGCGAGCCAGCTCGTCGAAGAGCTCGACGATGCCGATGCGATCCGGTGGGAACTCGCGCGGGCCGAGTTTCGAAGGCTCAAGCGTCTGCGTTCGAAGGAAGAACCGAAGAACCCGGACGCGTGGCTTCGGATCAAAGGGTCGAACTTGCTCGCGCCCAAAGAACTCGTCGTGCTGCGCGAACTCTGGCGTTGGCGCGAAAGTGTCGCGGAGAAGCGCGATCTCCCGCCGTTCAAAGTGCTCGGCAACGCGCAACTGCTCGCGATCACCCGTGCGCGGCCGACGGACCTGGAGGGGCTCGCGCGCATCGACGGCGTCGCGGGGCGGCCGCTCGAGCGCTACGGCGCGATTTGGGTGCGGATTCTGGAGTCGCTGCGGGATCATCCCGGTCTCAACCGGCCGGTCGAACCCGAACGCTCGTCCGCGGAGCGTCGGGAGGGTCGCGAGGACGGCGAGGTGTTCGAGCGCCTCAAGCGTTGGCGCAAGCGCGTCGCCGATACGACCAGGATCGATGCCTCGCTCGTGCTTCACCGCGAAGTGCTCGAGCGCGTTTCGAAGTTGCGGCCACGCCCTTCCACTCGGGCCGAACTCGAAGCGACGGGCGACTTCGAGGAGTGGCGACTCGATGCGTTTGCCGAGGGGCTTCTCGCTGCGATCGCAGGACAAGGTTCAGGTGCGGGCGATCGGGGATCGAGCGATCGGGGGCGTCGCAAGCCCGCGAACTCGCGAGCGAAGAAGAACGCGAAGACCACCGGTCGTGGTCGTGCCGCTTCGAAGCCCTCGAAGCGACGCCGCAGCGAATGAGCGGGGGACACCAGATGGTCCTTCCTGAAGTCTCGATACGGGCGTAGAATCCGGCGCATCGAGTCGCGGACCGATCTCTCGGAGCTTCGTCCGCTTTCGGACTCGAGTCTGGTCTTGGGAGGGACACAGAGATGGTGGGCAGCCGGGCTTTCGCCTGCGTATTGCATAGGGGGCCGGAACGCGGTGTGCGCGGAAGCGGCAACAAGGCGTCGCGCAAGGCCGCGAGGCAGGTCGTGCAGCGCGTTCTCGAGGCCGAACTCGTGACCAGCGCCGCGGCGAAGCAGACGTTCACGACCCAGGCGTTCGTCGCCGCGAAGTCGGATGTCAGCGCGCACTCTCAGGACGCGGACATGGGCATGGAAGAAGGCGCACCGCGCCGTCTGCGCTCGCTGCGCCTGTCGGCGTCGCGCCCCGCGCGCCTGCGCGTCGCGCAACGTTTGGGCAAGCAGTTGCCCGGGTCCGGCAATGCGCCAGTCACCCGTCCCGCACGACGCGACGCGCGGCGCGACGGGTCGTCGTCGCTCCCGTCGCATCTCCACAACTTGTTGCGGCGAGACTTGTCGACGGCTGGGTTCACGGGCTTCCTCCCGAATCCCGATGCGCTCGACGAGCCGATGGTCGATTCGGCGACTCTTGCAGCGGCGGCCGTGGATGCCGAAGTTGCCGAGGCCGTCGTGCCCGAAGTCGCGGCGCCCGAAGTCGCGGCGCCCGAAGTCGCGGCGCCCGAAGTCGCAGTGCCCGAGGTGGTGGTGCCCGAACTCGCGGAAGCCGACGTTGCCGCAACCGAAGTCACCGTCTCGCGAGCGGCCGTCACCGATGCGCGTCGTGAGCCCGTCGTTCTGCGTGCTCTCCCCGCACCGAAGCCGATGGCGTTTCCGATCGTCCACGTCAAGACCGCGCTACCGGCTCGTCGTGAACCGAGCCTGTTGCACGTGCTTCAGGTCGCGGCCAAGCCAGCAGCACGCCCAGCAGCATCGAGTGGAGCGACACCGTGTGCACCGACACCACCGGCGCCGAGTGCAGTCGCGGCGAATCCGGTGGTCGATCGTAGGCGTGTCGAGGAATCGCGGCGCATCCACACCGGCGAAACATGCAAGTACTGCCGTCGACAGTACGCGTTGGACTGGCTCGCCTGCCCGACGTGCGGTGCGCTCGCCATGTCGGCACGTCCTCGTCGCCGCAAGCCGCCCGCTGTCGCGATCGTGACAGCCACGCGCCCGGTCTTGGTCGAACACGTTGCCGCCGCGCGCATCGCCGCGGACCGTGCTGTGTCCGTCTCCGAGCCGACTCCGGCGCGAGTCGTTCGGCCCCAACGCCCTGCCGCTCCGAGCGTCGAGATCGAAGCAGCCGACCGCTCCGCCCTGTGGACGTATGTCATCGGCGGTGTGATCTTGGTCGTGATGGTGCTGTTCTTCCTCGGAGTGATCTGATCGTTGAAGACGACGGGGTCGCGCGCGTTCGAGAGTCTTCCTCACGTCGTCGAGTTCACGGAGTTCCGCGGATCTCGTGCGAGCGCGCCGACCGTCTTGCTCGAAGTGCCGCATGGCGCGACGCGGGCGAGCCACTTCGATGAAGTGCGCGCGAAGCTCGCCGGTGACTATCCCGCGGACTTGCGCGACTTCTTCTTCGTCAACACGGACGTCGGTGCGCCCGAACTCGCGAATGCGATCGCTGCGCTGCACGTCGAGGCCGATGCGGGCGCGTGGTGCGTGGTCGCGCGTTGCCTCGTTCCGAGGACGTTCGTCGACTGCAACCGCGTGATCGAGGTCGCGCAGCGACCCTATGCGGACGGTGGCGAGAGACCTTCCCGTGGTGGCGGGGTCACACCGGGGCTGCACGTCTACGTCACCGACGAGGGCGATCGCGCGCTTCTACTCGAGCGATACCAGAGCTACGTGCGATCGATCGAAGCGGCGTACGAGGCTGTCGTGCCGCACGGTGGCCGAGCGCTGATGGTGCACAGCTATGCCCCACGGAGTCTCGACGTGCCGGTCGACGAGCGCATCGTCGAGCGCCTGCGAGCCGAATACGAGCCCTCGCGCATCGAGCACTGGCCGTTGCGACCCGACATCGACGTGATTGCGGACGACCCGAGCGGAACACGCATCGCTGCGCCAGAGCTCGTGAAGGCGCTCGTCACCGCGGGCGACGCACTCGAGTTCGACGTCGGCATCTCACGAACGTACGCGCTGCACGAAGGAACCTTGGCCGCGAGTCTCGGTCGACGCTACGTGGGCAAGACGCTCTGCTTCGAAGTGCGTCGCGATCACCTCGTGGGCACGTTCACGCCGTTCTCCGAGATGGAAGCCGATCCATCCAGGGTCGACCGCATCGCGCGCGCGATCGTGTCCGCGCTCTGACCGACGCGCCGGCACGCGCCGGCGTCGTGGTCAACTGCCGACGAACGCTTCGGTGCTGCTCGTGCCGAACCCGAGGAACGTCGTGAACGACGCGTCGAACCACGCACTGAACGTGAAGACCTGGATCTTCGGTAGTCCGAGAATCTGCGGCAGGTTCTGTTCGGGATAGCTGCGACCCGACGCCTTCACGAAGCCGAGGAAGCCTGGCAGCACGTTCGTGTTCGCGAAGCGGAAGCTGAACTCGGACAGCGGATCGATCGCGACGGTCTTGCTGCCGCTCCAGAACAGCACGTGATACTCACCGACATGCGAAGGAGCGACGACGCACATCGCCGCGTTGCGCGGACCGGCGCCGAGCTGGAAGGTCGCCGGCCCGGACGCGGTCGTTGCCGCGGTCCCGATGCGAGGAATCCACTCCAGGTCTCGGCCGCTGCCGGCGAAGGGCGTGATGGCTACGGCAGACGAGGCGAGCGTGTTGTTCGTCTCGGAGAGTTCGGTGACCGAGCCATCGACATCGGCCCACGCACCGACGTAGCCGGTCGATTGACCAAAAGAACGCGGCAACACGAAACGACTCGTTTGCGTCGACGTGCGCCCCGGGTCGAGCGACGGAATCTGCTGCTTGCCGAGCAGCGTATCCATCGTCGAGATCGTCAGGTCGTTCGACAGCAGAACTCCCGTGACCGACGCGGGCGCGACGCCCGTGCCGCGGTTCTCCGTCGTGATGGGCATCCCGAAGAGCGCGCCACCGACCGCGGTGGCATCGGCGGTCACGCTGAGGATCGCGAGATCGGGCGTGCCGTCCTGACATGTCGCGATGCGCGAGGCGTAGTTGTTGGTGTCCGAACTCTCGACGACCGTGTTCAGCGTGTCCGCGTAGGCACCGACGTAGCACGTGCCGAGCGGCGCGGACGTCGGGATCTGGATCGAGCGCTTGTCCGTCGGCGCGATCGATTGCGCGCCGATCGCTGGAGTCGTGAAGGTCGCGAGCAACTGATCGCTCGTCGTGATCAGGCTGTCCTGCGAAAGGTAGTAGGCCGACGTACACGCCGTCGAAGCGATGTTGCCGGCGTTGAAGACGATCGTCTCGACGCCGACTTGCTGACCTCGCTGGAACGTCGTCGGCGTGACGAGGAACGTCGATACCATCAAATCCGCGAGGGGCGCTTTGCACATCACGGCGAGAGCGCGCGTGTTGTTGCTCTCGAACTCTTCGGCGTTCGCGTTCGTGTGATCGGCGTAGACGCCGAGGTAGCAGGTCCCAGGCTGGGCAGTCGCGGGAACGCGCACCGTCGTGGTGTAGAGGTGACTCGCGTAGGCGCTGTGGGCCTGCATCGTCGTCTGGCCGAGAAGCGTGTCGTTCGTCGAGATCACGGAGTCCGTCGACAGATACCAGCCGATCGATGCCGCGCTCGTGCTCGCACCCGGGCCCTCGTTGGTGACGTTCGCGTAGAGCTGGAGGAAGGCGAGCGGTTGGAGATTCGTCGTCGATGCCGTCAAGGACGTCGGCACGAGGTCGGGCTTGACCTGCAGATCCGCCGTTCGACCAAACCAAACGAAACGCGGAATCTGATTCGACCCGAAGCCGTTCGTCGAGTTGAGCGCCATGCCGGTTCCGATCCACGAGTTCGGATACTTCGGATGTGGCTCGACCGTCATGTAGTCGCCCCAGTCGTTCTGCGACGGGCCCCCGGCGCCGTTCGCGAAGTAGAGCGCGTTTTGCACCGGGCTCGGATCCGTCGCGTCCATGATCCAGCAGGTCGAGCCGGGGTAGCGATCGCTCTGGCCGTACGTCATCACGCCACCAACGTCGCCGCGTTGGTTCACACCCACAGCCGGGTAGGCCCAGCAGCCTGCGGGGTTCCAGATGTCGATCTCCTGGATGCGCGTCTTGTTCGCTTCGCTCAGCTCGATGAACCGCGTGAACGGGTGTGGACGGTTGGTGCTCGGGCCGGCCATCCACGCGAAGCCGATGACGCCGCGGGCGACCCAGCCCGCGAGCGGGCGCGAGTCGGCGCGTCCCATGAAGTTGCGCCCGCTCTTGTCGAGGCTGACTGAGCCGCTCGCGAAGTTGAACGAAAACATCGCGATCTGGCGACGTGTGACCGTGGACGAGTTCTCGGGCCACCAGTAGAGACGACCGGTCGCGGAGTTCAGGATCTCCCACCAATACGCCGTCGCCTTGATCCCCTGTGCGAGGCGCCACGTCGACGCGGTCGTGCCCTGCACGACGTAGCTGAACGGGAGTGAGACGTTCTGTGTCTTGAGGTCGCTCAGGAGCATGCGGAAGCAGACGCTGCCGGCGTAGCTGTCCGTGCCGTTCGCGTTGCGGAGGAACACGTTGCTCGTCGCATACGCGAATCGATCGCCGTACGACATGTGTGGGAAGTCGAGCCAATGCTTCGCAGAGAAACCGAAGAGCGATGGGTCGAAGTCCCACCACACCAAGGCGCCGCTTCGTAGGCTGTCCTCGGAGCGGTAGACGCAGATGCGTTGTGTGTTCCTCTGGGTCGTCTGGCTGTAGCTGTACTGCAGGAGCCAGAGCGTCATCTCGTTGCCGAGCGTCGGCACGTGGATCGTGTATTGGTCGCAGCAAAAGCCGCCGTCGATGCTAGGCAGGCGTCGTGGGTCGCGACGGGACCACGAGAGTCCGCCATTGGTCGATGTCGCGGCGTCCCAGTTGTGCGTGTAGAAGAGCGTGTTTCCCCACTGCGAAGTCGTGGGCTCGCTGACCGTCGAGCGAAACTGACCCGTGAACGTGACGTCTCGATTGGCCTGGATGTGCGGCAGCAGTCCTAGTGGCTTCGGGTTGCGTGGATCCAACGCGGGTGCTGGTGTCGCGGGCGTTCGCAGCGGTGCGGTTTCCGCAACCGTGGGCAGGACGGGCCACGGGTTCCCGTGCTGGATCGGTTTCGGCTGCGACGCGGCGGGCACGAACGGCTTCGTCCAGTCGACCGCCTTCATGCTCCCCGCGCGATGGACGACGCCCGATTTCGCTTCGAGCTGTTCTTGCTGCCCTTGGGCTGCCAGAGCGCCGTGACACAGGCCAGGAAAGCAAACAAAGAGGAACGACGACGCGAAAGCGGTACGGAGCATGGCGAACGTGCAGCGGCCAGAAAGAGCGCGAGAGAGGAGCCGGACAGTATGCACGATTTCTCCGTAGGCGTCCGGCGGGCGCGACTTCAGGCCGAGAATCGGCGCGAAGCCACGAAGCCACGGAACTCTGGTGAGCAATTCTATTGCGAGAGTTCGATCGGGCCGATCGACGCGATGCCGTCCGCGTCGCACTGAAGGACTTCAATTCGAATGCTGTCGAAACCCGACTTCATCGCAGCCGCGGGGACTGCGAGTTCGTGAGGTCGCACGCCTTCGAGCACTTGTGCAACGGTCGAGACTTCGATCGCCGCGACCGACTTGGATTCGTTTTCGAAGGTGACGCGATACGTGTCGTGAACGTCCAGACAAACCGTAATGCGGCTCGCGTGCTTCACCTGTCCCAGCATCACGACAATCCCATCCGAGTCCAGTTGCAGTACTCGGGGGTCGAAGCGGCTCATAACTTCGACGCGTCCTCGGAAGCGATCGATGGACCAGGTTCTCTGTGGGGCAGTTCGATACTCTTCTTCGACGTAGCGCTCGAGATCGCCGTCATCGGTCCAGAGCTTCCACATGGCAGCGAATCGCTTCTTCGAAAAGACAGGCCCCCGCACGACAAGCTCGAGGTTGTCGTAGAAGCGCCGGAGCGACGGATGTTCGATCTTGTTCTCACCCGTCGTGAGCGTCTCGAGGTATCCACGCGGAATGCGCCTGGTTCCATGGCCAGGGAGCCACTTCGAAGGCTGTGCAACGGGTAGTCGAGCGAGGAGCGGGTCGGTCAGCAGTGGGTCGACGATATGGGCTGCACAGCCTGCGACGACGCCGAAGTAACCGACTGCGCGTTTGACGATGACCAATGGTCGAGCGCTGTCACTCGCCTGTAACAGTGGCTCGAGTGCGCGTGCGACGATCGGCTGTCGCGCCGAACTCGCGAGCCCCAGCTCGTGGTAGTAGTGTGCGCGTTCGTCGACGACGCCTCGCACCGTGTTGGGCGAACGATAGCCGTCGGTCGGTGAGAGCCACGTCGGTGGTCGCGAAAGCAGGCCGAGTCCCACGATGGCGGCCGCACCGACGAGCACGAACTCGCGGCGCCGATTCGTGATCGACGACTCGCGTGCGATGCAGAGGGCCACGAGGACGACTGGTGTGAAGAGGAAGCGTCCCGACATGAAGTCACCGCCGACACGCAAGCAGTAGACGAAGATCGAGACGATGCCGATCGCGATGCAGGTCGACAGGCGGCTTCGGCGGATGATGCTGAGGAGCAGGCCGAACGCGATCGCGACGATGCTGATTGGATCTCGAGTCCAAGAATCGGCGTAATACCGAAGTGCTTGCTCCGCGAGAATTGAAGAATCGACGCCGAGCGCGAAGACCTTGGCGTGCGCGATGATTGGTAAAGGGCTTCCGTAGTACACGGTTGCGAATGCGAGCCACACCACAAGTGGTAGGAACCCGATCAACATCGATCGAATCGCGCGGCCCCACCGATGCGGGTAGCCGTATGCGGCCAAGAACGGCCACACCACCAACGACTGGTCGAACCGTGCGAGTACGATCAAGCCACTCACGATGCACAGTCCGAGGTAGGCCCGCTCGGACCTGGCCGCACGCGTCGTTAGATGCACTGCAATCACGAGAAGCAACATCGTGAATGGGTTCTCGAGGCCACTCGTCGAGTAGTCGCATACGGCCTTGGACGAAGCGAGGAGCGCGATCGCCAGGATTGCGGTTCCGAGCGAGTTCGCCCAGCGAGTCAGCAGAATGACGCTGATGGCGACGCACAACAGGGAGAGGCCCATCAAGGACCAATACGGGTCCTTGAGAATGGTATACGCGCCCGACACGAGCAGCATCCACAACGGGTGGATCGAGACTTGGACACGATCGGCGAGGTTCCAACGCATTCCATCGCCATGCACGAAGTTGTCGACGACGCGCATCGTGATGAGCGCATCGTCTCCGATCCATGCTGCGCGCCACACGGCGATCCCATAGAGGCATATCGCTGCTGCCAAAACGATTCGCAGCGTCGTGCGCTCGAGTCGCGGCTGGTCTCGTTCTTGCGGGGGGGGGCATGGTCATTGCACTATCGGGTTCGAGTAGACCTACGGCAATCCGGTCACGTGCTAACCTTGATCCAATGGCCGAAGCAGGTCCAAAACGAAGAGTCGTCTGTCCGCACTGCGGCACTGAGTTCGTAGCGGGACGCCGGGCTTGTCCCGAATGTGGTTCCGATGAGCGCACCGGGTGGAAGAGCGCCGAGGAGATCTCGTATCAATCCGTCGAGATCCCGGACACCTACGATCCCGAGATCTGGGAGAACGGCGGCAAGTCCACCAGCGGCACGCCGCGATGGGTGATCGTGACTGCGTACGTCGTGATCCTCGCGTTCTTGCTGTCGATCTTCGGTGCGGCGCTCAGCTACGTCATCGATTTGGCGTCCGCGCCCAATCGATGAGCCGAGGCGAAGCCGCTGCGCGCCGCGCCTTCGAGCGTCGACGGTAGCCCGGTATCGGTCCAATCGCCTGCGAGGAATAGCGACGGCACGCGCGTCGCACCTGCTGCAGGTCGCGGTGCGCTCGGTCCGGCAGTGCTGGCGAGTGTCGCGCGTGCTTCGCGCACGACGTGCGCCGTCGCGCGTACGGGATCGGGCCAACTCCGCGTGCGCTTCGTGAAGCGCGCGAGCTGCGCGAGGCCGAGTTCGACGATCTCACGTCTCGGCAAGCCATCGAGTGCGAACGCTTCTCCCGCGAGGAGGCATGCAGGAACGCCTTCCTGCGGATTGCCCGACTCGTTGGGACGTCGACACAAGAAGTGGAAGGGTTGTCCGTTCTCGAAGGCGATTACGGGATCGCTGCACGGTACGTCCGCTGCGTCGAGCGCGACGTGCAGCCCGAGCATCGGCACCGAGTGCATGTCGGCTGCTGCCGGCACGAAGCGGCCGTCCGGGTCGAGCTTCGCCGCAACGTGCCAGGGAACCGCGAGTACGACTCGCTCGTGATCTCGCAGTGTTTCGCCGTCGTTCGTACGCAGCAGAGTGCGGTCGCCGTCGATGTCGACGCTATCGATGCGAGTGCCGAGGCGCACGTCGGCGCCGCGATCGCGCAGCGCGGCCTGCGCCGGCTCGCCGAGAATCGCGTGCCACTCCGTCGTCGGCACCCAGAGCGCCATCCCGCGAGCACCGCTCGTGAACGCGATCTTCAGCGTGTTCGCGAAGAGCATCGCACACGCGTGATCGGGTTCTTGGTTCATGATCGCGCGACAGAGTGGTTCGAAGAAGAGACCGCGCACGCGTGGTGTGACGCCTTCTCGCGCGAGCCACGTCGAGACGGTTTCTCCTGCCAGCGCGCCGCCGCGCATCGCGATCCGTCCCGCGCTCAGCAAGCCCATGCGCACGGACAGTTCGAGACTGCGCATGCCGAGGATGCCCGCGAGGAGGCCGAGCTTGCCCAAACGCGCGGATGCCCTGAGTCTGTGCAACGTCCCGTCTTCGCCGAGCCACGTCAGTCGCAGCCCTGGCGGGACGTAGAAGCGATCCTCGGTCCCGAGTTCGCGCAGCACGCGCCGAAACGCGTCGTAGCACCCGAGCATGACGTGGGTCGCGTTGTCGATGCCGCACTTGGACCACGCACGACCACCGAGGGTCGAGCGAGCTTCGACGAGTCGGACTCGAAAGCCGAGTCGCGCGTGTTCGAGGGCCGAGGCGATACCCGCGACGCCGCCACCGACGATGGTCACGAGGGGACGCGCGTCGGACACCGTGCGAAACGACTCAGAGACCGAACGTGGCGAGGTAGAGCTTGCGCACGAGAGGCACGCGGCAACGCGGTGCGGTCAGGACATCGGGGCCGAGCTTCTCGACGCGCCCCTGCAGGTCGCTGTAGATGTTCGCCATGATGCGTGCGGGCCTCAACGCGCTGCGATCGGCATCGGGCAGCACCGCGTCGGCTTCCGCATACAACGACTTCGCTCGCTGATGTTCGGCGACGAGCATGCGTGCGATCGGACCACCCGGTGTGAGTGATGCCGGCGGTGGTGCGGGAACGAGTGTCGAGCGATCGACGCCGTGTGCTTCCAAAGTATCGAGCGGTAGATAGAGACGGCCGCGGGCGCCGTCCTCGGCGACGTCGCGCAGGATGTTCGTGTACTGCAGCGCGATCCCGAGCTTGTCGGCATACGCACGCGAACGCTCGGGATCAGCACCGAAGATCGGCAGGCATGCGATCCCGACCGCCGACGCGACGCGCCGCATGTACACCTCGAGTGCAGCGAACGTCACGTAGCTCCGCGCTTCGAGATCCATCTCACAGCCATTGCACACGTCGTGCAGTGGCGCAGGGTCGAGGTCGAACCGCTCGGCCGCGCGATGGAGTGCGAACCCGGTCGGTGTCTGTGGCCTGCCCGCAAAGGCGGCGTCGAGTTCTTCGCGCCAGAAGTCGAGTTGGCGGCGCGCCTCAACGCGCCGCTCGTCGGTCGCCGCGCCATCCTCGTCGATCGCATCGACCGCATCGTCGACGACGCGGCAGAACGCGTAGACCGCGAGCAATGCGCGACGGCGTCCCGGCGACAGGAACAGGAAGCTCGTCAGAAAGTTCGAACCGGACGCGCGGGCGATCTCGGCGGGGCTCCGCGCGGCGGCCAGGGGAGGCGAGGCCATGGCGGACAGGAGCTTAGGGGGGCCACGCGCAAGGCGCTACGGCAGATCGGCGGATTCGCAGGGCCAAAACGCCGCCCCACCGATCAGAGAGCCGTCCATCAGAGCCTCTCGAGCACCGAGGCTCTGTAGCGTTCGAGGATCGGGAGGAGGTCGAAGTATTCGTTGCGTGCTTTGACCTCGAACTCGAGTCGCGCCTGGTGGTCGTGATCGGCGATGACGATGCCGTCGCGCAGCATGCGATGCAGGAAGTCCGGCGACGCGCGGTCGACAGCGATCACGTCGACTGTGCGCGCAAGCATGGTCTCCAGATCTGCTCGGATGTCCTCGAGGTCTCCGAGCCGCTGCAGCTCGTCGCGCGCGAACGAGCCGAAGAAGATCCCGACGTCGACGTCGCTCTTGGGTGTGTCGACACCGCGCGCAACGCTTCCGAAGAGATACACGGCGACAACGTCGCTTCGCGTCTCGAAATAGCGCTGCAAGCAGGCGATGACGGCGGAGGAATCCATGATGGAATCGTAACAGCAACGCGCGTCGGAGCCGCTCGATCAAGTGGCCCAGATTACGAGGCAGCGACCCGAGGCGCTCGCGCGCTGGAGCAACGCGTCCAAGCGATCGCGCGCGTCGAGGACGAACTCGAGAGCTCCTTCGCCTTCGGCGCGCCAGATCCCCTCGGGGTAGACCTCATCGGCTTCCATGCGCTCGGGGTCGTACCGCTGCCTACACGTCGCGTGGTCGAGCGCGTGCAAGATCTTCGCGAACTCGCGGGTCGCGGTGACGTCGAGCGTGCGTGCGGGGCCGTAGCCGACCTCGTGAGCATGGCCACCGACGAGACGGCACACGTCACCGGCCTCGTCGGCGAGCACGGAGCGCAGGTCGCCGAGCGGTTCGGAGCTGCCGGTCAAGAGCCAATGCAAGCCGTGCCATGCCTTGTCGAGATCGACGACGTCTTCGTCGCGTGGCGATTCGAAGCGTGCCGAAATCGTGAACGGCAACGTCTGCGGTTTGCGCCAGAACTGCCACCAAGGCCGTTTGGGCGTGACCACCTCGCGGACCCAGTCGTCGCCTTCGAGAAACTCGTGGATCGAATCTGGATCCGCGTGCAACGCCTCGAGTTCGGCTTCCGTGATCGCTCGGACGATGGTGATGATTCCCATCGAGCCATCACGCAGCACCAGGTCTCGGGAAACAAGCCCGGAGGGTCCAACGCGGCACGCGGGGGAGCCGGCTATGATCGACGACGGTGTGAACCGAAGAGACCGTCAATCGCACCCCGAGATCGAACATGACCCAAGAAACCGCGAGCTTCTGGCTTCACGTCATCTTCGTCAGTGCGCTCGTGATCTGGGGAGCGGGCGCCGTGTTCTTGCTCCGTGCCGAGAGCGCGCTCGCTGCCAGTGTCACACGCGAAGTGCCACTCGATGGCGTTTCTCGACCGTTTTTGAAGATCTTCGCGAGTCGGCTCAGCGAGATCCGGTCCCAGATGGTCCGCGGGATCGCGTTGGATGTCGTCGAGCCGAGCCGTGTTCGCTGGCACAGTAGTAGCGGCTTCATCCACCACGGCGAGGCGCGACTCGAGGCCAGCCCGACGCGATTGCAATGGAGCTTCGAGGAAGGCGCGCACGCGTTCCGCATGACCGGTCGATTCCTCATCGTTTTCGGCTTCGTCGTGATCGTCGCGCTCTACTTCATCCTGCGCACCTACGCACTCCCTTCCGCGATGCCCGGGATGGTGTTCCAGATGATGCAAGCGATCCACGTCTTGTGGCCTCCGTTCTTGATCGGCGGTCTCGCGTTGCACTCGCGTCGCTGCATGGTCGACGAGATCGAGCGCATCGCGCACAACGTGCGCTTCGAAGCGGTGAGTGCCGCGTGATGCGCCATCGATTCGCTTCAGGTCTGGTGGGCATGTCCGCGCTCTTCGCGGCGCCGACGTACGCTCAAGATTGGCCGAACTTCCATGGGCCGAGCGGCGATGGGGCGACACCCGCGAAGCACGTGCCCGTCGAGTGGGACGGAGCGACGAAGAAGAACGTGCGTTGGCGCACCCAACTCGAGCACGCCGCCAACGGAAGCCCGATCGTGTCCAACGGGCGCGTGTTCCTGACGATGCCCGAGGACGAAGAGGGCAAGCGCCGGGCGCTGTATTGTTTCGATCGTGTCGATGGCAAACGGCTCTGGGTGCGCACCGCCCTGTTCGACAAGAAGATGCCGACGCACCCGACCAATCCGTACTGCGGATCGACACCGGCTGCCGACGGCGAACGCGTCGTCGTGTGGCATGGCTCGGCCGGGCTCTGGTGTTACGACTTCGAAGGGGAGTTGCTCTGGAAGCGCGACTTCGGCGAGTTTCGGCACCGTTGGGGCTACGGCACGTCGCCGATCTTGCACGAGGGGCGCGTGCTCCTTCACAGTGGGCCGGGAAAGCAGCCGTTCGTCGCGCTGCTCGACGCGAAGGACGGTTCGACGATCTGGCGGCAGGACGAGAAGCTCGCCGACTATGGCGACGACGGGATGGAGCCGCGCATGACGGGTTCGTGGGCGATGCCGGTCCTGCTCGGCAAAGGTTCGTCGAAGTCGATCTTGCAGGTGCACCCGACGCGCGTCGTGTCGCTCGCATATGCCGATGGTGCGATCCGCTGGACGGCAGAGGGTGTCAGCAACAAGCGCGGCGACCTGGCCTACTCGACTCCCGTGATCGCGGGTGACCTCGCCTTCCTGCAAGGAGGCTACGAAGGGCCGTCGCTCGGCCTGCGCATCGGTGACCTCGACGAGGGCGAAACCGATCGACGCGCGTGGTTCCATCCCGATGTCGCGAGCAGCGTGGGAACCGGTGTCTGCATCGACGGCAAGATCTATCAGCCGTTCATGCGCGAACTCGTCTGCTACGACGCCACGACCGGCGAACTCTTGTGGCGCGAGCGGCCGGGCAAGGGCCAGATGTGGGGCTCGATCGTCGTCGCCGAAGGTCGCATGTATCTGATGAACCAACTCGGAGTGACGTTCGTGTTCCGCCCCGACGCGGAGCGCTTCGCGAAGATCGCCGAGAACGCACTGGGCGAGAAGACGAACTCGACGCCGGCCGTATCGGATGGCGAGCTGTTCCTCCGCACGCATGAGGGGCTCTGGTGCATAGGCGAGCGCGGGGACGACGCGCAGGACCGGCAAAAGACGCCGGACCAGCAGAAGGAATAGCCGAGTCGATCAGCGACCGCCTAGGACCTTTGGCGGCTTGCGCCGCATCGCGCGCAGCAGGATGCGCGGCAGATCCGTCTTGTGGATCTTCGGCCTCACGCGGAACACGTCGTACGCGCACGCATCGAGTCGTTCGAGCACGAGCGTGGCCGCCGCGAGGATCGACGCGAGCTCGAGGCCGAAGCGACCACCGATGCGGCGTGGGAGGGGCCAGCCCTGTGCGAAGTTTTCGCGTGCCCAATCCGCGAACTCCCGCACGCACGCGCGCAGGCCATCCGAGATGTCTTCGCGATCGAAGTGTTCGAGCGATACACCGTGTGCGTCGAGCGAGCGTTCGGGAAGGTAGATGCGTTGGCGTTCGGTCCAGTCCTTCTTCACGTCCTGGGCGTGGTTGAGGATCTGGAGCCCCGTGCAGATCGCGTCGGAGAGCGCGACGTTCTCCGGCGTCTCGCGTTCGAAGAGCTGCAGCATGAGGCGTCCGACCGGGTCGGCACTGTCACGGCAGTACGAAGCGACGTCCTCGCGGTCGCGATACCTGTCCTGATCGAGGTCGCGTTCGAACGCATCGAGTAGGCGAAACAGCAACTTGGCATCGAGCTTCTCCGATCGGACGGTCGCCGCGAGATCGACGAGAAGCTGCGGGACGCGGGGCGGCTGGACACCTTCGAGGGCGAGTCGTGTGGCATCCCGCCATGCGAGCAATCCTGTCCGATCGTGCATCTCGTCGACGATGTCGTCCGCAACGCGCGCGAACGCGTAGAGCCGGTGGACGTGGACGCGCTTCTTGCGCGGCAGTAGGAAGCTCCCGACCGGGAAGTTCTCGTAGTGCCGCGCCGCGAGTTCACTCGGGTCGATGCTGAGCCCTTTCGTCACGACGCGAAGTAGACAGTTCCGAGGCGCGGGTTGCCAGCGGACAGTCGCGTCGCCGCGATCACCAATCAGCGATCTTCGCTTTCCTGGTTCGCCGCGTCGCGACGCGCTCGCGCTACCGCTTCGCGGACTTGGCGAGTCGGATGGGTTCGTTCGAGGCGGTCGAGCACGAAGCGTGCATCGGGGACGTCGCTCGCCGCGAGTGCCGTCGCGGCTCGCGCGACGACGCCGGGATCGTTCTCGGCGAAGAGATAGATATCGCGGCCGCGAATCTCGGCGGCGTCGCCCCAACGCAGGAGCGCGAACGACGCCTCGGCGCGGTAGCGTGCTTCGATCTGCGAACCGCGAGCGAGGGCTCGGTCCAAGAAGTGCGCGAGCGCTGCGCGCGCGTCGGGGCCGCGCCGCGCGCGTTCGCTCGCGAAGCGCAGCGCGAAGTCCCGCACGCGTTCGTCGAGTTCGGGCATCGAGAGTGCGGTCTCGACGAGTCGATAGCGAGGCTCGACAGGCGCGTCATGCCAAACGCGAATTGCCGCCACGCGCTGGGCAACGCTCGTCGACTCGGACAGTGTCTGCTCCGCGATGCGCCGGAACTCCGCTTCGTCACGTTGCAGGACTTCGGCGAACGCTGCGTAGTAGGCGCGCTCCGAATCCGGGTGCACGGCCTTCGGCGCGTCGTTCTCGAAGGCTTCGGGGCGCAGCGCCCGGCTCACCGTGCGTTCGCGCAGGTCGCGCTGGAGAGGAAGCGGTTCGGGCTCCTCCCCGAAGATCTCGGCATACTCCGCTTCGAGACCTGCCTCCGTCTCCTCGATCGAGCCGGGCAGTAACGTCGGGGCCGCGCTCCCCCCGCCGAGGGTCGCCCAGCCAACCAGGCAGGCGAGCACGATCAGCGAGAAGAGCGCGGCCCTCATGCGTCGAGCATCAGGAGATCACTGCGCCTTGTGGCGCTCGGTGACGCTCCATTCCTTGCCAACGCCGTGGCAGACGGCGCAGGACTCGGTGCCACTGCCAATCGGAGACGTTTGCGCGTCCATGTGCGCCTTCGCCGCGTCGGAGTCGTGGCAGCTGCTGCACGCGACGAGCCAAGAACGCGTGTCCTTCGGCTGCGACGGGTGGTTGCGGCTCGGCGGGTTGGTCCAGACCGTGTTGCCGTCGCCGTGGCACTTCGCGCACTGCTTCGTGCCACCCGGCATGACCGGGAAGCCGACCTTGTCGTAGGTGTGCGCCGAGTAGTTGTTGGGGTAGCCCGAGCCAAAGCCGACGACCGTGTAGGTCGACGCGTTGGTCAGGTCGCTGCCCATGTGGATCTTGTGCAGCATCTGGCGGAAGTCGATCGTCGTGTCGTTCGTCGCTGGCGCGTTGGCCGCGACGTACTGAGGACGGTCTTCCGCGCCGGCCGTGCCGTGGCAAGCGAGGCAGGTATCGAAGCCGCGGCGGTGCGAGCCGTGGAACCAGATGTCGTTGTGGCACGCGTTGCAGTTGTCCGCCGAGGAGATCGCCGCGCGTGGCGTGATCGTCGTCGCGGAGCCGACCAGGAAGTCCTTCTGGCCCGCGGGGGAAACCGAGTTGTAGCTCGTCGTTTCGCCGACGGCGCTGACCGTGAAGGTTCGTTCACCCCAGAGCGACACCGTGTAGGTCCCGTCGACGAGGCTCATGCCGGCCCACTTGCCGTAGGTCGAGTCATAGCTCGGCGAACCGTTGAGAGCGGTCGGGTACGTGGCCGGCACGACGAAGTCGGTCGTGTAGGACACGAGGACGCCCTTGCCGTCCGGGAAGTTGGCGACCTCGGTGATCGCGCCGGTCGTTGCGTTGAGCGTGTAGTCGGTCGTCAGGGTCTTCTCGACGAGCGTGACCGGTTCGATCGCGGTGCCGTTGGCGTGTGCGGCGCGCAGCGCGGGCTGGTCGTACGAGCTGTGGGTCGACGAGAACCACAGGCGGTTGGTCTGAACGAACTGGACGCGCAGGTATTCTTCACCCGCGAGACCGTCCGCGATGACGACATAGTCCCCGCGCGTGAACTTGGTACCGTCGACGACATCGACGTAATTCTGCATCGCGTTCGCGGCTGCGCTCAGGGTGCTGCCCGTGGCCTTGCTGTCGACGTGCCAGACCGTGGTCGTGGCGGCCGTGACGTTCCAGTGCGGAGCCATGCTCGTCGTGAATGTGTCCGGGCTCGAGGTCGCGTCGCCGACGAACTCGACGAACTGCTTCGATGGCAGGTGCGTGCTGATCGAGGCGCCGCTGATCGCGGCGGTCGGGAAGCTCGCTTCGAGCAGAACGTTGGAGTTGGAGGTCGGGCCGGAGACGACCGCTTCCATGCGAGCCAGTTCGCTCACGTTGACGTCGAGTCCTTGCCAGTCCTTGAGTGTGAAGTCGACCTTGATCTTCTCACCCGGATCGAGCTTGCCGTTGCTGTTGTTCGTGCCCGATTCGGTGACCTGCGTCACGTTGAAGACGAGACCGGCGTTCGTGGTCGAATTGAGCAGCGGGTGCATGTGTGCGTCGCGGACCGCGAGGCCTGAACCCGTTTCGGTGTGGCACTGGACGCAGACCGTGTTGTCCGGTTGCGCCGGCATGATCAGCAAGTTGCTCTTGTAGGGCTTCGCCGGATCCCAGTCGTCGTGGCAAGAGCTGCAAGCGGACCGGATCGGATTGGTGTAGGCGAGGTTGCCCTGGGCCGGAGCCGGGAGCGGGCCATCGCCGTCGGGGTCGCCGTGGCACTTGTCACAGCTCGTGACCCCCGAGCGCATCTGATCCTCGAGCCCTCGCTCGGTCGACGTGAGCGCGCTGTAGCCCTCGTCACGCGGCATCGGGTTCGTCAAGTTCGGCCAGATCGGGAACCCGATATCGGAGAAGTCGGTGCTGCGGCCGATCAGGTACGGGGCCGGAGTCGAGTCATACTTGCGGGTGCCATCCGCGTTGGTCGTGACGCCGAGGACCGACGGCAAGTGCTGGGCGTTGTGGATCTTGTGGATCATCACGCGGAAGTCGATCGAGACGCCGGGCGTCCCGCCTTGCCGCGTCGGGTCGTTCTGGTCTTCGGCACCTGACGTGTGACACATCAAGCAGTGCTCGACGTTGCGGCGAATCGTGCCGTGCGCGCGGAGCGACTCGTGGCACTGGTTGCAGTTGGCCGTCGTGACGACTTCGCGCTTGGTGAGCGTCGTCGTGTTCCCGATCAGGAAGTCCTTCTCGACGTTGAACGCATCG
>JAGQQW010000348.1 GCA_020426005.1 Planctomycetota bacterium | reverse complement strand
CCTCACGGACCTCTTCTTTCGCTTCGTCCATGCCTTCGACGTCGTCGAAGGTCACTTGCGTGCGCTGTTCCTTGTTGTAGCGATGAACGCGCGATCGTCCGAACGAGAGCACGCCCCCGGTTCCACCGGGGGAGCGCATCTGGCGGATGATGAAGAACCAGAAGAGCGCGATGATGAGGATCCACGGTCCGATCGTCGACAAGAAGTAGATCGTCCACTGGTCGACCTTCTCGATCTCGAAGCGCGCGTCGGGCGCGAGCGGCACGATCTGTACCGGAACTTCGCGCTGCTTGAGGATCGCGAGCAGCCCCGCGAGTCGGTCACTGCTCGGGATCTTGACGTACTTGGTTCCCGAACCGCGAACCACGATCGCCGTGACGTAGCTCTGCTGCTGTCGCATCGGCTCGGTGCCGGTTTGCTGGGGTGTCTCCGTCGACAGCTTGTGCGGTGCGGTTTGATCGATCACCCAAGCCTTGACGATTTGGGTCGAGCCGTCCTCGATATCGTCGATGAGGCCCGCGATGCCGCGACTCTCGTAGAGCGAGCGATCGAGTTTGACTGCCTGCAGATCTTGGATCGTCTGCTGTTGATCCGGCGTCAACTGCTTGAAGTTCGTCTGGAACTTCCGCATCTGCCCGTCGGCGTTCTCGTACTGCGCCGTGACGCTGCTGTCGGGCCCGAGCAGGATCTTGCTGAACCGTGCGTTGTACAACCGCCACCAGAAGTCGTAGGGCGTGCCTCGACTCTGGTCCGCGCTGCGGCTCACGATGAGGATCAGCGCGAGCAGCAAGAGCATGATGATGAAGACACCGCCCATCCCGCGGGGCTTCTTGGCATCCTTGTCGGGACCGCGTTCCGGCGTGTTCTTGTCCGGAGAGTCTTGCGGCGAGTTCTCGCCTGGCTGCGTCATGAGTTCGTCGCTCGAGGTTCGTTGGTAGGGTCAAACTACAGCTTCGACCGCTTCTGTTCTTGTCGGACGTCGAAGCAATCCGCCCGAAGGCAGGGAAGCCTGCGTGGAAAACAGGCAAGTAAATAGGACCGTATTTCCCGCGAAACGAGGCCTGGCCGACGATGTCCCGCAGGCCGAAGCTCGGGCGGAGGCGCGACGAGTGGCCACGTATCCGCCTGCGCGGATCACCGTTCGTCGAGGAAGTTCGCGTCGATGCCGATGAGAATCTTGCGTGCGAGGTCGGCTGCGGCCTCGTCGAGGGCGCCGGATCGCGTTTCGCCCACCGACGGGCGATATTCGGCCCAATCGGCATACCGGCGATCACTCAGGACCTTGCCGGAGCGCGAGATCAGTCGTGCACGGGCATCGAGAGCGATCGCTCCCTCGCGGATCGAGCCGCCATCGCCTTCGACGACGGAGCGGCCAGGCGCGCTCAGGACGGTGACTTCGAGCACGGCGTCCGCGGAGCCATGGCGACCGGGAACGAGACCCGTGTATCGCGTCAGATCGGAGCCGATGCGCTTCGTGAGGAGCGCGGCGATTTCGCGACGAAACGACTGATCGTCGACCGTTTGGATCGCGACACTGCGGATCCCGTGTGGATTGCCGAAACCGGACCGGTAGCCACACGACGTGGCGACGAGAGCGGCCGTCGTGGCGAGGGTCGCATATGCGAGCTGGACGACGACGGAGTGCTTGGTCATCGCGCGATACCTCGACTGCGTGGACCTTCGTCGGTCGTGGGACCGGGATCGGTTTCACCGACATCGACGCGCTTTGCGGCATCGTTCGGGGTGAGGGTCGTCAGGAGCTCACGAGCACGGGTCAGGAGTGCTTGCGCTTCGTCACGACGCTCCGTCTCGGCGCGCGCGAGCAAGGCCTCGAGCCTCTGGATCGCGGCTTCGGGTTTGTCGATGGTGAGATAGAACCGCGCCACATCGAGGCCGCGTTCTTCTTCCCACTCGAGGATCGTCGCGAGCGCCTTCCGGGCGACCTCGATGCGCTCGGGCGAGCGAGCTCGTTCGAGATATCCGGTCAGCTCCTTGCGAGCGCGAAGCATCTGACCAGCGTCGTAGTCGGGTCCCAAGACCTTCCTGAAGTGCGAGATCGCGATCCTCGAAGCCGCGAGATCGGTGAGCTCGGGAGAAGGGTTGATCTGCACGAGTTGCGTATAGCGGTGGATGGCCAGGTCGTAGTCCTCAACGAGGAATGCGGCTTCACCGAGGATTCGGAGCGCTTCGGGAATGTGTCGCGAGCGCGGCCAGTACGTGACGAAATGGCGAAGCACCGCCGTCCCGTCGTTGAGGTCGCTCGCGATTCCGAGGAAGTTCCAGCCAGAGGCCGTGAGGCGACGGCCTGCCTCGAATTGCAGGTCCTCGGCACGAGGCCGCAACGGACTCGTCGGATGATCGGTCGGGATCTTCTGGATTGCCAGGAAGGCGTCGTAGGGTTCGCCAGAACGGAGCAGCGCTTCGGCGTAGAGCACTTGGTAGCGCACGAGGTCGTCGCTTCGGAACTCGCTCTCGTCGACCTTTTCGAGCAGATAGCGCGCACGGTTCGGCTTGTCTTCGTCGAGCGCGCCGCGCGCCGCGGTCAAGAATTCGAGAGGCGTGCGAGGCAGCGGTTGGTTGACGACACAGGCGACGAGCAAGCCCGCGAGCGCGCACGAGTACACAGAAGTACGGGCCATCGACGGCATCCCTCGATCATGCAGCGATTCGCCCGCGACGCGATGGCGTTTTTGGAGAGCATCGAGCTGCTGAGGGGGGGCACGGCGTCAGCTATCCCAAGATCGAGCGCGGCAGCGTGGTGCGCGGTTCCTCGCCGAGCTGGGTCCAGAGCAGCTCGTGGACCAGCACGAGGAGATTGCGCACCGACTTCGGGTCGTCGGATCGTTGCTCGAGTGCTCGCCCTGTCGTCTCGAGGATCGAGTTCGCGAGCCGAGGAAGCGAGGCATCGAGACTCCGCCCACGCGATGCCTCTCTCACGAATCCTCCCTCCGAGGCAAGGAAGCCGATGCGACCGCGATCGGGGAGCGCTTCTCCACTGTCCGCGCAGCGTTCGAGATCGGCGAGGACGCCGAGGGTCCTGCAGGTCCGCAAGAGCAACGCGGTCGCGATGACGGGCAACGAGTCGGCGGCGGCCATGCGAAACAGCGCGAGACCGCCACGAAACACGTCGAAGAGTTCGGGGTCGGCGCGGCCTTCCGGCATCGCGACCTGGACGGCCTCGGCGAGGTGGGTGGCGAGACCGTAACGAACGGCATCGGTTCGGAAGACGCGATTCCCGTGCAGGACGCGGGCGCCGTCGAGGATCTGCAGGCCGCGCCCATCGCGGACGCGGACTCGGACGTCCAGGACGTGAAACGTGTCGAGCGCACCGAGGAACGGACTCTTCGCGCGATGTGCACCTTTCGCGAGGAAGCTCCGCCGCCCGTACTCGCGACTGAGGAGCGTCACGATGCGGCTGGATTCGCGCCAGTCGGTGCGCCGTAGCACGATGGCGACGCATTGCGTCGCACGGGGGTTCACGAGGCGCGTGCCTCGGCTTCGAGCACGCGCAATCGAACGCGTCCGATCCGGCGAGCATCGGCACTCAGGATCGTGAGTTCGACGTTCTCCCAGTGGAAGACCTCGCCTGCGGCCCCGATCCGGCCCAGCTGGCTCGCGATGAACCCGCCCAGCGTCTCGTAGTCCTCGGACTCGGGTAGCTCGACGACGAGGTTCTCGTTGAGCTCGCTGATGCGTACTTTCGCGTCGCACTCAGCCCAATGCCCTTCGTCCTTGATGACGACGGGAGCCTCTTCGACACCCGGGTCGTCGTACTCGTCCTCGATCTCGCCGACGATCTCTTCGAGGATGTCCTCGATCGACGCGAGTCCGCTCGTTCCACCGTATTCGTCGACGACGATCGCGACTTGCACACGCATCTCGCGGAACTCACGCAACAAGTTACTGACGCGCTTGCTCTCGGGCACGAAGTAGGCATCCCGCATGAAATTGCGCACGGGATGCTGCATCACCGAATGACTGCCGTCG
>JAGQQW010000347.1 GCA_020426005.1 Planctomycetota bacterium | reverse complement strand
TGGTCTCGGCTTCGAGGCGCGCGAGCACTTCTCGGAGGTCGTCCGGCGAGAGCTCCCGGTAGTGCTTCTGGAGAAACTCGTCTCCGGAGAGGTTGCCCGTGAACTCGAAGACGGGCTCGACGGCCTTCGCGAATGCGAGCGCACCGAGCGTCGCGCCGGCGCCCTTGAGCAGACGACGTCGGTTCAGCCCGCTCACGGCGTCACCTCCATGGAGTCTTGGTCTACGTCCCTCGTCCGATGCTCCGCTCGCGACGGCGACTGCGCGCCGTGCTCCGAATGCGCACGATGAGGAGGCGTCGGCACGAAACGATCGCGGGGTGGCGGCATCGGCCGATATTGCCCGAACGCGGGGCGGTGCGGGTCGTGGCAGTCGACGCAGTGGTTGCGTTCACGCGGGCCTGCGTTGAGGTCCCAAGCCCCCCGCATGCCGCCGTGCGCGCCATGTTGAAAGTCGGTCCACTGCAGGCCGTGGCATTGCGCGCAAAGCTCGAGCGCCTCGGTGGTCGGCAGTCGATGCCCGTCCGCCGTGTGCAGCCAGCTGGGATCGCTCGCGTCGTGGCAATGCGCGCAGTCGAGCGGGCCGTGCTCGAAGGTGAGGCCCACGTGCGGCCCTCCGACGTCCGGCTGAATCGGTGTCGGGGCACGCTCCGAGAGCTCGACCTGCAAGAGACCGTGACACGTGAAGCACGCGACCCGGACCACACTGCCGTCCGGTCCCGGCGCCGCGATGCCGCGAAGACGCTCCGGTCGGCGAATCGTCTCTTCGAACGCGTGCGTCGACGGCTCCGCGCGTCCTTCTTCGGAGAAGAGCTCGGCACGCCACGCTCCGTGGTCCTCGCCCTGCGCGCAGGCACCGACGAGCGCGAAGACGATCGTGAAGCCGCGTGCGAGATGTCGCGCTGGGGCCGAGTCGATCACGTCGGGAGCCTACCTGAAGCGTGAAGCGCGCCAAGGTCGGAGTGAGTTGCGCGTGATCAAAGTCATGCGTGACGTGGCCGAGGTCCGATTCACGGCAGCATCGCGAGCGATTTCTCTTACGCTTCGCGCGAGGTCTTCATGCCGATCACGGGTGCCGTCGTCCTCTTGCCCAACGCGCCTCGGGAGAGGCAAGCCGTCGTGACGAGGTTGTCGGAAGATCGGCGCGTCTCGTTGGGTCCCGAGATGGGGGGGCGTTTGGCGATCGTCGTCGAGGCACCCAGCACGCACGAAGGCCAAGAGCTCCTCAAGAGCGTGCAGGCGATGACGGGCGTCGGCGCGGTGCTTCCGGTTTTTCACGACTTCTCGGACGAGTATCCGGAGGTCGAGCCCCGTTCGGAGGAGTGAGCCATGGATCGCCGAGACTTCTTGCGTCAGATGGCGATGACGGCGGCGAGCGCGGCGGTGGCAGGCTCCGTCGAAGCCCAACGTTCGGTCGTTCCGCTCGGCTCGTCACCCCGTGACGGCGTGACGTGGAACAAGGCGCCGTGCCGCTTCTGCGGAACGGGGTGCCACGTGCAGGTCGGCGTCCGCCAGGGACGCATCGTCGCGATTCAGGCCGATCCACAAGCGGAAGTGAACAAGGGCCATCTGTGCGTGAAGGGCTACCACGTCGGCCTCGCACCCTACGGTCCCGATCGGCTCACCCGCCCACTCTTGCGACGCAACGGTGAGCTGGTCCCGATCTCGTGGGACCAAGCGCTCGACGTGATCGCCGAGCGCATTCAACGCAATCCGGCCGGTTTTGCGCTGTACGGCAGCGGACAGTGGACGATTCCGGAAGGGTACGCGGGGACGAAGTTCGTCAAGGCGGGCCTCGGTACGAACAACATCGAGGCGAACGCACGCCTCTGCATGGCGTCGGCGGTGACCGGCTTCCTCGCCACCTACGGCGTCGACGAGCCAGCGAGTTGCTTCGACGACCTCGACCGATGCGACGTGATGATCTGCTGGGGCAACAACCCCGCGGAGATGCATCCCGTGCTCTTCTCGCGCTTCTTGGATCGGCGCTCGCGTGGAGAACGGACCACGCTCGTCGACATCGGCACGCGGCGCACCCGCACGACGGGGTTCGCCGATCACTACCTCGAGTTCAAGCCCCACACCGACACCGCCATCGCGCTCGGAGTCATGGCGCTGCTCGTGCGAGAAGGAACTTACGATCGACGCTTCGTCGAGAACCATTGTGCGTTCCGAGCGCCGCAAGCGGACTCTCCCACGTTGCAGGGCGAGGCGATCGACTTCGAGGCATGGAAGGCGCGCGTCGCCGAGTACACCCCGGAGCGCGTGCAAGAGATCAGCGGTGTGCCCGCGCGCGAGATCCGTCGGCTCGCAGAGCTCTTCGGCAACCGAGACCTGCGAATCGCGAGCTTCTGGTGCATGGGCATGAACCAGCACACGGCGGGTACGGCGATCAACTCGCTGGTGCACGGCGTGCACCTCCTCTCGGGCCATTGGGGTCGCGAGGGCGACGGCCCGAGCAGTCTGACGGGTCAGCCTTCGGCTTGCGGCACGGTGCGCGAGGTCGGAACGCTCGTGCACCTCCTGCCGGGGGGCACCCTGGTCGCGAAACCCGAGCATCGCGCGGCCGCCGAGCGTCGCTGGAACGTCCCGGCCGGACGCATCAGCGACCGCATTGGGCCACACACCGTCGAGATGTTCCGGCGTTTTTGTCTGCCTGCCGACCAAGGCGGTGACATCGACACCATCTGGGTGCAGGTCACCAATCCCGGTCAGACGATGCCGAACGCGACCGAGTACTTCGACCGTTCGCGAGAGCTCGAGGGCAAGTTCCTGATCGTCTCGGACGTGTACCCGACGCTGACGACCCGCGCGGCGGACCTCGTGTTGCCTTCGGCCATGTGGGTCGAGAAGAACGGCATGTTCGGCAACAGCGAACGGCGCACCCAACAATGGTTCAAGATGATCGAGCCGCCCGGTGAGGCGCGAGACGATTGTTGGCAGATCCTCGCGGTCGCGCGGCGCCTCTTCGACCGCGGATTCGAGACCATGCGCGACGCCGACGGGAAGTTCCTCTTTCACATGGAGGACGAGCGCGGCCGCGAAGTGCCGACCTGGGACTTCCGCCGCTACTATGACATCAACGTCGACGAGCGACTCTTCGAGGAGTACCGCGGCTTCTCCACCACCAAGCACAAGAACCTCGCGCCCTACGGGGAGTACGTGCGGGCACGGGGGCTTCGGTGGCCCGTGGTCGAAACCGACGACGGCACTTGGCGCGAGACGCGGTATCGCTTCGTCGAGGGCGAAGACCCCTTCGTGCCGCAAGGCGACGGCTTCCAGTTCTACCACTCGACGAGCGAAGACGATCGCGCGCAGATCTGGTTCCATCCCTACACACCTCCCCCCGAGGTGCCGGACGAGGAGTACCCGTTCTGGCTGTGCACCGGCCGTGTGCTGGAGCACTGGCACTCGGGCACGATGACGATGCGCATCCCGCCGTTGCGACGCGCGATGCCGCAGGCGTACGTCGAGTTGCACCGCGACGACGCACGGCGACTGGGAATCGCTCAAGGCGATCTCGTCCGGATCGAGTCGCGTCGAGGTCACCTCGACATCACGGCTTGGATCGACGGCCGAGGGCAGCCGCCACGGGGGAGCGTCTTCGTGCCCTTCTTCGACGAGCGATTGCGGATCAACCTCGTCACGCTGCACGAGTACGACCCGTTCTCGAAGCAGCCCGACTACAAGAAGTGCGCGGTGCGGATCCGACGTGCGCCGCGCGGGGCGTCGACATGAGCGACGAGGAGCAGCGAACGACGGCCGACACGACGTCGTCGAACGGGGCTCGGGTCGTGCGCGTGGTCGCTTCCGCGGTGCTCGCGGTGGCCGTGATCGGGTTCTTCACTGGCATCGCCCCGGCGCCGGACGCGGCGTTCGAGCTGCGTGGGTCGCGAGAGGTCTCGTCCGACCTTCCCCGAGCCCCGAGCCACGCCGACCTCGCGGCGGGTTTCGCTGCGCAGGCGGCCGAGTCGCGGCAGCTCGCGGCCTT
>JAGQQW010000346.1 GCA_020426005.1 Planctomycetota bacterium | reverse complement strand
TCGACCACGTGCTGTCGATGGATCGCAACATCAACGTGCTCGTGCTCGACACCGAGGTCTACAGCAACACCGGTGGTCAGTCGTCCAAGGCGACGCCGCTCGGAGCATCGGCCAAGTTCGCGATCTCGGGTCGCTCGATCGGCAAGAAGGACCTCGCGCTCGAAGCGATGAGCTACGGCCACGTCTACGTCGCGCGCGTCGCGTTCGGCGCCAACTACAACCAGACCGTCAAGGCGTTCGTCGAAGCCGAGTCCTACCCGGGCCCGTCACTGATCCTCGCCTACAGTCCGTGCATCGCGCACGGGTACGACCTGCGCTTCGGCGTCGAACAGACCAAGCTCGCGGTCGAGACTGGGTATTGGCCGCTCTTCCGCTACGACCCGCGTCGCGCGGCGACCGGCGCCCCGGGGCTCGAACTCGACTCGCGCGAACCCAAGAAGGAGCTCGCGGCCTTCATGAACAACGAGACGCGCTTCCGCATGGTCGAACGCATGGACCCCGAGCGCTACCAGCGCTTGCAGAAGCAGGCACAGGTCGAAGCGGATCGGCGCTTCTCGCTCTATCAGCAACTGGCGGAGATCAAGATCCCGGTCGGTCAGAGCACCGAGGGAGGTGAAGCATGAATCTCGCGACTGACTACTGCGGCATCGAGTTGTCGAGTCCCCTCGTCGTCGGTGCATCGCCGCTCGTCGATGATCTAGACGTCGTCAAGCGCCTCGAGGACAGCGGTGCGTCGGCGATCGTGATGCGCTCGCTCTTCCAGGAGCAGATCGAGCGCGAGAGCATGAACACCTTTGCGCAGATCGAAGGGCATGCGCACATGTCGGCGGAGGCGCTCTCGTTCTTCCCCGATACGGATGACTACGTGCTCGGGCCGCACAACCACATCGATCAGCTGGCGAAGCTCAAAGCAGCCGTGTCGATTCCCGTCATCGCCTCGCTCAACGGCACGACGCCGGGCGGTTGGCTCGAGTACGCGAAGCTGATGGAGGACGCGGGCGCCGATGCCCTCGAGCTCAACTTCTACGAGCTCGCCGCCGACTTCGATCGGTCGGGTGCCGACATCGAGAACGAACTCGTCGCCATCGTCGAAGAACTCGTCCGCGCGACGACCATCCCGATCAGCGTCAAGCTCTCGCCGTTCTGGTCGTCGCTTCCGCACCTCGCCAAGCGTCTCGTTGCTGCGGGGGCGAAGGGGCTCGTGCTGTTCAATCGCTTCTACCAAGCCGACATCGACGTCGAAGCGCTCGAGTACGAGAACCGCCTCCAGCTCTCGCATTCGCGCGACCTGCTGCTGCGCTTGCGCGCGATCGCGATCCTCCGCGGCCGCCTCGACACGTCGCTGATCTGTACGGGTGGTGCGCACACGGTTCCCGACCTCGTCAAAGCGCTGATGTCCGGAGCCGACGCAGTGCAGTTCGTCGCCGCGCTGCTCACGCGTGGCCCCGAGCATCTCAAGGTGCTGCGCGACGGCCTCGAGATCTGGATGGCCGAGCACGGCCACGAATCGCTCGAAGGACTGCGCGGCAACATGAGCCTCGAGCGTTGCCCGGATCCGCACGCGCTGCTGCGCGGGAACTACGCGCAGATGCTGCGGAGTTGGACGGCGGATCGCGAGGGTTATTACTCGTAGGTGAGAGTTGGCCGCAAGCGACGCCTCGTGCTCAGCGACGGCCGATCGTCACGACGCCGAGGTTGGTGAAGACCGCGCCGAAGGCGTTGACATTGGGGGCGATCACGAGGCCTTGCAGGAAGAACTGCTTGCTACTCAAGTTCGCGATGTTCGGGATCGGCAAGTCCCATTTGGCGCTGCTCCCGATCGTCGTCGCTGCCGTGACGAGATCTGGGCTCGTGAAGAGGCGGCACCCTGTTGCGCCGATGGCGTCGAGCGAGAGCGGAAGCGTGAAGTTACCCCAGGCGTTTCTCGAGAAGCCGAGAAAGATCGCGACGGGTGCGCCACTTGGCACTTGCATAACTTCGATGCCGAGCGTCGCGCCGACCCACGGGTAGCGACTGTCATCGACGCCGAGGAGTTCCGAACCGATCCGACCTTGGCACGCCTGGCCCCCGTTCTCGACGGTGGCTGGCTCCGTGGTCCCGTAGAACCACGTCTCGCTATTGCGGGCAGGGTTCTGCCCGCCGAACTGAATCACCTGAAGGTTCTCCGTCGAGTAACACATCGCATGCCCGGACAGCCCGGGCGGCTTGGTACGTGGTACGCGTTGCGTCCAGGTGTTGCCGTCCCACTCCCATGTGTCCTGGGGGTATCCGGGCGCTGCGTATCCGGAGGACAACACAGTCCGTTGGCGGTACGGGTCGTAGACAAAGCCGTAACCAGCGCGCGCTCCTGGGCTGACACTCGGTGTCCGCCGGGCCCAATCGTTGCCGTCGAACTCCCAGGTGTCCGTGCGCACGGTGACCCCCGAGGCGAAGTAGCCGCCGTGCGTCACCGCGACGCCGCGCGATCGATCGAAGACCATGCCGTGATCCCACCGCGGGGTCGGGCTCGTACGCGTCGTGATCTGCGTCCAGTTCTGGCCGTCCCAAGCCCAGGTATCGTTCGCGGCTCCGGCTGCTGTTCTCCCTCCGAAGAGGAGGATTCGCTTCGAGTTGCTGTCGTAGCACATCGCGTGATCGTCGCGCGCGGTCGGGCTCGTCGGCGGCGTGATCAGCGTCCAATTCCCGCTGATGAACTCCCACGTGTCGTTGCGGAGCCCGACCTTGTCGCGCCCACCGAAGATCACGAAGGTCTTGCGCGAGTGATCGAAGGCGCCGGCATGACGAAGCCGCGCTGGCGGAGACGTCAACGTACTCCGACGACTCCAGCTAACGCTGCTCGGGTCATACATCCACAGCGAGTTCGTCGGACCGGTTCCATCGTCCCCGCCGAAGAGCAGCGCGCGAAGAAAGATGTCGTCGTACGCGAGCACATGATCCGTCAAGGCAGGGGGCTTCGTGGGTGTCGTCACCCGCGACCAGTCGACTTGCGCCGAGAGCCCAGGCACGGGAAGAAGCAAGAGCGCGAGCATGCGCAAGCGAGCATCGAGGCGGGATTTCATGGCACGTCGTTGGTGCAGGGAGCTGGTCGAGCGGCGTGGATGCGAGGATGGGGGTCGATCGACCTGGATAGTCCGAGCACCTGTCCGTCGGAACGCAGAACGGGGCATCTTCACGAAGCGTAGGTCTTGCGAAGGTCGTCGCGCTCCGCCTGCCCGTTCGTATCGGTCGAGCTACCATGCACGGATGACGGGATACGCTCCGTGGCAAGGCCATCGCCCGGCCCTCGACGATGTGGCCGCGACGGCGCTCATCCATCGTGCTTGTCCGGACCTCATGGACGAGCGCGGCCGTCGTGTGGGGGAAGGCTTCGACTTCGAGATCTTCCTCGTCGGTGATCTCGCGTTTCGCTTCCCCAAGCGCGAAGCGCACCAAGCACGCCTCGATCGCGAACTGCGCTTGTTGCCGCTCGTCGCGTCGAAGACGACCTTGCCGACCGTAGTCGTGAAGCGCGGCCCGTTCTCCGTCGACGGCTTCCCATGGCGCTTCGCGGCGATGAACTGGCTGCCGGGTCGCCTGATGTTCGACGAGGATCCGCGCGATCACGATCTGCAACGCATCGGGCACCAACTCGGCACCTTCATGCGAGAGCTCGCGTCGATGCCGGCAGCAGAAGTTCGTGTCGTGTGCCCCGAGATCCCGCTCCAACGCCCCGAGTACGAGACGTGGCGCGGCAAGCAGCTCGCAATCCTCGACACGCTGCGGCCTCACGACACGAACGGTGTCGTCGACCGACTCGTCGAGTCGGCGCGGGTCGACACGGTTCCAGAGCTTCCGCCAGAATCCCAACTCGTCTTCGTGCACTCCGACCTGCATGGCGAAAACCTGCTCCTCGATGACCACGGCGTCGCAGGCGTCATCGACTTCGGCGATCTGTGCATCGGCGATCCGGCCTTCGACCTCGCGGGCATCCTGTCGTGGGGCGGTCAGGGTCTCCTTGACGCGAC
>JAGQQW010000345.1 GCA_020426005.1 Planctomycetota bacterium | reverse complement strand
GGACTCCGACGAGCCGAGACATCCCGACCGGCCGCGCGCCCCGACGGCGTCCTGACGAAGCGCACGCGACCTCACGAGACTCGCTATGGTCGCGCGGCATGCCGAGCATGTTGCAGTGTCTGCGCGACGTCGGGGTCGTGTGTTGCCTCGCGATCGCGGCGAGGACCAGTCCTGGTCAGAAGCTGCACATCGCTCTGTCGAACCTGCAGGCGCACGTCCATGCGGCGCCGCTCCGCGTTCTCCTCGGCTCGGCCGATGGCGCCGTGGCGCGAGTTCTCTTGGGCGGGGGCACGCCGAGCCCGATGGACTCCCTTCGATACACGATGCTCTGTCGAGCGCGTGGTATTTCGTTTCGGTCCGACTTGGCGATGTGGTCGGTGTCGTTCCCAGATCGCGCGTCGTGTGACGCGTGCCGTGTCGCGCTCGAATCCGGTTTCTTGGTTCCGGTGCCGCGTATCGATTTGG
Source organism: Planctomycetota bacterium (assembly GCA_020426005.1). GTDB lineage: Bacteria > Planctomycetota > UBA1135 > UBA1135 > JACKHW01. The sequence continues at coordinate 3,556 of JAGQQW010000345.1, read as the reverse complement.
TCGAGGACTCCCCGGTCGAGAGTCGCTACTGGCAGGCAGGTCGGTACAGGTTGCGCACGGCTGCTCGGCCGCGAACCGTCTTCGTCCGGACTGCCAAGGGGGATGCGGATGAACCGCCCGAGGAAGACGGCAAGACGCTCGCATTCGATGCCGATTCGTTGCGTGTCAGCGAACCGCCCCGAGCGCCGTGCACGCTGGACGTGAAGCTGAGTCTTGGAAACGTCGCGCGACTCCGAGAAACGCCTCTGTCCTTCGAGGGTGACTGCGCGATCCAAGCGAGAATCCTCGATGACGAACATGGTGGTTCGTTCGAGCGGATCGAGATCACGGGGTTCCCTACGAAGTTTCTCGATGCGCGACCGGCATCGCTCGCAGAGGTCGCAGGCCTCTTGCCAGACAACGCTCTGCTCGCCGTGCGTCTTCGATTCGATCCTGCCGTCAGCATGAAACCGCTGTTGGAGTGGGTTGGCGGGCTCGTTGGCCAACCTACGCTCGATGCCCTCGTGCGCGGGATGCTCGCATCCGAGCTCTTCACTGGCGATTCCCAGCCCCGTGATCTGGTGTTCTACGTTCTTCCACCGAGTGGTGGCGTGACGTTTCCCGAAGCCGGGCTGCTCGTCCACGTCGGCGATCGAGAGGTCGCGCCACGTGCGGTGCTCGCCTCGATCGCCCAGACCATGATGGAGCCGGATGCGACGGTCGCCATCCCGCCGATGCGCAGATCGGGGAGTGGCGATCGCGAGATTCCTTATCTGCGCCTCACGGACTTCCGGCCTGGTATCGACGCGAGAGACGAAGTCGAGCTCAAAGCGTGCTTCGGCGGGGGATACATCAGCGCAAAGTCTCTCGGTGAATGGGTCGCCGTCGGGTGCAACCCGCGTAGCACGAGAAAAGTCGGCGATCAGGAGGGCCCCGGTCTGTCGTCACATCTCGCCGACGATCTGCGGGCCGATTGCGGCCTCGATCTCTACTGCAATCCATCCGCACTGGTCCAGGGCTCGACGACTCTCGTCGAATTCGGTGGGCTGTTCCTGTGGTTTGCACGTTGGCTCGGGGGGGCGGTCGTGGGCAATCCCGTTGCCGCGCCCGATTCCGACATCTTGGACGGCACCGCGTTGCGTCGCGCGATCGAAGTCCTTGGTCCGGATCGCATCGTCGCTCACTCGACCGGGAACTCGGCGGCGAAGGCAGACACGCACACCAACATCGTCCTCGAGCGCCGGGGCAGCGGCACCCTTTCGCCCGCCTATTGGCTGCTCGGCATCCACGCGAGGAAGACGCTGGACGTGTTCAGGCGACTGTGATCGGAATCAGGAACGTACGTTTTCCCCCTCGAGCGGCCCGGTCCAACGCACGATGCCGCCCTGAAGGTTGGCGACGTCGCGGAACCCGCGTTCAGCCAGGAATGCGCATGCACTGAGGCTGCGCACACCGTGCTCGCAGTAGACCAGCACCGGTCGATTCGGATCGAGTTCGTCGATCCGGTCCGCGAGTTCGTGGAGCGGAAGCGCCGTCGCGCCCGGGATTCGGTGAGACCGGTGTTCGCGAGGCGTCCGCACGTCGAGCAGCAAAGGCGGCTCGTTCCCATCGAGTCGAGCAGCGCATTCCGATGCACTCAGGTTTTCGATCGGCGGCATCCCAATGAGTTTGCCATCCACCGCGCACCTCGAACAGCCAGGAGGCCACGACACGATTCACGCGGGAAAGTACCGCGCTTTGTCCCTGGCACGATTCACGCGGGAAAGTACCGCGCTTTGTCCCTGGCACGTTTCACGCACTTTGGAGTCGAGTCGGGCCTGGGTGCGGAGAATGGACGCGGCCTCAGAGCCTCTGCGACACCGGGGCAGTATGCTTCTCGGCCCTTTCGCCCGAAGATCGCGCGGCGAACCGTCCCGAAACAGGTAGCACGATGCACGCCGATCAGGCTCACGAAGCCGACCGAAGAGTCCACTTTTGCATCTTCTTGATCTCGCTCGCCTCGCTGGCGCTCGAGGTCCTGCAGATGCGGATCTTCGCGTTCTCTCTCTGGCACCATCTCGCCTTCTTGGTCGTGTCGATCGCGATCCTCGGCTTCGGCGCCGCGGGAGCGTTCCTGTCCGTTGCGGGGTTCCTGCGACGCCGCACGCTCGGACGTTCGCTCGCAGTGACCGGTCTGCTCTTCATGGCTTCGGCCTTCGTCGGGCCATGGATGCTTGCCGGCAAGCCGATCGATGTCTTCGGAAGCGTCGGCTGGGACGAGATCATGCGCGTTGCGCTCTATTACCTCGTCTTCGCGCTGCCGTACTTCTTCGCGGGATACGGCATCTCGATCGCGTTGTCACAGTGCCCGCGCCAGAGTTCGACCCTGTACTTCGCCAACATGGTCGGCTCGGGCATCGGTTGCTTCGCGCTCTATGCCTTCATCGAGCCGCTCGGTGCTGCCGGTTCCCTCGTCGTCATCGCGAGTCTCGGTGCCGTCGTCGCGGTGCTCGCGCCCACCGGATTCCTACTGAAGGGGGCAGGCGTGCTCGCCTTCCTCGGTTGCCTCTCGGTCCTCCCGCCGATCAATCCGCACGTGCGTCCACTCGTCGATCCTCTGATTGCGAAGCTGCCGCGGCTCGACGACAAGGACCCGAAGGAACACCCCCACCGTCTGCTGCCGGCGGATGAGATCTTCGCGTTTCGGCCCGCTTCGTCGAAGTTCATCAACACCTACACGAGCCACGGCAAGAAGATCCTCGCGACGCGCTGGTCGCCGCTCGGTCGTATCGACATCGTCGAAGACCACCTCGTAGGCGCGAAGGTCGTCGATGGTGGAACCGAGCGTGTCGAGGAAGGTGCGTGTCTGTTTCAGGACGGAGACGCACCCGGGCAGATGCCGCATCGCAACTGGAAGCCGCCCGCAGCGCAGATTCACGGCATCTCGTACGTGATCAAGAAAGAGCCGAAGGTGCTGATCATCGGCATTGGCGGTGGGCTCGATCTGTCGGTTGCCGTCGATCGCGGTGCCAAGGAGGTCGACGCCGTCGAGATCAACGCCGCAACGCTCGATCTCTATGAAGGCCAGTTCTCGAAGTTGACGGGTGAAGTCGCCAAGCGTCCGAACGTCCGCCTCCACCACGGAGAGGGTCGGCATTACGTCCGTTCGCACGACGACAAGTACGACCTCATCCAGATGTCTGGTGTGGATACTTACACCGCGCTCGCGAACGGGTCCTATGTGCTGTCGGAGAGCTACCTGTACACGAAGGAAGCGATCCACGAGTACCTCGACCACCTCTCGGACGATGGGCTCCTGACGATCATCCGCTTCGCGTTCCCTGCGCCTCGCGAGACACTTCGCGCCCTCGTCATCGCGGCCGAAGTCCTTCGCGATCGTGGCGTCGCCGATCCGATGCAGCACCTCGCGCTGTTGATCAACAGCACCGACGACAAGGCCACCAACCTCGGCGCGATCCTGATCAAGAAGTCGGCGTTCACCGAAGGCGAGGTCGCCGACCTCGATCGCTTCGCGAGTGCCTACGGATACAAGAAGGCGCTCCTCCCGGGCGGTACCGCGAGCCTGCCGTTCGACAAG
>JAGQQW010000344.1 GCA_020426005.1 Planctomycetota bacterium | reverse complement strand
AAGCCGCGCGTCTTGGACGGGGTTGAGCGCTGCCAGCGCAAATACAGCCTCAGGGGGCATACGCCACTGCAGCATGAGACCGATGAGTCCGAAATCGATGAGGGCGATTTGCGCGGCCCAAACGAGCAGCATGAGCATCAAGGCCTTCGCCTGATTGCGGACGAACGTCGAGATCGCGAGACCGATGGCGACCGAGCAGTAGAGCAACGAGGCACTCACGATCAGGACTCGACCGAGGAAGCCCCACGGGATGACCTGTCCGAATACCGTGCTTCCCACGATGGCCACGATTGGCAACAACAAGACGAGTGGGAGCAAGAGCGCGACGAAGCGCACGGTCGAGACCGACGCGAACCAGCCCGTTCGGCTCAAAGGGTGCCCGAAGAGCAGCTCGAGCGTTCCGTCTTCGCGGGCGCCATTCACGATTTGCGCTGTGGCACCGAGACCCAGTAGCGGCAGCAGGAAGACGAGGGCGTGGCTAAACGAAAGCAGAACGCGTCCCATGCCAGTGAATCCGATCACTGTCGACTCGCGCAAGCCAACGAGCACGAAGACCGACGTCAGGACGCCGTAGACGACCAAACAAAAGACGAGCCAGCGGGATCGCAAGAACTCGGCAAATTCGAGCCTCGCGACAGAGGAGAATTCGGCGCGGGCAAACAACTCAGCGCGACTCCCGCATGGCGCGGACCTTGGCACGCGCCGCGTCGATGGACATCGCCCCTGGAGTCTCGCACGGCATTGCGGCGATTCCGTAGCCCATGGGCGTCGGCGAGGCCTCGACGAAGCCAACGGACTTGCCGTCGATCCAGCGATCCTCGTCCTTTTGATGGAAGTACATGGCGTGCACCTTGGGCGCATCCCGATCCAGGAATTCGAAGAGGCAACCGGGATCGTCGAAGAACCAAACGTCCCCATCCTCGGTGTGGAGCTGCGCTGCGAACGCGGGTTCGCCGACGTGCATACGACAGAAGACGCATGCTTCGTGGTCCCAGACCGCCGTGACCGGACCCGCGGGAGGATCCTTGGACGTCAAGACGACGCGAGCCACGACGACCAGGATGGCGATGATGACGAGGCCGAAGACGTAGGGCAGCGCGCGTGTCATGCTTCCTTCTTCTCGTCCGAGTGAATCACGGAGTCCTCCGCGTCGCGCAGCACGATGTCGACCAGGCCGTCACCGAGTTCGGACGTGACTTCGGTGACGATGCGTGCTCGATCCGAACTCGCCACGACCGCGCGCCACCATCCCGAGGCGCGCTTGTCGAAGCCGCGTGTCCGCAAATAGCCATCCGCTCTGCCGTTGTGGGATCGAAGTTCGACGACAGAACGCCCCGTGTGCGAGAGCAAGTCCTCGACCGAGCTGTGATGCACGATGCTTCCGTCTTCGAGGGCCAGGACATCGTCGACGAGGTTGCGAATCTCTTCGAGCCGATGCGAACAAAGAAAGAGTGTCGGAGCCGGATCGAGTCGCTGCACGATGTCGAAGAAGCGCTGGCGGCTCTCCGCATCCATACTGGCGGTGGGTTCGTCCAAGATCATGAGTTCGGCACCGACACCGAGCGTGAAGGCACCGAGCAACTTCTGTCGCATGCCCCCAGAGAGCGTCCGAAACGGTTTGCGACCGACCCGCTCGAGGTCAAGGTTGAGCTGATTCGCGACGTCGACGATCGGCTCGATGCTCATACATCGCAGGCGAGCGACGGCGGACGTCAGCTCGCGCACGGTCGCATGCAGCCTGGGGGCGACCTGCGGCATGTACGCGACGCGGGGCGCGAGGGCAGCGCGATCTTTCACCGGATCGAGGTCGTCGATACGAACGCGACCGTCGCAGCGCAGCAGCCCCATCATGACGCGAACCAGTGTCGACTTGCCAGACCCGTTGGGACCGACGAGCGCCGTGTGTGAGGCCTTTCGGAACTCGACCGATACGTCGCGGAGCGCGGTAAGGGCTCCAAAGCGCCGTGTGACACGCGCGAGCTCAACGCGCATCGAACCACTCCAAGGGAACGGCATTCATGCGCGGCTCGGGGTCGACGAGCAGACGTTTGGGTGCGAAGAGAGGCACGACCCGGGCAACGACGTCCACCATGCCGAGTGCCGGTGAGCCGCGGAAGAAGGCGAGTTCCGGCTTCTTGCCGACGAGTTCCCCGGAGAGGCTGCGCAACTCGTAGGGAACATCGCCAATACCGTCGCCATCCAGATCATAGCCCTGGTAGTCGTTCCAGCAGTTGCCGGTCCATGTGGCGCCAATCGCATCCCCACCGCCGCCGACGCTGACTTGTCGCGCGTTGTCTTGCAGCGTGTTTCCTTCGAAGTGATTGCGATTCGGGCTCGAGTGAAAGCCGACGGCGACTTCACTCATTCGGAAGTGATTCCGCGCGAAGTGATTCACGTGTCCGCGGTCGAGCGGAGACGTATCGAGGTAGACGCTCGTAGTGTTGGCGAGGAAGGCGTTCTCGATGACTTCGAGGTTGCCTGACTCCTTGACACCGAGGCCGATGCCGGCAGCACCCGAACACCGTGCCAGGAGATTGCGCCTCAGGGTGACGTCGTGGCTGTACATCACGAAGATGCCGACCACGTTCTTTTGGTAGCGATTGTCCTCGATGCGATTCTCGTGGCTGTACATGAAATGCGTGCCGTAGCGACACCCCTGGATGTCGTTGCGGACGATGCTGTTCCCGGAGGAATACCACACGACGACGTCGCGAGCATGGAGAATACGGTTGTCCTCGATCGTCGAGTCCTTCACCTCCCAGAAGCGAATGCCGTCACCGCGCAAGCCGAAGGCTTCTTGTCCGGTACCCTCGACGAAGTTGCCCGCGATCCGTACGCGCTCGGCGAGTTCCACGAGGATCCCGAAGAGCGCCCCGCGGATGTGAAGCCCGCGGACCTCGACATCGCTGGCCCGGACGCGCACGGCCGCGTCGGTCAGGTCGAAGCGACTGCCGCTACCATCGACCGTAAAGCCGAGCAGACGCACGTTCGGGCTTTCGACAGCGATCGTCGTTCCCACACCCGTGGAGCGAACGACGGCATCGCGTGGGCCCCAGATGGACACCGGCTTCTCGATCGTGATCGGCCCCGGGTGAACTCCAGGAGAGAGCAAGAAGGCCTCGCCGGGTTTGGCGCGAGCAAGCGTCGCGGCGAGCGCCCCGGGTGCCACGGTAGTCCCTTCTTGCGAGGGCGGAGCCACGAGCGGCATCATCCAGGCTACCTCGACGGCGGATGGACCGCACGAAGAGAGACCCAGCACGATGCCGATCCGTAGCTCACGCCACACGTCAGTTGCCTTGCGGCTCGACGAGGAAGTAACCGGCCATTTCGAGGTGCAGGGCCGAGCAGAACTCCGTGCAGTAGAACGGATAGACCCCTGCCGTGTCGGCTCGGAAGGAGACGTTCGTGTGTTTCCCCGGTTCGAGGCTGACGTTGATGTTGTAGGAGCTGATGCAGAATCCGTGGGTCGCGTCGTGTGCCTGCTCAACGTTCGTGATGTGCAAGTGCACCATCTCACCCTGCTTCACACGCACGATGTCCGGCTTGAAGTGGCTGCGCACCGCGGACATGGACACGTGAACACCGTCGGCCTTGCGCTCGATGCGCTCTTTGCCCGAGGTCGCGGCGTTCGGGTCCACCTTCATGGTGAAAGGGTCGGTACCGATGGGAGTATAGACGTCGATCGGTGAGAGTTTGTCGGCCTTGATCATCTGCGCATAGTGCGGTTCTCCGAGCGGCAGCGGCATGTCGTAGAGCAACTGCATGGTTTCGCCACTGAGGTCGACCAGCTGGAAGTTCTGCGGTAGTAGAGGGCCGACTTTGGCGAAGCGATCGATGGCCCACTTGTTCATCGCGATGAGGAAGCGGCCGTCGGGCGAAACCGTGTCCCCTTCGGCGGCGACGAGGTGACCGACGTTGTAGTGCACGTCGACCTTGTTGACGACTTTGAGATCCTTCAACGACCACTTGGCAACGGTCGATTCGATGAAGACCGACGTGTAGGCAAAGCCCTTGTCATCGAACTGCGT
>JAGQQW010000343.1 GCA_020426005.1 Planctomycetota bacterium | reverse complement strand
CTCATGACGAGCACCATGTCCAGATCGCCGAGCCACGGCCTCACGACATCGACGTCCGTTGCGGGATTGATCGCAATGCAGCGGCGAGCGCCCTGACGCTGCACTTCGGCGAGCAGGGTGCGCGCACTGGACTCGGCGCGGTCGTCGACGAGGAGCTCGGCGTGGAAGCCGATTCCTGCGGCGCCCGCTTCGAGGAACTTCGGTCCGTACGTCCACGGATCGGTGATCATCAAATGCACGTCGAGCGGCAGCGTGAGCACACGCGCAAGGGCACGCACGACGCTGGGCCCGATCGTGAGGTTGGGGACGAAGTGACCGTCCATCACGTCGACGTGATGCCAATCCGCGCCCGCGGCCTCGGCGCGCAGGCAGTCCTCACCGAGGCGCGCGAAGTCCGCGGAGAGAAGCGACGGAGCAATGATCGAAGCACGACTCACAGGTAGTTCCTCGCACGCTGGACGTAGTGTTCGGCCGAAAACGCGATGCGCGCACGTTCCTCGTCGCTCACGTCGCGTCGCGCCTTGCCAGGCACGCCGAGAAAGAGCGTCCGCGGCGGAACGACCACGCCCTCGGGGACGAGGGCTCCGGCACCGATGATGGCGCCTTCGCCGATCTTCGAACCGGTCAGCAGGATCGACCCCATCCCGATCAGCGCACCGTCCGCGATCGTGCAACCGTGGATCATTGCCATGTGCCCGATCGTGACGTCACACCCGATGGTGCACGGATGCCCGAAGTCGACGTGGATCACCGAACCGTCCTGCACGTTGGACCGCGCGCCGATGCGAATGGGCTCGTCGTCGCCACGCAAGACGCACTGGAACCAGACGTTGCAGTCCTCACCGAGGCTGACGTCGCCGACGATCGTCGCGTTGTTCGCGACCATCGCCCCCCCGTCCAGGCGCGTGAATCGGCCGCGCATGTTGTCGTGGACTCGCATCGAATGGTCGTTCATGTCCGTGTCTCCAGCGTCGCCATGCATGTGCGTGTCACCCGCCTTGCTCGACCACGTAGGGCGCTGCGAGCAACATCGTGGTGTTGTGGATCGCGTGCAAGAAGATGCACGTCCACAAGCTGCTCCGCTCACGAAGCCAAGCCAGGAAGATCCCCATGACGCCGAGCGGAATGAGGAAGACCCATGCAGCCGGCGCTTCGATGTGCAAGGCACCGAAGACCAGTCCTTGGATGGTCGCGGCAGGCCAGAACGAGACGCTGCGTCGCAAGAACCCGAAGAAGAAGCCGCGGAAGAGGAGCTCTTCTGCCAGCGGCGCGCAGACCGTCGCGACGAGGCCGAGACCGACGAAGAGCGGCAGGTCCTCGCGGGCGGCGAGGAAGGTCTTCATCGACTCCTGCTGGTGTTGTTCGCCACCCGTGAGCTGGGCGATGAGCCCTGCGATGAGTGCAGCCGTCAGGAACAACACGAGGTGGGGCAAGAAGAACAGCAGGGCAGTCGCGAGCCCGCGCAAGCGTGACCTGTCGAGACCGAGCTCCGCCTCGGCCTCGACACCGTGGATGCGAATCAAGCCTTGTGCGAGCAGAATCACGAGGAGGAAGCCGAGGCTCGCCCCCACGAGCTGCCAACCATCCGGCAAGCCCATGCCCTTGACGAGGGTCGCGCCGCTCAACTGGCCGAAGAAGAGCACCACGAAGCCGAGGAACAGCACTCCGGCGCCCCATTTGGCATCCCTGCGCCGCCTTCGTGGGGCACCCCCGCCGTCGTTCGTGTCGGGTACGTTCGTCATTCGCCCGGGATCGTGTGCGCACGTTCTTGTGCACGACCCTGCGCGATCGTTCCCGACGTCGGCGAACTCGCACTCGCATACGGCAACTTGGGCATGCGTCCGGCGAGCCAAGCATCGCGTCCGGCTTCGCACGCGAGCCGCATCGCGCGCGCCATGCGCACCGGGTCGTTCGCCTTCGCGATCGCGGTGTTGAGCAGAATCCCATCGGCACCTTGCTCCATCGCGATCGCGACGTCCGACGCGGTGCCCACGCCCGCATCGACGAGCACCGGAACGGTGATGCTCTCGAGGATGAAGCGAAGATTGAGCAGGTTGATCACGCCTTGACCGGATCCGATCGGGGACCCGGCAGGCATGACAGCAGCGACACCGACGTCCTCGAGGCGCTTGGCGATGATCGGATCATCGCTCGTGTAACAAAGGACCTGGAAGCCCTCGCTCACGAGTTGCTTCGCGGCTTCGAGCGTTCCGACCGGATCGGGCAAGAGAGTCTTGGGATCGCCGAGAACCTCGAGTTTGACGAATTCGCTCAAGCCGAGTTCTCGACCGAGCCTTGCGGTCCGCACCGCATCGTCGGCCGTGAAGCATCCCGCCGTGTTCGGAAGGAGCACGATTCGATCCCGATCGAGGAAGTCGAGCAGGACCTTGCCGTCGTCGCGTTTCCCGAGATCGAGTCGGCGCACGGCAACGGTCACGCATTCGCTCCCGGAAGCGTCGATCGCATCGCGCATCTGCTCGAAGCTCGCGTACTTGCCGGTTCCGACGAACAAGCGCGACGTGAACGTGCGTCCGCCCAAGACGAGCGGCCGGTCGACCGGCGCCTGTCCGTCGCGATAGGGAGTTCCCTCGATGCTACTTGCAGTCATGCTTCGCTCGGTCCTTGCTCGATCTCAGCCCCCGCCGACGAGCGTCACGATCTCCAGCTCGTCCCCGTTCTCGAGTCGCGTCGCCTCGTGCTCCGTCCGCGGCACGATTTCGCGATTGCGCTCGACCGCGACCCCCGTGCGTGGCAAGCCCAGGGCCTCGAGGAGGTCGGAGACGGAGAGCGGCCCTTCGAAGGCCCGCACTTCGCCGTTGATGGACAGATTCAGGTTCACGGCGCGCCCAGTCTCGGCCGGCGCCACGTCGCTTTCCAGTCGCAAACGGTCGCGGCATCCCATCCGTGAGCGGATCGCGAGCCGGCGGGAGTGTCGGACCGCATGCTGGACATCGCTGCGGTGCGGCTACACTCAGGCAACCATGGATGCTCGGACCGGTGAAACGCTCGCACTGCTCGTGCACAAGGGCTTCCTGAGCGCGGACGCGGCTCGGAAGGCGCTCGCGGAACGCGCGGAGGACGAGACGCTTCCCGAAACGATCGGACGGCTCGGCTACCTCGACACCGCGGAGGCGGTCCGGCTCTTCGGCAATCGAGTTGGCGAAGAACCGCAGCTCACCCGCTACGAAATCGTGCGACGCATCGGCGACGGTGGAACGGCGATCGTGTTCGAGGGCATCGACCGGAAGAGCGGCGAACACGTCGCTCTCAAGATCCTGCGCGAGGAGTTCGCACGCGATCGAGCGCGACTCGAGCGGTTCGTGGCCGAGGCCAAGATGCTCTGCGAACTCGAGCACGAAGGACTCGTGCGGGGGTTTCGTGTCGCGAAGGATCAGGGCACGGTGTTCCTCGCGATGGAACTCCTGCCGAGCGAAACCCTCGAGGATCGTCTCGTCGCCGGTGAGCGTTTCGGCGAATCCGAAGCGTTGCGAGCGATCCGGGATGTCGCGAGTTCGCTCGTGTATCTGCGCGGCAAGGGCATCGTCCATCGCGATCTCAAACCCGGCAACATGATCCGCACCGAAGACGGCAGCGTGAAGCTGATCGATCTCGGGTTCGCGGCACGCATCGGAAGCGTCGAAGAGAGTTCGACGACGGTCGGCACGGTTGCCTACATCGCCCCCGAACAAGCGCGAGGTGAAGGCGACCTCGACGCGCGCGCGGACATCTACTCCCTCGGCGCCACGCTCTACCATCTCGTCGTCGGCGAACCGCCCTTCGCCGGAGAGGACAATCAAGAGGTTCTCGAGAAACAGGTCTTCGCCGAACTCTCGTCCGAACGCATCAAGGCCCTCGGTCTATCGCCAACGATGCACTACTTGATCGAGAAGATGATGGCGAAGGACAAGGCGATTCGCTTCCAGGACGCGAGCGAGATCGTGTGCGATCTCGAGGAGAAGATCGGCGACGATCTCGAGCAAGGATCGACCGGGGCGACGATCTCGGGCAAAGCCCCCTCACCCGGACGCGGTTCTGCGCGACCC
>JAGQQW010000342.1 GCA_020426005.1 Planctomycetota bacterium | reverse complement strand
TCGATCGAGGAAGCACGGGCCGAAGAACTCGCGGGTATGGCGCGCCAGTTCATCTTCGACCAGGCGTTGGCGACCGTCTACGAGGGTGGTCGACGCGACAACGAGGCCTTCGCGCTCGCGAAGAGCGCTGCCGAAGGCCTGGGAATCGACACCGCGTCGATCGAGCGCTTCGATATCGAATACCGCAAGCGCAACAGCATCGTCTGACGCGATCGCTCCGCTGTCCGTGCTTCGTTCGCAACGATCCACGGATCGATACGGGTCTCGCGGCGCCGGCGACGACGAAGCCGTCGCTGAGCGCCGCGGTAGACGTTCGAATCCTTCGCGTTACCGTGACACCATGCGGATTCGTCTCTTGCTCGCCATCTGCTTTCCGCTCCTCGCGTCGATCCTCTCCGCGCAAGGGAAAGCCGTCCGCGAAATCACGATCGCTACCAAGGTCACGCCGCCATTCGTGACCCGCGACGGCGATCACTACAGCGGACTGAGTATCGAGTTGTGGGACTTGTTGTCGAAGAAGCTCGACATGCGCGCGACGTTCGTCGAGCGCGATCTCGAAGGCATGCTCGCTGCAGCCGAGAAGGGCGAGGTGGACCTCGCCCTGGCAGCGATCACGGTCACCCCGGAGCGCGAGGCCGTCATGGACTTCTCGCATCCGTTCTTGTCGTCCGGTCTCGGGATCGCGACACGCGGACAGGACCAGGGGCTCATGGCTGCGCTCGCCGATCGACTCTTTTCGTTCGAACTCCTCCAAGCACTCGGCGCGCTCGCGTTCGTGCTCGCAGGCTGCGGCTTGCTGCTCTGGCTCGTCGAGCGGCGGGCCAATCCGGATCAGTTCGGCGGCAAGGGGTTGCGCGGACCGGGCGCCGGTTTGTGGTTCTCCGCCGTGACGATGACGACGGTCGGGTATGGAGACAAGGCGCCGATCACGCCCGCCGGACGCGTCATCACCTTGGTCTGGATGTTCGCATCGGTCATCGTGATCTCGGGCTACACCGCGGCGATCGCTTCCGCCCTGACCGTCGATCGGTTGCAGTCCGTCGTACGCGGCCCCGAGGACTTGCCGAACGCACGTGTCGGTACTCTCCGCGGCTCCGCAGCGGCGCAATGGCTCGACCAGCGCAACGTGCGATACACCGCGTACCGCGACGTCGGTGACGCCATCGCATCGCTCGACCAGAAGCATCTCGACGCGATCGTCTACGACGCGCCGATCCTGAAGTCCTACGTGCTCGATCGCCCAGAACTGCTCGTGTTGCCCGACCAGTTGCGCAGCGAGCAATACGCGATCGCGATGCCGCGCGGCAGCACGCTGCGCAAGGAGCTCAACGGCGCCTTGCTCGAGGTGCTCCAGAGCGACGTCTGGCACGCCGTACGTCGACGCTACCTCGGCGACTGAGCGCAGGGAGATGTGCGCGGTGTCGCCGACGACTTCCATCCGCCGCACAGCGCGTGCGAGAACTCGTCAACGCTTCTTCGCCCAACCCAGGTTGACGATGCGCGCGAGTAGCGAGGCACGAAGACGCGCCGACTTCAACGATCGCGTGCGGTCCACGGCGAGCGCGCGTAGCCGCGCTTCGAAGCGCGCGCTTCGCGGTGGCTCGCGCCTCGCGATCACTCGACTCAACGCGCTGGCGACGACCGTTTCGTCTTCGAGGCGATCGAGTAGCGCCGCGAGTCCGCCCACGTTCTCCGACCAATCGAAGTACGTGGCGCACCGCGACGCGAGCTGACGGCGATCTCCATCAGGAAGTCGCGCTTCGATCGCGCGAAGCAGGCTGTCACGTCCGGCGAGCGCAGCCGTGCCACCGAGGTGGCGCAAGTCGCTCGTCCGCGTCGACTCGTCGATTCCCGCGAGCAACGGATCGCAGATCGACGCGACTTGCTCGTCCAGACCGGCGCGCGCCAATTCCATGACGAGCTGATTCGACGTGAACGCCCCACCACCTGCGAGTTCGCGCGCCCGTTCGAGTTCTGAGGCCGCGTCCTCGTTCTTCCCGGCAGCGAACAAGTGCACGGCAAGGTGTCCGTGTACGACTGTTCGCCACAGTCTCGTCTTCACCGCACTCGCCCACTTTCGAGCGGCATCGACATCGCTCCTCGCGAGTTGCGCTCGGACAAGGTTCGTTCGCAACGGATCGAGTGTGTCGGAAGTCGGGAGCTTCTTCTCGAGCTCGCCGAACAAACGTTCGGCCTCGACGACATCGCGGTTCTGGATGCGGTCCTCGATCACGATCGTGAATGCGCTCGCGAACCGTCGTTCTTCGCCGGGATACAGGCGCCGCCCCACGATCGAGTTCGTCCACGCGCCGGCCTGCTTCTCGTCCCCCACGAAACGCCAACCGACGACCATTATGGCGTCGTTCGACGGATCCCAGCCGTGGTAGTGACGGCTCGCGAGAAGCGGCAACGCCGTTCTCACGGCGGGCTGGTCCTTGCGTGCGATCGCGGCACGGACGATGGCCTGCGCCGCGGCAGCATCTTGTTCGCGGTCACGAATCGTACCGAGCCACTGGAACGTCTCTTCACTCGAGTGCAGCCGCGCATACGTCGGGGCGAGCGTTTCGAATACCAGCGTTGCACCGGCCTGACGAACGTAGGGCACCGCGCGACGCATCATCGTGAGCGCGTCGTCACGCCGTCCGACCTCGATGAGCGCGTTCGCAACGCCGAGGTACACGTCGCCGCGCCGCCCATCCCCCGGTTCGATCGCCTGAGCCGCCTTGAACGCCTCGTCTGCGAGCGTTTCGGCGGCCGGAATCGCAGCGGTCGTATCCTGGACGAGTGGCGCGATCGGAGTGGCGGCGAACGTCACGGTGAGCGCAATCAAGGCAAGCATCGCCCGATCGTACCCAACGCGGCGCCCAGTGTCCGGAGGCAAGGCTGCCCTTCGGATCTCGGCCCGGACAAGGAGTGACCGCGTTCGCGTCGCGACTCACTCGAATGTAATTGCAGTGCGATACTGGATGCTCATCGTCGCGGCTTCCCACATTGCGTACCAAACCACTCGCTCCGTCGTGAATGACCCGTCGTAATCGGGATCCTGCAGCTCGGCTTCGCACGCACGCGTCGGGCGGCCTTCCGAGAACTCGATACCGATGTGCGACGCGAGGGAGTGGAGTTCGCGCAGAAGCGCGTGCGACGAGCCGAGCAGGACGCCGGGCAAATCCTCGTCGAAGATCGGTTCGGCGAAATCAATGGGAACATACATGCCCTCGCAATCGCTGTGGCACAGCAGATGCGAGTCGAACTTCTCGCTGGCCGCCTCGATCACCGCTGCATGCTTATCCGTCAGGCTGTCATCATCCGGAATGGGCGACAAGCCTTCGCGCATGTACGCGTAGCTACGCCGCAGAAGATGCAGGTCACTGTATGGAAAACTCAGACACGACTGTCTGAGATCGTCGATCGATGCCTCGAAGCGTTCGGGCTCGTCATGTGTCGGTAGTCCGTGGCCCTCGAGCACGCGGTTGACGGCACGGAACGACTCTCGGAGCCACCCCGCACCCTCCTCGTCGAGAGCGTTGAGAGCGGCGAGTGATCCGACAGATACGGCGAGTCCCATACGCAGACTCTACGCGGGCATGTCCCGACGCACGATACGAAGCACACGGACGTTGAGCTCGCCGCTCAGCCGCCGTTCTGCACTTCGCTGTACCAGTAGTTGGTCGAATCCAGCGATGTCGTCGTGGGGAACTCGAAGCCTTGCACCCAGAGCTTCACGCCGAGCGCGGATGTCGGGACGTTGATTTCCCACTTCGAGCCGCCGTTTCCATCCGCGATCGCTGCGGCGATCAACACCGGCGAGAGGATGTCGATCGACGTGCCGGGCCACGGCAGTGGGATGTGCGTCGACCCGCTGAAGCCGAAGAAGAGCAACTGCGGTGCGCCCTTCGTGCCATGGCGCATCTCGAACTTCGCGGTGTCGTTCGAGAGTAGTGGCATCGGGTGCACCCACGTGTGGAAGCGTTGCTGCACGTCGAAGACGAAGACCGAGCCTTCGGCCACGGGCGGTTTGTTCTGGATGTAGGCGCTCGCAAGGAGCGTGTCGCCATCGAGCGCGAG
>JAGQQW010000341.1 GCA_020426005.1 Planctomycetota bacterium | reverse complement strand
TCTGGGCGACCGGCGCGAGGGTGACGAGAGCCGGCGGCAGGTCCGCCCCCGCGCTTCTCGGAGCTCGAGCAGAGGGACGGACAGCGGATCCTCACGCGCTATGACGACCGCGGCAGCGCCGCGTTCAGCGGTCTGCGAAACGCACCGCGTAGACCGGAGGCAGGTGCGTCGACAGGGTCGACCAGTTCTCGCCGCCGTCGGTCGTGGCCCAGAGGCTTCCGGTCGTGCTGCCGAATGCGAGCCGCTCGCCGCTCGCGTCGATGTCGAGGGCGTGGCGGTAGACGAGGTCGTAGGCCGGCGGAGCGGGGAGGCCGCGGTCCAGGACGTCGAAACTCTTGCCGCCGTCCTTCGTGCGCGTGACGACCACGCGGGCGTCCTTCGGGATGCGTTGTTGGTCTTTCTGCGCCGGAACGAACCACGCGCGCTTGCCGTCCTGCGGATGCACCGCGACCGGGAAGCCGAAGACGGAGGGCTGCACGCCTTCGATCTCTTCCCAGGACTCGAGATCGTTGGTCGACACGAAGATGCCGTTGTGATGTTGGGCCCAGAACGTCGTTGGTTCGTCACGACACTGGACGACGCAGTGCGGGTCCTGCGTCCATGGTTCATAAGCTTGCTCGGGCGGGCAGTATTCGGCGCGCATGCCGTGCGCCTTCTGCTCCCAGGTCGCGCCGTCGTCGTTCGTGCGCCACACGCCGCCGCAGGACACGCCGAGCACGACGCGCTTGCTGTCGCGTGGATCGACGCAGATCGAGTGGATGCCCGGGGCGTCGGCGCCGCCACCGAGCCACTCCTTGCGCCGCTCGGACATCCAGAGCGATTCGACGAGCTGCCACGTCGCACCGCGGTCGTCGCTACGGAAGAGTCCACCCGGAATGGAACCGATCCAGAGTCGACCGGGTTGATCGTCGCCGCCGTGTGCGAACGACCAGATCATGCGGAGACTCCACGCGATCGGTTTGCCGTCGAACTGCGGTTTCTCCTCCCAGCCTTCCGGCATTTCGGGATAGGACGGCAACCCGATCTCCTCGAAGGTCGCGCCACCGTCCTCACTCCGATGCAGCTTGGGTCCGAAGTGTCCGGTATCGAGCGCGGCGTAGACCGTGCCATCCCGCGGGTCGACGTGTACGAGCGAGAGGTTCTCTCCGAGAAAGGAACTTCCTGCGAGTTCCCATGCAGAAGCGCCCAGTTCGTAGCGGAAGAGCCCTTTTCGGGTCGCGACGTGCAGCACGGTGTCCTTGTTCTTCATTAGTCCAACGCTTCCTGGTCGTTGAGTGGCAGGAGATCGGGTACGGGGGAGAACGGGAACGCGCAGGTTCCCGCCGAGGGCGTCACCCTCCGGACAACGCCTGGAACACCCAGAGCGAGGTCGACGTGTCGACCGCATCCGTTTGCTGGTCGCGGTCTCGGATCATCTGTCCGGATACGAAGACGTTGACGTGTGCGCGCAAGCGCCCTTGATCGTCGAGCACGTAGCTACGCATCCGCGGACGCACTTCGAAGACGGCTTCGAGCGCTTCGCGCACGGTCGTGCCTTGCACGTCGAGCGGCGTGACGTCGACGTGGACTCCGAGATTCGGCGTAAACGAGACCTGGACCACGCAACGAATCATGGCGTCCGGCCTCGCCTACACAACATGCACGATGGTGAAGATTGCTCGACTTGGCGACACGACGGGGATCCGCATCACGCCCAAGGAATCAGGCGTTGTTCGGCGAAGCTGTAGAACGCCTCGTCCCCGAGCACGAGGTGATCGAGCAGCGGAATGCCAACGTGCCCGCCGACATCGCGTAACCGCTGGGTCACCGCTCGGTCTTCCTCCGAGGGTGTCGGGTCGCCGCTGGGGTGGTTGTGCGCGACGAGGATCGCGGCAGCGCCGGCCCGGATCGCCGGCCGGAAGACTTCGCGTGGATGCACCAGGCTCGCTTGCAATGTGCCGACGCTGACTCTCCTGTGGCCGACCACGCGATGCTTGCAGTCGAGGAGCAGCACGTGGAACTCCTCCTGCAGGGTGCCCGAGACGTGACCGCGCACGTGATCGGCGGCATCGGTGGGGTTCGACAGCGCGCTGAGGAACTCCGCACGCCTGTGGTGCGCGCGCTGCCCGAGCGCAACCGCGGCGACGACGCTCGCGGCGCGCGCCGGTCCGATTCCTGCGATCGCTTCGAGTTCTTGAACCGAGGTCCTGACTAGCTCGCGAGAAGAGCCGAGTCGATCGAGGATGCGGCGCGCGAGACCACGTGCGTTCTCGCCTGGCCGCCCGGTGCGGAGCACGAGGGCCAGCAGATCTTCATCGCTGAGAGAATCGATGCCGAACGCGCGCAGGCGTTCGCGCAGGTCGAGTGCGTGTGGTGGTGCTCGTTCGCTCACGCATCTTCATCGCTCCGCGTCCAGTGGGGTGTCTCTGAAGTTCGGACGATTTGTTTCCGAGTCCGCTGTGGGACTGGTTCGGCGCACGGACGCAGGCGTATCGGGGATACGAACTACCTGCCTGCAGTCGCTGTTCGCAACTTCGATCCGAGAATCCGGATCAGGCCTTCGAGGTCCACACCGAGCAAGCTCTCGAGAGCTGCATCTTCTTTCTCGGCCATGGTGCCTTCGGCGCGCACGATGCGCTCGAAGAGTGGCGCGATCCCGCGGCTACCGAGTCGCTTCTCGATCTCCAGGTAGAGCAGAATGCTCTGCGCGTAGAGCAGGCGCGCGCGACGCGGATTGCGTTCGAGAACGAAGGGCCTCCGCAACTTCTTGGCGTCGATGAGGTCGCGATTGCCGATCTCTTCGAGCGCGATCTTCTTGTCGATGCCTTCCATCCGCTGCGCGAACCCTTCGTGCAACCACGCCGACATCGAACCGTGCACCTCTTGCAGGAATGCGTGGGTCAGCTCGTGTCGAATCGCCGCCTCGACGCGGCCCTTGCTGCGTTGCCACGAGTCGACGGGAATGCGGACCTTGCCATCGTAGTAGGCCTGCACCCAGTCCGCGTTGCGGTTCAGCGTCTGGAACTCCGTCTTCGTGTAGAGCATCACTCGGATCGGGCGCTCCGGTTGCTTGCGCAGGAGTTCCTGCATGAGCGCGTAGCGCTGCTCGAGGTATTCGAGGATCGCGGGTTGGAAACGATCGAGTCCGAGCCGTTCGCCGTGGTAGGCGAGTTCGAAGTGCCTGCTCGCGTGCGTTCGAAACGGCGTCTCGACCTTGGCGTCGTCACTGGCACGCTGGATGAGCGTACGCGCAAGCACGTTCTTCGGGTCGAGTTCGAGCGCACGAGCCAGCGCTTTCTTCGCGTCGTCGAAGGCTCCCTGCTCGTAGAGCGCGGATCCGAGTGCGACGAAGGCCGGCGTGAGTTCGGTATCGAGTTCCGTCGCCCGACGAAAACTCCGGATCGCGCTGCTTCGATCATGCAGTTCCTTGGCCGCTTGACCCGCGCCGAGGTGCAGCATCGCGTTCGTATCGAGGGTCGCGATCCCTTCTCGAAAGAGGTCACGAGCGCGTTCGAAGTCGTTCGAGAGCATCAAGCGTGTGCCGAGCCTGACGATCGCAGCCGCTCGGAGTTCGCTCGTCTTCTCGTGCCCCGGTTCGAGACGCCAAGCCTGGCGCGCCAGCGCGAGGGCACGGTCGTCCTGACCGGCTTCGAGAGCGGCTCTGCAGTCCTTCCGCAGTCGCTCCGCTGCGGATTCCTGCTGTGGCGCCAGGAGGGCGAGCAGAACGGGCAGGGCGGTGACCAGTGACATGCGGAGTTCTATCGACCCGCATCGTTGCGGAATCGTGATTGCCGCGATGTGCCCACGCGCGGAGTCCCCATCGCAACGCGAGGATCCCGACGCGTTCTTCGCGATTCGGGCGCTCAACTTCAGGCGTCGATGCTTCAGACTTCGGTGCCGGAGACTTCGATACCGGAGACTTCGATACCGGAGACTTCGATACCGGCACAGAACCGCCGAGCCTCGGCGAATGCCGCGTCGTCTTCCAGGATCTCGGGCCAGTAGGGGAAGGTCCGGCAGTGCTCGGGTCGCGCTTCGTAGATGCGACACCCGCCGAGGCCGTCTTCTCGCACGAACCACGGACACGAGCCGCCTGGCAAGAG
>JAGQQW010000340.1 GCA_020426005.1 Planctomycetota bacterium | reverse complement strand
GACCGTCGCTCCGAACTCACGCAGGATCGTCGGCGCAATGGAGGAGCCACCGCCGTGCGCACAGTCGACAAGGACGCGCATGCCGCGCAGGTCGACATCGTGGAAGGTCTTCTTCAAGAAGCGCCGGTACTCGTGTGCTTCACCGCCCGTGGATCGTTCGATCCGATGCACGATCCCCGGACGTCCACGTACGGCATCGACAGCGGTTGCGAGCTGTTCCTCGATCGCGTGTTCGATGGAGTCCGAGATCTTCTGACCGTTCTCGCCGAAGATCTTGATGCCGTTGTCATGCGCCGGGTTGTGCGATGCCGAGATGATGATCCCGGCTTTGTAGTTTCCGAGTCTCGTTTCGTGAGCGAGCGCCGGCGTCGTGAGCAGGCCACCATCGAAGACTTCGACTCCCTCCGCACACAGCCCGGCAGAGAGTGCGCCGAAGATCATCGCCGCCGAGCGTCGACCGTCGTGGCCGATCAGGATGCCGCCATCGATGCCGCCGCGTTCGCGCATCAAGCGGCCGAGCACGGCGCCGATTTCGATGAGAGTGACGGGGTCGAGCGGAGCCTCGTTGGCTCGCCCTCGAATACCGTCCGTCCCGAAGAAGCGTTTCATGGGCGTTTTCGTCGTCACGGGCTTTTGCGAGAGATCGAGATCAGTGACTTCTGCTGAATCTTGAACTCACGTCCAATGGAGTAGCTTGAGTCGTAGAGGAAGAAGTGCGGCGACAGGTGAGCCACGAAATCTTCTTTGGAAGTGTCGAGTGTCGGATCGAGGTCTCCGGGCCTCACGAAACAACGCAGGTTTTCGCTGACCCATCGACGCCGACGCTCGACATCTTCCAGCAGTCTTGTGAACCCTCGATCGTAACTGTGGATCTCGAACTTGACGGAGCGGTCGATTCGAAATTCGTTCTCTGCGAGCGGACTGCCCTTCCAATCGGGTTCTACGGCTAACTCCAAATCCGTGATGATCGTCGCCTCGGGAGCGAACTGCACCGTCGCGTTCACGGTCTGCTGCACCATGCGCACGCCCTTCGCGACGAGGTCGGGATCGATCTGCAAGTTCTCGGTGACATCGATCCTTTCGTTCTGCCCCGAGTCTGCGAGCTCATCGAGCTTCTTCGTGAGGTCGAGGAGGAAGATCGCCTTGTCGTCCGCCGATGTCTGGATCAGCTTGTCCGGCCCTTCGACATCGACGATGTCGGGAAGAAAGCGAATCTCGCGCTCGAAGATGCGCTTGTCCCAGTTCTTCCCTTCCGGGTAGCGGATCTTGACGACGTCCCACGACAGGTCGATCGGCTGAGTTCGGGATCGCCCCAGGTGGACGAAGAGCTTCTCCGGTTCGATCGCGACGATGTGCGGGGTCAGATCGCCTTCGGCGTCCTTGAGATAGCTCTTGTCGAGCTCGAACACTGCCGAGCCGTTGGTGCGACACGCCTCGACGACGGCATCCGGGACGTCGGCGACGAGCGCCGTGTTGGTGTGCAGTTGTTTGAGCAGCGCACCGGGTGCGCGGAACGTGACGCGCACTTGTTCGTTCTTCAGGTCGAACGCAGCGCCGCCCTTCGATTTCTCGATCCGAGTGACGATCAGGTCCGTCCTCGGCAACCGGATGTCGAAACCGTGCGTCGCGAGCGATTCGGTCGCCTGGATGATCCGCAGGTAGAGGCTCGTGTCCTCGGTCCGATAGACCTGGCTGTTGAGGTAGAACCAGTACACGATCGCGAGTACGAGTGCGACAGGCAACGGCCAGTGGCTGCTGCTGCGACGACGGCGCTGGCGATTGCGTGGATCCCGAATGTCTTCGAGCTGTGCTGCCGCGTCACGAGGCATGAGCCAACTCCGAATTCTCGGTGCGCGGGCGCTTCGGCAGGCCCAGATAGCCGCGCAACTCGGTTTCCTTGAGGTCGAGATAGAGGCGCCCCTCGTAAACGACAGAGATCGCGCCCGTCTCCTCCGACACGATCAAGATCAACGCGTCGGTGACTTCAGAGAGTCCGAGTGCCGCCCGATGGCGCGTGCCTAGGCGCTTGCTGATCGTTTCGTTGTCGCTGAGAGGGAGCACGCATCCTGCCGCGACGATGCGTTCTCCTTGAACCACGACAGCACCATCGTGCAGCGGGTTACCGGGGAAGAAGATCGACTCGAGCAGCAAGTGATTGAGATCGCTGTCGAGTGGCGTGCCCTTGAGCGTGTACGGAGCGAGGGATGCCATCTGCTCGATCGCGATGATCGCTCCGATGCGATTCCTCGCCATGTTCTGCGTCGCGACGAGGATCTGTTCCATGAGTTCTTGGTCGCGTTGGCTGCGCAAGAAGCGGCCGAACAGGCGCCCGATCACGCGATGATCCCCGATGTGGGTGATCGCACGTCGAATCTCGGGCGCGAAGATCACGATGAGCGCAACGACCGCGATCCGCACGACCTCGCTGAACATATGATCGAGGTGCGGCAGTGGGATCGTCTTGATCAGGACGAAGAAGACCAAGAATCCGCCACCGACGACGATCGTCAGCCCACGGATGACCCCGGTGCCACGCGTCTCGAGCAGGAACTTGAGAACGACGTAGAAGAGCCCCGTGAGGATGAGGATCTCCAGAGCGTTCTTCAGTAGGAGGGACACGGCCAGCTATGAATCGAGCGTCGACTCTCGCGCGTTCGAAAGAGCCGCCTTGTGCCGAACGGGAACGGACGATGGGATCGGGGCGGAACACGCACCACCGCGCCCGATTGTATCCAGGCGACAGGGTGCTGCCTGGACAAACTGGCCCGATCGCCTGCTCACGCAGAGGATGGGGCCTCACTCTCCATTCTTTCGGCCGAATGCTTCGAGAGTCCTGAGCGCCTCGCACGCGAAGCGCACGTTGTGGACCCGGTGCACGGCGACGCCTGCGCGCCAGCCCTCGGTCGTCAGCGCCACGGTTCCGATGTCCCGCTCGCGCGGAGGCGGCACCTTGCCGTCGCGATCCTGGAGTGCTCGGCCGATCAGGCTCTTGCGAGAGACGCCGAGCACGACGGGAAAGCCGAGGGCGACGAACCGGTCGAGAGCCTGCAAGATCGCTCGATTGTCCTCGAATCGCTTCGCGAACCCGATTCCTGGGTCGAGCAGGATCCGACTGTCCAAAATGCCGGCACCTCGCGCGATGTCGACGGACTCCTGGAGTTCGTCCAGGACTTCTTGCACCGGGTCCTCGTAGCTCGGAGCGTCCTGCATCGTTCTCGGCTCACCACGCATGTGCATGAGCACGACCGGCACGCCGGCATCCGCGACGACGTGCGCGAGTTCGGGATCGCCCCGCAGGCCTCGCACGTCGTTGATCATGTCGGCTCCCTTCACGAGCGCCGCAGCGGCGACGCGGGCCTTGCTCGTGTCGATCGAGATCAGAGCCTCGGTCGCCGGGCGGATGAGCTCGAGGGCCGGAAGAAGGCGAGCGAGCTCGTCGTCGGCCGAGACGGCATCCGCACCCGGGCGCGTCGACTCGGCGCCGAGATCGAGGATGGTCGCGCCATCGTGGACCATCGCCATTCCGGCCGCGAAGGCGGCGTGCGCGTCGTCGTGCAAGCCACCGTCCGAGAAACTGTCCGGGGTGATGTTGACGATCCCCATCACGCGGGGACAGTCCGGTCCGACGTCGAGCGTTCGACCCGACGCGCCCTCGAGGATCGTCACGACGACGGTGCGAGCCCCGACGCGCCGGAGAAGCCGAGATCGTCCTCGCGCCGCGATTCCTTCTCGTCGCGCGGCCGCTTCGTATCGGCGGTCAGCCCGCCGGGCGGGATGTGCGGCTCGTTCGCGGGACGCAGGCTCTCGACCGCAGCGCCGGCGACGATCTCCTTGACCTCTTCACCCGAGATCGTCTCGTAGCGAAGCAAGGCTTCGGCAAGGCGGTCGAGCACGCCGCGCTCTTCGACGAGGATCGTCTTGGCGCGGTGATAGCCCTCATCGACGATCTTCTTGACCTCCGCGTCGATGAGGTTCTGCGTCTCTTCGCTGTGATCGTTGCCGTAGGCGAAGTCCCTGCCGAGGAAGTTGTTCTCGGCGGGAGCCGAGTAGTTGATCGGTCCGACGAGATCACTCATGCCCCATTCG
>JAGQQW010000339.1 GCA_020426005.1 Planctomycetota bacterium | reverse complement strand
AATCGGCTGCAACGCACCTTCGTCCTGATCCAGTCGTGGAATCGAGGCGAGAAGTCCTCTCGTGTACGGATGCGAAGGCCGCGCGAAGAGCGCTTCGGTCGTCGCCTCTTCGACGACGCGTCCCGCGTACATGACGGCTACGCGCTGTGCACTACCGGCGACGACGCCAAGATCGTGCGTGATGAGCACGATGCTCGTCCCGCGCTCGCGCTGCAACTCGGCGAGGAGTTCGAGGATCTGCGCCTGTACCGTCACGTCGAGCGCGGTCGTCGGCTCGTCGGCGATCAGAAGTTTCGGGCGACCGGCGAGCATCATCGCGATCATCGCTCG
Organism: Planctomycetota bacterium; assembly: GCA_020426005.1. Taxonomy (GTDB): domain Bacteria; phylum Planctomycetota; class UBA1135; order UBA1135; genus JACKHW01. The sequence goes on along the minus strand of JAGQQW010000339.1, from coordinate 3,790 downwards.
CTGTCGCATCCCACCCGAGAACTCGTGCGGATATTGCTCGGCACGGAGCGCGGGCTTGGGGATCTGCACCTCCGCGAGAGCTTGCACGACCGCATCGCGCAGCTCACGACCGCGCAGGCCTCGATGCAGCCGCAGCATCTCGGCGATCTGCGTTCCGAGCGTCAAGAACGGATTGAGGCTCGTCATCGGGTCTTGGAAGATCATCGACATGTGCGAGCCGCGCAGTTTTCGAAGCGCCTCGGCATCGTGTGCGATCAAATCGCTTCCGTCGAGATGGATCGCGTCCGCTCGAACCTCCGCGGTGTCCGGCAGGAGTCCCATGATCGCCATTTGCGTGACGGACTTGCCCGAGCCGGACTCACCGACGATGCCGAGAGTCTCACCGCGCTCCACGTGCAGATCGACTCCTCGGACTGCATGCACGGCGCTGTCCTGCGTCCGAAAGCTCACGTGCAGGCCACGGACGTCGAGGACACGATCGCGGTGCGTCGTCATCGACGCGCCCCCTTTTCCACCAAACGCGGATCGAGCGCGTCACGCAAACCATCGCCGACGAAGTTGAGAGCAAGGAGCGTCGACCCGAGCGCGAGACTCGGGAAGAGCACGAACCACCAATACACACGCAGCGGATTGATCGCGCCGAGGGCATCCGCTGCGAGCATCCCCCATGAAACGTCCGGCGGCTCGACGCCCAGACCGAGGAACGAGAGGAACGCTTCGAACAGCATCACGCGTGGAATCGTCAACGTCAGGTAGACGAGCACGACCGACATCACGTTGGGCAATACGTGACGGATCAGGACGTGCCCCGTGCCACCGCCGAGGACCTTCGACGCTTCGACGAACTCGCGATGCTTGAGAGACAACACTTGACCGCGCACGACGCGCGCCATCGTCAGCCAGTAGATCGCACCGATGATCACGAAGAACACGAGGATCTTGTCACCACGCCCCGTCGTCGCGGTCTGCTGCGCGCGCAGGAACGTCATCAAGAAGATGACGATGAAGATGAACGGAATCGAGTAGAGCACGTCGACGAAGCGCATCATGTACTGGTCGACTCGGCCCCCGACGTAGCCCGAGAACGCACCGTACGTCACGCCGATCAGGAGCGAAACGAGCGTCGCGACGATCCCGACCATCAGGGACACTCGCCCGCCCCAAAGGATGCGAGACAGCAAACAACGCCCGAGCACGTCGGTTCCGACGAGTGGCGTCAGCTCGAGATCGCCGAAGATCGCCGCGCGCACTCGAATCATCGCACCAGAAACCGAACCGGCGTCGGCACACAGACGATCGATCGCGGCGCGCCGTAGTGCTTCGCGTTCGTCCTCGCTCGCTCCGCCGTCGAATCGCTCGGGCCATCCGTGTCGGAAGAACAGCCCGTCCTGACGCAAGGGTTCCGCGAACGGTGCCAGCGTCTTCTCGCTCAGGCGGACTCGCGCGTGGGGCGCCAGTGGCAGGAGCGGCGCGAAGAAAGAGACGACGAACGCGAGGATCAAGAACCGCAGCGACCATCGCGCGACCGGGCTGCGCCGGAAGCGCCGACGAGCGTCCGACCAGAGCGTGTTCCCTTTGACCTTCGACGCTTCTGCCAGCAGGCGTTCGAGTTCGCGATCGTCGCGCACTGCCGCACCGCGTCCGCCGTGAGTCGACTCAGCCATCGAGTTCCACTCGCGGATCGAGGATCGTGTAGCTGATGTCGACGAGGAGGTTCATCGACGACACGAGCGCGGTGTAGAGGAGCACGCAGCCCATCGACAGGGTGTAATCGCGATTGAGCGCGCTCTGCACGAAGTAGGTTCCGATGCCCGGGATCGCGAAGATCTTCTCGATGACGAGACTCCCGGTCAGGATCCCGGCGACCGCGGGACCGAGATAGCTGGCTACGGGAAGCAAGCCACCGCGAAGCGCATGCGTGAGCACGACCCTGCGATCGGACAACCCCTTCGCGCGCGCCGTCCGGATCCAATCCTGGCCGAGCACGTCGAGCATTCCGGTCCGGGTCAGCCGGGCGACATAGGCAGCGAAGGGCGCGCCGAGACAGATCGCGGGCAAGATCAGGTAGCGATAACTGCCCCAACCGGCCGCCGGCAGAAGCGGGATCTGGATCACGAAGATCAGGATCAGGACCGATGCGATCACGAAATTGGGGAGAGCGATGCCCATCGTCGCGAGGAGCATCAGGCTCCGGTCGAGCAACCCTCCGCGACGGAGCGCCGAAACGACGCCGGCAGTGACCCCGAGACCCAGAGCGATGAGGAGCGCGACCGCGCCGAGCGCGAGCGAACGTGGAAGACCTTGCGCGAGCAGGTCGTTCACCGAGTAGTCGAGGAGTTTGAAGCTCGGCCCGAAGTCGCCGTGCAAGACGAGGTCTTTGAGCGTGCGTCCGTACTGCACCAGCACGGGCTCGGACAGACCGTACTTTTGCTCGAGACGCTCGAGGATCAGCGGATGGGTCTTCTGATCGCTGCTGAACGGTCCCCCCGGGATGCCACGCATCAGGAAGAACGAAATTGTGAAGACGAGCCAAAGAGTGCCTGCCATCCAGAGCAGGCGCCTCAGCAAGAACATCGAGAAACGCGGCATCGAAGGGACGGATGTTACTGCGAAAGGGCCGTCACGACGGAAGAACCGTCGTTTCGATGCGAGGAATCCGAACCAACGCCCGACCAGCACGCTCGACCGATGTCAAGGTCGACCTGCTGGCAAGACCTTACGTAACTGCACGAGTCTGACGCGGACCGTTCGGCGCGCTGCAGCTCGTCGCGCCGAGCGCTAGAGTTCGAATGGCGCAGGTGCCTACGTCGTGCGATGCATCGCGATGCATCGGAACGTGAGCGCCGTCGCCTCTCAGTATCTCTTCTTCCCTCACGATCTCGCGCGTACGCGTGCGCGATCCAATCAAAGGTGCAACCTTGCGACGCAATTTGAGCATCCTCGCCGCCGTTCTGTGCGGTGCATCGCCCCTCCTGGCACAAGTCGACGGCGCCGCGCCGACCCCCGACCTGCCGGGCAAGACCAACTACAGCGTCCTCGCGAACGAAGAAATCGTTCCTGCTTCGGCGCGCACGGTCATGGGCGGTTCGTCGAACTCGATCCCTTGGTCGTGGACTCCGACACACTTCATGTCCGTCTATCGCGGTAGCGAGCTGCCGCAGACGGCCTACCCGATCCGCTGCATCGCGTTCCGCTCGAACAACCGCGCGGACCCGGGTGCGACGATCGATGTCGAGATCTGGCTCGGCGTCACGACGAAGGACGAGACGACCCTCGACGCGACCTACGCGAACAACTGGGACATCACGAGCAAGCCGCCGGTCCTCGTGTTGCCTCGTCAGAAGATCAAGCTGGATGACATGGTCCTCAACACGGACCCTGCCTTCTTCCAGTATCAAATCCCGCTCACGACGCCGTACATCTGGACCGCGACGACCGGCGAGAACCTGATCTTCGAGTGCAAGGTCTACGGCAACGACAAGGGCAACACGTCGTTCCTCTTCTATCCGGACAACGAGTCCGGCACCGGCACGACGACGACGCGTCTCTATTCGAGCAACGACGCCAATGCGACGGTCGGAACGCTCGGCCTCAACTATGGCCCGGTCCTCAAGTTCGACAAGGCCTGCAAGGCCAACGCGGCGACCGAAGACTACGGAAACGGCTCGACGATCCCGCCGGTCCCGGGCAACCCGTGGATCACGCAGCGTGAATTCCTCAGCAGCTACAACGACTCGCGAGGGTATCCGCGCGGTTGGGTCGGTCAGGCCCCCGTCGACTTCGTGATCAC
>JAGQQW010000033.1 GCA_020426005.1 Planctomycetota bacterium | reverse complement strand
AGGTCGCGGTCTCGCTGGCTCGCGGGATCCGCGGGCGCGTCGCCCGCGACACGATCATCGACGTGATCAACGACGAGATCGTCGTCCGCGAGAACGAGCTCATCACCGAGGAGATCGCCGAGCGCATCGAGGGCCTGGGTCACGAGAAGATCCGGATCCGCTCGACGCTCACCTGCGAGGCCTCGCTCGGGAGCTGCGCCCGCTGCTACGGAATGGACCTCTCGCGCGGCACCCTGGCCGAGCGCGGGCTCGCGGTCGGCATCATCGCCGCCCAGTCCATCGGCGAGCCGGGCACGCAGCTCACGATGCGGACGTTCCACATCGGCGGCACGGCGTCTAAGGCGATCGAGGAGTCCGAGATCCACACGAAGCGCGCGGGCAAGATCGGCTACATCAATCTCCACGTCGTGGAGAACGAGAAGGGTGACAAGATCGTGCTCAACCGCAAGGGCGAGCTCGTCGTACTCGACGTCAAGGGGCGCGAGCTCGATCGCTTCCTCGTGCCGATCGGTGCGCGCGTCGTCGTCGGTGAAGGTGACCAGGTCAAGGAGAAGCAACTCCTCTGCGACTGGGACCCGCACCACGTGCCGATTCTCGCCGAGACCGGCGGGATCGTCCGTTACGAGGACATCGTCGAAGGCAAGACCCTCAAGCTCGAGAAGGAAGCGCGCTCGAAGGTCTTCCGCAAGATGATCATGGAGCACAAGGGGGAGATGCATCCGCAGATCCTCATCGTCGACGAAGACGAGAACGTGCTCTCGATCCATCCGCTGCCCGAGCGCGCCTACATCGAGGTCGAGAACGGCGCCAAGGTCAAGAGCGGCACGATGCTCGCCAAGAGCTCGCGTGACGTCGGCGGTATCCAGGACATCACCGGTGGTCTTCCGCGTGTCACGGAGCTGTTCGAAGCCCGTCGCCCGAAGGAGCCCGCTGTCCTCGCCGAACTCGACGGCGTCGTCGAACTCGGCGACAAGAAGCGCAGCAAGCGCACGATCATCGTCCGCGGCGAAGGCGGCGTCGAACTCGAGCACCTCGTGCCCCACGGTTCGCACCTCCGCGTCCACCGCGGCGACCACGTCATCGCCGGCGAGCCCCTCACCGAAGGCGCGCTCGTCCCGCACGACCTCCTCCGCATCTCCGGCGAACAGGCCGTCCTCGACTACCTGCTCAAGGAGATCCAGCAGGTCTACCGCGCCCAGGGCGTGACCGTCGACAACAAGCACATCGAGATCATCCTCGGCCAGATGATGCGCAAGGTGCAGATCGAGGACGCGGGCGACAGCGAGTTCTTGCCCGGCGCAGTGGTGGACAAGTTCCGCTTCCGCAACGCCAACGAAGAGCTCCGCACCGCCAAGAAGAAGCCGGCCACCGCGGCGCCTCTGCTCCTCGGCGTTACGAAGGCGAGCCTCCAGTCCGAGTCGTTCATCTCCGCCGCGTCGTTCCAAGAGACGACCAAGGTGCTGACCGAGGCGGCGCTCGCTGGCCGCCGGGACGAGCTGCTGGGGCTGAAGGAGAACGTGATCCTCGGGCACCTGGTGCCGACCGGCACGGGCTTCCCGGACTACCAGCGAACCTCCGTGCGCAAGAACATCGACTTGCACGCTGCGGCCGCGGAGCTGATGGCGCACACGGCGCCGGCGGCGGTGGTGGATGAGGGCGGTCCTGCGCTGACGCTGGAGATCGAGACGGACGAGGGGTGACGGTGGTGATGGGGCGACGCCGTGGTTGGTGTCGCCGCCGCGTCCTGCATCGCGTCGCCACGTCGGCATTCGACGCGGACCTGGTTGATCGCTCGTCAGGTCTGCCGTTTTTCTGCGTCTGACAGTCAAGCCTCGGAAATGCAGCCCCTTCGTCTCCCGGTCCAGCGCTAACGATCTTGTTGGGCGTCGCGAGGATGGTTCGCGCGATGCTGCGAGCTGCGGCGGCGGCAACCAAGTCTCACATACGATCTGGATCACGTGGTAACGGATCGTGGTGCAGTCGGTTAGGGCCGGAGCTGAAAAAACTCCGATCGACTCCAAAATCCGATGCCCCTCTGACGACTGGGGAGTGTTCGCCCCCAGATGCTGACTGCCATGCGGAACCACAAAGCTCCTGAAGTACTCGACCTCGTGGTTCGGGCTCGGGATGGTGACCGGGCAGCATTCGGCGATCTCTACTCACTTATCGGGCCGTCGGTGCGTGCCGCTATCCGCGCGAAGTTCCCTGCCTGGGACTCGGCGGACGTCGAGGACGTCGCGCAGGAAACCTGGCTGAATGCACTGGAAAAGCTCGACACTCAGCGGAAGACCGGCGGATTCGAAGGCTGGATCTGTAGTATCGCGAGAAACAAGGCAATCGATCGACATCGGAAGGAAGGGCTCCGGACTGGGACGCCTCTGTCCGACGTCGAACTGGTGGCGACGGTGCGTGGCGCACTCGATCGACTCGCCGAAAATGAGGCGGTCACTCAGGCGCTGGACCGCCTACCCCGAAACCAAGTTGAAGTCGTGATGCTGATCTTCAAGGAGGGTTTCACCTGCAGTGGCGTCGCAGCACTGCTTGGCATTTCGCCATCGACGGTCTCGTGCCGCCTCCGTTGCGCGAGAGACTCACTAAGGGGCTACTTCAACTCGGAGGATCCCGAACGTGAAAGCTAAGCGCAGCCGGCAATCGCAGGACCTCCTCCGCGAGTTACTGCAGGAACATCTAGCTGAGAGCCCCGAACTCGACGGCCTGCGTCACCATCTGGCCGAAGCCAAGTTCTGGCGACGCATGTCCTGGATCGGGGTAACCACCACGGCCGTCGTGGTCCTCTTCGCGGCGTGGCTCAACTTCGTTATCGCGCATGTGCTGCTCTATGGTCTGACATGCGCCTTCGCGTGGATTTGCAGCCTGTGGAACATCGTGCGGAGCCTTCGCCAGGGGCGCAACGAGGCGCTGCTATGGATCGGTATCGCCGGCAGCATGTTCGCCGCGCTGCTGACCCTGGACTTCGTGAGCTGGCTCCAAGTCCTGATCCGGGCGCCGACGTTGCGTGCCTCGACCCCGGCCGAATGGGTGCTCATGGCCTCTGATATCGCCGCCTACTCGGCTGGGGCACTCGCTGCGTTCGCGCTGTTCCAGTGCCACCTCCGCTCTGCCCTGCGATGGGCGCAGGGCTACTTCTGTCTCGCCATCGTCTACTGGACGTGGCTGTTATTCGCGTTGCCGCACGACAGAGGCATCGCGCTCACGATCGCAGAGACCTGGCCCGAGCCCCCGATGATGGGCTGCATATCCGACGACCCGATCGTGTGCTACGGGGTCATGGTATACGTGATGTATGGCTGCTGCTTGTTGGTCAGCTCGATGATCGCCCGGCGCCCGGAGCCATCTGCTCGTACCGTCTCCTTCTGGCTCGGCGTCGCCGTAGGCTTCTACGGCTGGCTTGGCCCGTGGCTGCTGCAGACCGATCTCGTGAACCGAGGCCTGCTCGCCTGGCTCCCGTTCGCCGTCATTTGGGTCGCGCTGCTGCGTGAGCGCGGCGCTCGCTCGGTCTGAGTGTCAACGGAATCGACACAGGTGTCGAAATCCGCCGCCGCTCCGACGACAGGCATCTACACCGCAACAATCGTTGGGCTAAGGATGCCGAAACCGAACTTCTTCTTTGTTTCCCTCTCTCTGCTTGCAGGCTGCGTCAATCTCGACCCGACCTGTACGAACCTCGTCGAATCCGGTGAGCTCGAACTGTCAGCTGCGGTCGCCAAAGTCGCGTCTGTCGAGCGCCAGTCGATCGTCGACCCGAAAGGCGCCCTCTTCACGTGCAACGACCCGCACAAGTACCTCGACTCGCCGTGGGGCCGACTGCACTACTTTCGCTGCGGGCAGTCGTCCTGCCGCGTGCTGGTCCTGCCCGGCAGCGTTGATCACGGTTTTACCCACCGCCGCTTCGCGCAAGAGTTGGCGTTCGGCGCGGCCGACGGCTCGGGCTGCGAAGTGGTGGTCCTCGACCTGCCGGGAAAGGGCTACAGTGACTATTACGACACCTACCGCTTCACGCTCGAGGAGCGCGCGCGTGTCCTTGTGTGGGCGATGCGCGCATTGGACCTCGGCAACCGCGTACATGTCGTGGCACACTCTTCGGCCGGCGTCGAGGCGCTCCATCTGCTGTCACGGGTTGACCGCCGGCAGATCGGTGTCGAGTCGTTCACGTCCGTGTGTGGCTGGGGTCACGGCCTGATCGCCGAGCCGATCGCGATGGTCGCCGCTGACCTCCGTCCGGGGCAGCTCATCGGGAGTTGGGGCTTGACCGCGCCGGGCCTGTTTGCGAACTTCCTGACCGCGCCTCTCGGCTGGCTAGTCACGGGTGTCGACCCGCGCCCGGCGGCGCAGTTCGGCTGCGAGATCCACGTTGGAAACCCCGAGCAACGTCGCGCGATCGCGCGGGAGTGGGCTCGCTGCATCGAGCGAAAAGATGGTTGGCTCTTCCGCGACAGTGGGGTCGTGGACGGCGTGCTGCAGAACCACCGGCAGCAGAACTACTGGAACCGGAGCGCCGCGACGTACGCGAAGGCGATGGGGCAGACGCGCGGCCGACGGCTTGTTGGTCTGCCCTGTTTCGTCGTCGCCGCGAGGCACGATCGCTGGGTCGCTACTTCGGCGGACCGCTCCACTGATCAGCCAGCGCTCCGCTACGCCGAACGGTTGAGGGGCCGCATCGCCGCGGCGACGGAACGCGACGTTGAACTCGCGTGCTGCGACGACGCTGGCCACCTGCTGCCGCTGGACCAGCCGAAGTGGCTGGCGGACCGAGTCCGTGAGTTCGTGAACGACCGCTGATCCGGGTGCTTCTGTGTGCGCCGAGTACCCGTGTGCCCTCGAGTTCCTCGATTCCTGCCGCCGAAACCGGCTCGCCCGGAACTAGGGGATCCGAAGCAAAGCTGACCTGCCCCTTGGTCGGGTCGACCTGCCGAACGAGGCATGGACTTCGGAGTTGATCACTGGCGGCCTTACTGCCGTTTAGCAGCGCGTTGAACATAGGGTGATTCCGACGCGGCGATGCGGGTTCGCAGCGTCTCGGATGTCCCGCATGCATTTTCGAAATGTCGAGCGCATGTCGGCTCCGTACTTCGCCAGCATCGCGCAGATCGCTGTCAGGAGGCAAATGGCAGCCAAATACGCGCGCTCGAGCGCCTTGGAGGGGCTTTGCAGCCTTCTAGGTGTGCCAACTCCAAAGAGCGCGCGCATGATTCGACCGAGATTGTGCGCGACGGCGTGGATCACGTAACGCTTCGTCACATTGACGAGACCGCGCAGCCAAGTCCGCCGACCTCGGCCCGCGCGACACGTGTGCGCGAAGTCGTGGCCACGCTCTCGATCTCGGCGACGCAGTTCACTGCGCCACCAGTAGATCGTCATCACGGACACGCCGTGAAGGTCGGCGAAGTCCCGCGTCGACAGCGCGCTGTTGTCGAGCTGGGCGAGGAGGCTGCGCATCTCGCGCTCGCGTGGAGTGGGCATCCGCACAATCGTGAGCAGGTCGCGAGGCGCTTTTCAGATGCGGTTCGTCGGGTGCTTACTTTTGATTCGTTCCTACGTGGTACGTTTTGACCGACCGCTGACACTGGTCCAGGGCTTGGTTTCGCGTCGAGCATGATCGTCACCGGCAGCCATCGCAGTTCCGGAGTCGCGAGAGACGGCCGAGAAGGGCGTGGTTCGAGCGGTTCCGTGGTCCGGACGATTCGGCCTCGATGCTGTCGGATCGAGCTCGTACAGGTCGCGGGTGCACGCTGCGACCCCATCGATCGCATTGCCCAGATCCGTCGCGCCACACGCGAGGTAGATGTGGACCTGCGGTGGCAGACTCAGCACGTACTCACGGCCGCGATGAGTTGGCGTAGCTCGCCTTCGTCGTACGGGCGAGGGACGACGATGCGCAAGCCGCCCGGCAGCACGATCTCGAAGGACCGAAGGACTGCGGTGCTGCGATGGCGGTGTCTGGTCGAATGTCGACTTCGACGAAGTCCTGGCCTCGCTCGCGATCTCGGCGACGCGGCTCACTGCGCCACCAGTAGATCGTCACACTCAAAACCGCGAGGTGCGCTCATCCCCCCATTCGCTATCACGGTCTCTCTGACAGGGTCAAACGGGGTTTTCAGGACCGCGCTTTACAGCGAAGAGTCCCTTCGACTCGACCATCAAAGGGTAAGCACCCGATAGACCCCACTCTTGACCTTCAGGGCCTATTCGGTCGCTGCCGGTCGCTCGCTAGTGCTGCGCCGACTTCCAATCCCGCGGCGTGAGACGTTCAATCTCCGCGCTCGGTGTCGTCGCAAGTCGCTCGAGCACGTCGGTGAGGTACGCGAAGGGGTCGATGCCGAGTTCCCAGCAGCTCACCGTCAACGAATAGAGCGTCGCCGCACGATGACCGCCGGCTTCGCTTCCGGCGAAGAGCCAGTTCTTGCGTCCGACGGCGACCTGGCGCATCGCGCGTTCGGTTCGGTTGTTGTCGATGCGCAGTGACGGATCGTCGAGATAGCGTCGCAATGCGACGTGGTTCTTGACGAAGTACGTGACCGCCTTGCCGGTTGGGCTCTTGGGGAGCACCCGATCGCCGAGCGCGCGAATCAGTTTCAACAGATCGTCGAAGAGCGGTGCCGATCGCGCTTGCCGCATGGCGTGCCGCTCCTCGTTCGGTCGATCTTTGATCTCGCGTTCGATGGAGTACAGCTCGTGCATCGCCGCGAGGACCATCTCGGCGCGCGTGCGATCGGTTTTGAGTGCATCGAAGAAGCGCCGACGTGCATGCGCCATGCAGCCGACTTCGCGGATGTGTCCATCTTCGTAGAGTTGGTTGTAGCCTCCATACGCATCGGCTTGCAGGTACCCTCGATACCCATCGAGCATGCGTTTCGGCCCATCGCGACTGCGGCCCAGCGTGAAGTCGAAGACGACATCGCCTGTAACTCCGAGATATGCCCACAGGAATGCGCGCTTGGATTGCTTCTTGCCGCCCGCACCGAGCACCGTGATGGACGTGTCATCGGTCGCGATGTAGTTGCCGCGCAGGATTCGCTTGTGCATCGCATCGACGATGGGTTGCAAAAGCCACGCGCTCTGGCGGATCCAATCGCCCAGGGTCGACTCGGCGAGTTCGACGCCATGCCGGAGCGCGATGCGCGCCTGGCGATACAGCGGGAGATGATCGCGATACTTCGCGGTGATCACTTGTGCCAACAGACTCGCACCAGCGAGTCCTTTGTCGATCACTTGTGGCGGTAGGTCCGGCGTCCACACGCCGACTTCCTCGTGCTTCTTGCACGCGAGCTTCGGTCGGCGCAACACGCGTACGAAGTAGCTCGCGGGACGAAACTCGAGCTTCTCCGTGCCCTCGTAGCCGATGATCTCACGAGGCTCGCCGCAGCACGGACAGGCGCGCTCCTCGTCGGAGACCTCGATGACTTCCTCGACACGCGGGATTCCCGAGCCGACTTTGGTGGCCTGGCGTGGCTTACGCTTGGGCTTCTTCGTCTCGACGACTTCGTCGGCCTCATCGTCGGGCGCTTCATCTACGTGCGGCGGAATCGCGTGACCGTCTTTCTCTTCGGGGCCGAAGCCCGGCAGGAATGGTTGATTGGAAAAGCGCTCGGTCTTCTTGCCGTGAAGGCGATCACGCAACTGCGTCCAGAGCCGCTCGAAGTCGTCTCGTTGCTGCCGCAAGAGTGCGTTCTCTTCACGCAGCTTGGTGATCTCTCGTTCGAGTTCTTCGACGTTCGACACGATGCCGTTGATACGTACGCCGCCTTCGATGTGCTTACACTTTTCGAGGTTTTCTGTCGTACCAATTGCGGCGCCGTGCGCGCTCGAAGTCGAGTCCGCCGAGGAGCGCGTGCAGCTCGGTGGACGACAAGCTGAGAATGCTCGCGTTGGTCGCGTTCGGCCACGCGAAGCGACCCTTCTCGAGGCGCTTGAGCAAGAGCCAGTAGCCGGACGTTTCCCAGTAGAGGATCTTGATGCGGTTCTTCGATCGATTGCAAAACACGAAGAGGTGGCCGCTCATCGGATCGAGCTCGTACAGGTCGCGGGTGCACGCTGCGAGTCCATCGATCGCTTTGCGCAGATCCGTCGCGCCACGCGCGAGGTAGATGCGGACTTGCGGCGGAAGACTCAGCACGTACTCACCGCCGCGATGAGTTGGCGCAGTTCGTCTGCGTCGTACGCGCGAGGGACGACGATGCGCAAGCCGCCCGGCAGCACGATCTCGAACGACTGCGGTGCTGCGATGGCGGTATCTGGTCGAATGTCGACTTCGACGAAGTCCTGGTCACGCTCGCGATCTCGGCGACGCAGCTCACTCCGCCACCAGTAGATCGTCATCACGGACATACCGTGGAGGTCTGCGAAGTCCCGCGTCGACAGAGCGCTGTTGTCGAGTTGGGCGAGGAGGCTGCGCATCTCGCGTTCGCGTGGAGTGGGCATCCGCACAATCGTGAGCCGGTCGCGAGACGTTTTTAAGATGCGGTTCGTCGGGTGCTTACATCAAAGGTACTCGTGGAGCTGCGCTCCACGAGTCTAAAGCTGCCGTTCTCTCGCCCGAGGTTGACAGAAGGGCGTATGTCGTGGAGAGGCCTTGAGAAACGGAAGCCGACAATCTCCCAGCCGGCAGGCTCGGTTAATGCGAGGCTCATTGTGACTCTATTTGCAAGGCCGTTGTGTGAGACGTTCCTGACCCGAAATGCCAAGTGAGCGTTGCTTGGAAACGTCAAGCGATATCCGCTGGCATCAAGTTCTGCGAATCCATCGATTTTGATGGTGCGGCTGCTGTCTTGCGGTGCTGGATGACCGTCTAAAGCCAGAGATAGGGTTCCTTTGATAGGCAAGGGCCCTGAGTCCGTGATTGGCTGAACGTTGGCAGGTTTGTCGATCACGATTTGCTCGGGGATCAATTCGATCCAGGCATCCTCCTTCCAAACTTCGCTCGTTATTGCGTCATGGACGTCCGCGAGTAGGGTCCAATTCGCAACCTGGCCGACGACAAGCGGGCTGTCTGGCGTCACCGTTACTTTCTTCGCGCTCGATGCAAGCTGCGCTGCCTTAAATCCTGCGCCCGGGGTCTGAGAAGTTGTCACTGCCAACTGCGCATTTTCTAGGCTCGAGAATTCAATAATAGCTGACTCGAGGCGAATGCTGCTCGTGATTATTCCGAGTGGTTTTTCGCGAGGCAGTGTCGCAAATAGCCCCATAATCTCCCGATGATGGATAAGCGAAGGCTCAAGATCTCGCAGGGCCTCTGTGATAATCGCCTCTGGCAGATCTGTTCGAACGCCTTTATCGACTTTGAAATTAGTCACTCGAGAACTGAGTGTGCTGCCAAGCAGTTGAAAAAGTCGAGCGAATATCTGTCCTTCGAGGCTATTCGAGTTGCTGCTGCTGTAGTCGATTTGTGGGAGGTTGTTGGTTTGCCCAGCGGTGGCAAGGTCAATTCCGAGCTTCTTGGAGACGTCTGCCGGTGCCATGACGATTCCTCCGCGCGAATCCTGCCTGACTAGCGACCCCACGCCCTGTCCGCTGCCAATCGGGCTGCTGTCGACGTCAAAAAAGCTGGCAACGTCGTCCTGCTTTGGGCAAAACCAGCAACAGCTAGAGAGCAATGTGATGCTGATTCCGATGATTGCTCGTGGGATAAAGATGTCTCCCAGGGAGAAGATGCGACTGCAGTGCCGTTCCATGCTTTTGTTGTCCGTATTCGGTTGCGTGAACAGAGATCGAAATTGCTAGTCTTGGTATTCAACGTGTATTGTCAAGGGTAAGGCGCAATTCGGGCAAATGTTCTTTGTTTTGCTGTGATTCTTGCTTTGCAACTGTCTCTATGCTGAATACGATTGCGGCAAGGCAGGATGATTCTGGACAAGCGGTAATGTGGTCGGTGCGCTGAGGCCAGTCTCGGTGGGGAGCGCTAGCGTGAGCGTCTCGATGCCTTGACGACACAGGCTGCAACGGCATTTGCGCGACATGTGTGCAGCTCAAGTGCTCTCAGGTCGAGACGAAGTTGTAGCCAATCGCACAGTATTCGATTCCTGCGTGGCACCGCTACCGCCGAGCGTTGGCGTTCGAGTTGTTTCCTGTGTCGGGCACTTTGGCAACCTGCATGCGAAGCACGCTCGGCGTCATGCTCCGGTTCGCCTTTGACCGTGGGGCGCAAGCTGAGGTTGGACGATCTCGAAACTCAAGCAGCCCCACCGGGGCTCGACTTGGGGGCTTCCGAATATAGGTCGTGGTTTTCAGACTTCGAATCCCGCGCGCCACAGGTAGTCGCGAATGGTGGTCTGCGACGTTTGAACGCGATTGTCTTCAAGCAGGGGGAATCCCTGCTCGTCGCGTACCAGATCCCAGATTGCGTCGTCGAGGTTCAGTTGCGGCAACACGTAGCGCAAGTAAACCGCGAGTCCAAAGCGGTCGACGACACGGATCGCTTGTGCCGACCAGTCGAGAAGATCCTGAACCCGAAGCAGGGCGCGCTCGGGGAGCACCACGCGATCGCTCTGTCGCCGCAGCGGCTTCACGACGATTTGTGGCTCTCCGCAAGTGTCCGGCCCGCCAATGAACACCGTCGAATGGTGTGTCCACTCTGTCCGCAACTCGCGCACTCGTGCGTACCATTTGAGATTGGCAGCTCCGCCGAACCACTCATCGGCATTCACGATTCCTTTGGCAATCTGACCGCGGATCCCGTTGAAGCTGCCGGCGAACAAGCGCTTGCTGGCACGATGCGCGAACATCGCGGCGATGTCGCACGCCGCGTACACGGCGTTTGCCAGCCCCTCACACGCCGCAGCGAGCCGCAGTCCCGGCATCGCGTCGACGCGCACGATGTGGTCCTGCCCCTTGTGGGGAGTCTGCTCTCGGTTGACAAACGCGCTCCGCAGGTCGGGCATGTCTCGCTGGTACATCCCGATGTGCTGGCGCTTGTCGCTCCACTCGAACACCAACAGTAGGAACGGGAACTTCGCGTGGTCGATCCGTGCGGCCCAGTGCAGCTTTTCAAAGTCGTCCATCTCGTCGGTCGTGCGATGGTCAGAACGGGATCCCATCGAACTCATTGTCCGCCGTCTTCTTTGCCGCTTTCGCCTCGACCGCGTTCAGATAGCGGATCATGCTACACACATGGTTGCAAATCAGCAGAGCCTCGTCGTACCCCAGCACCCGATTGTCGTGCGCTAAGCTGCGGTTGTTGCGCACGTCGTTGAAGGCGTCGAGCGTCGAGATCGCCGACTTCAGAATGCGGTCGCTCATCGCCGACTCGACGTGCCCGTCCGCTTTCAGGTTCTTCCGATACTCACCGAACAGGCTGTGTAGAGGCTTCTTCCTGTCGAACGCGATGCCGCGCTGGACGCAGCGGCGGCGGACGTAGTTCACGACGAACGTGTGCAGGCGGTCCAGCGCGCCCTCGGGTTGGTTCGCGTCGATGGCGGCCCGCACCTGGTTCGTAAGCAGCTCCAGGTCGCGCTCGGTGGTCTGCGGAGTGATCGCGCTCAGCTCGGTGACCGGCGCGCCGGCCTGTAGCCTCTCGGCAATGCTGCGGCAGTCTTCGAGCAGGGCGGGATCGGCGCCCTCGCACTGCTCCAGCATGTCGCCGATGAGCTTGCCGACGACGTGGTTGGGCTCGACTTTCCAGAAGGCGCGTAGCCTTTTGGCCTTTGACTGGCCGTTGAAGGCGTAGGTGCCGGCGTCGTCGTAGATGTCCCTGCCGGTGCTCTCGGTGACGAACTCGCCGAACGTGAAGTCGGTGAAAGACAATACGTAACCGCCCCCCATCTGGAAGAGGTCTTCTAGCTTCTGCCGCTCCGCGTACTTCAAATCAGACATGGCTCCTGTCCCGCTGGGCGGAGTTTAAGCGACTGCGGAGTTGGAAGCAGTCACTGTGCGTCAGAACGGTCGCCGCATGAGCTGTTCTTGCTCCCGCGGCGCACAGCCGTTCTCGAACCCGACTGCGGCCTTCTGCGCCGTCCGCCCGCATCGGCAGGATAGTTGCTTGGTAATCGTAGAAATGATCAGCTCGCAGAGCGATGTGCGATGGCACGCACGGCACCGCGGCAAATGCGCTCAAAAGAATTTCCCGACTTGCTGTGAGCGTCGTGGTGCGGTCGCGAAGGCGGAGGTGGTAAGCTCCGTCAAGACCTTTAACGACCGTCGCACTGCGCGAATTGGGATGCACCGAGGAGATGCCCCAGAGACTGTTCGCGTGGCACCAATTTTCTGTCGATCTCGAGAGCCAGGAGCACTCCATGCGTCCAATACCAATCATCGTCGCAATCGCAGTGCTCGCCGCGTCGGCGTCCGCACAGAATCGCCTGCAGAACGGTGATTTCGAACAAAGCGCGACGAGCTGGGCGCCGTGGGTCATAGCAAATTCGCAATCCACGCAGATCGTAGCGTCCGCGGCTGTTGGCAGTTCACGCAATCGAGCGCTGACGCTTCAGGCCTCCAAGGGGGTATGGGGATCGTCTATCTCGCAACAGGGCTTGAGCTTGCGAGCAGGCGAGTATTCGGTCTCATTTTGTCTCACGACCAGCCGCCCTTCGGCATGCTGGGCGAATATCGTGTTCACTGCATCGGGCTTGACGCCAATCCAACGGCGCATCGAAGTTCCGAAGCGGGCTGGAGCTCGGCAGCTTTGTGCACATGTCACCGTCGCGCTCTCTGGCCGTGAAGAGAACTTCAGTCTGGAGTTCAGGCACGACAAGTTAGCGGACACGAGCTTCTTGGTCGAAGACATCGCTTTGACATCGATCACACGTCCGTCAATTGACATCGTCAGCAACGACAACCTCGATCTCCAGGCGACCGCGTCGTCCTCGACGTGGCCGCTCGTCGTGTTCTTCGGGAACCAAAAGCTCGACCAAGGTAAAGGGCTCCGAGGCTTCTTCGGCACGTGGTGGCTAGATCCGCAGGCGTTCGTCGGCACGCTGACTGCCGGCATCGGCACTGCGAACTTGTTCGCCCCGTGGCCGAACGATCCAGACTTGCCTTCGCTCTACTTCCAGGCCTTGGAGATCGGGCCTTCGATCTATCCCATCGGGCCAGTGAGCATTGGCATCAGAGCCTTTGTCCCACGCTAGCGTCGCAGACAATTCCTGCGCGAACCGGTGAGGCGCGCCGAAGCACCGATTCGGATTTGTGCTTCTGTCAATCGGAACTTGTTTGTGTGCTGTCGGTGCACCGAGAGCCGTGACGAGCGTGGCGTGGCTGTCAATCGTCTGCGCATTGATGGGATTGGATCGTGGCCGGATTGCCGAGTTCCGCGGCTGGACGGGTCGTATCATTAGCTCGCTTCCGCCAACGTGTAGCACTCGGATGCGTTGAATGCCCAGTTGGCTGCGACCCACGTCCAATCCCAGGATGCGTAGAATCACCAGTCGTCTACCGTCAACGTTCAGCAACTGATTGCTGACTTCTCCTCTCAACCGGCGCTCATCGCGACCCGCGAGTTCCCTTTCGGTCGCCTTGTCCTTCACGGCCATGAAACCGAAACTCGTCCTGGCCCTTGCAGCTGTCGCGATCCTCGCGGCACTCGCGTTCTGGAGTGCCGGGTGGGGCACGCCTTTCGCTCCAACGAACACGCCGACCGTCGACACGACCTCGAGCGGATCCCTCTCGAGCGAGAGCGGCATCGACGACGATCCCAGCGTGGTTCCAGCACCGACACCCATCGCCGACGTAGCGCACCGCACGGAGCACCCCAGCGCCACCCGCCCCGGCATCGACATCCGCGTGGTCTGGGACGACGACAGTTCTCCCGCAGCAGGCATGCAGGTCTTCGTGACCAACGAACGCCGCTGGACGAGCGCGTCGCACCCCGACCACATCGAAACCACCGGCAAGGACGGCATCGCGCGCTTCCCAGCGCTCACCGAGGGTCGCTACTGGATCGAAGGCCGATTCCGCGCCGTGTCGACACCCACGGTCCTGACTGTCAACGCGACGTCGAATCCGCGCGACCCGTTCGAGGTTCGCATCCTGCGCGGCGCGACCGTCACCGGGCGTGTCGTCGACCCCGACGGCCACGGCATCGCGGGCGCGTCCGTGCTTCGCGCTGGCTGGGCCGCTTCGTGGAAGCAGCAGATCGGCGTCACCGACGAGGACGGACGGTTCTCCATCGAAGGTCTGCACGGCAGGATCTCGATGGGCGCTCGGGCGCGCGGCTTCGTGCCGTCCGTGCTGCGGAGCATGAATCTCGACGAGAAGACGCGCGATTCGATCGACATCGTGCTGCAGCCGGCAGCCGCCGAGCTGGTCGTCAAGGTCGTCGATTCGAGCGGCGTGCCCATCGCCGGGGCGCGTGCGGGGGTGGGGATCTTCGGCAGGCAGAGTCAGCCTCGTCGAGGTGCGGACGGGCGCGACGAGCACGTCGTGCCCACGCGCGCGTCGACCGACGAGCGCGGCATCGCGGTGCTCGGAGGGCTCGCTCCGGGGACTTGGGAACTCGAGGTCGCCGCCGACGGCCACTCGGGCTACGTCGATGAAGTCGACGTGCCGAGCCATGCAGGCGGAGCGCCGAAGCGCATCGAGCGCGAAGTCGTTCTGCCCCAACCGATCGTGATCGCCGGCGCGGCGCGCGACGGCAGCGGAGTGCCGATCGAAGGCGTCTTCGTCGGCTACGGCGATCACGGCCACATCGTCCAAGCCAACACGCGCACCGCGGTCGACGGGACCTACCGCCTGACCGGCGCGCCGGCCGGCGAGGTTCGGATGCATGCGCAACGCAAGGGCCTCGATCGACGCGAGACGATCCGGACGTTGCCCGGCGGTGAACATCGTTGGGACATCGAGTTCGCGGCCGAACGCAAGGTGCACGGAAGCGTCACATGGCAGGACGGTTCGCCGGTCGCGAGTGCCGAGCTCATGGTCGCGTCGATCGACTCGAAGCCGCGATGGCACCAGTTCGAGTACACGAACGAGCAGGGGCGCTTCGTGCTCGACGTGCCCGAGCACGTGACATCGGTGCGCGTGCGTGCGACGACGATGATGTCCTTCGCTCGGGTGGTCTTCGAAGGGCCGCTTCCCGAGGGCAACCTCGACATCGTGCTCGGTCCCGAACACGTCGCGAGCGCGACGCTGCGCGGACGGATCGTGGACCCCGATGGCAAGCCCGTCCCCGGCGCCGACCTCTGGTATGCACTGATGGGGCAGGGCAACTCGATGCCGATCGAGGTCGACGCCGAGGGCCGCTTCGAGCAGAAGGTCACGCCCGGGACCTTCAACCTCCGCATCCAGGTGGCCGGCTTCGCGCGTGCCGACGTTCGCGTCCAGGTCAGCGCCAAAGAAGAGCGAGACCTCGGCGATGTGCGCCTCGAGCACGCGGCGGCGCTCCGCGTGACGATCGACGGTGCGCCGGAGACGAAGCTGGCCTTCTGGCTCACACATCTCGAGCGAGGCAACCGGACCCGCCTCGAAGTCGTCAACGGCCAGGGCACGATCGGCGGGCTGCCGGGCGGCAAGTATCGCCTGCAGCTGTGTGGCACGGAGCTCGCAAGCGAATCGCACGAGGTCGTTCTCGAAGCTGCGCCCGGTGGTGGAGATCCGAAGGAGCTCCGGTTGGTTGCCCGTCCGGCCACGCCGCTCGACATCGCGATCACGGTTGCCGCGGGTCGGGAGAAGGTCACGGTCGTCGATCTCGAGATTCGTAACGCGGCGGGCCAAGTGGTGGCCGATTTTTTTTTGGATGTTACGGCGGACACCGAGATCTACACCAAGTTCGCGCTGGCGCCGGGTAGCTACGAGCTCCGTGCGCGCGCGGGCGAACTCTCGGGACGAACCGCGATCTCGGTGCCGCGCGTGAGCCGCGAGCCGGTCGAAGTCGTGGTGGAGCTTCGCTGATTGCGATCATGAGGTTCTCGAGAGTCTGGTCCGAGCTCGCCAGACGCATGCAGCCCCGTCGCGAGTCCGGGGTGCGCGTCACGAACGCGAGTGATCGAGTGGCGCGCGTTTACGTCGAGCCCTGGGGATTCGACTTCGCTGTTGCGCCGCAAGACTGGTTGGACATCGAGAGTGAAGGCGCATCGGAGGAGTTTCGCTTCGACGTGACGTTCGACGGCGAGGACCGGCATCATGCCGGAGCCGCGAGCATCAGCGTTTGTTACACAGGATCGTGCCGCTGTGTCATCGTGCTGATGCCCGATGGTCGTCGCAAACGGTTTGGGTGGGCGGTGGAGACGTGATCAAGGCACGCACGCTCGACCACCGAGCGCACACACGGCTGATCGGCCGAGCTTCTAGCGGTGGTCTGCGAGTGCGGATCGGGACCTAGGGACAGCTACCTGCCACCATCGCGCACGCGCTGTGCCTAGTCCTCGACGAGACTAAGGATCGTTCGTGAACTCTTGGCACGCGATTCGGTACTGCGGGGTCGAGCACGGCTGACGCCGCCGTGTTCTCCAGCCAGCATCCGCGCACCCAGAGCGATCATGAACCTCCATCGTCCTACTTCCATGCAGGCGATCGCCGCGCGCATCGCGATCGCCGTCGTCCTCACTGGCCCTGCACTCCTCGCCAACGACTATTACGTGGACGGAAGGACGGGCACGGACAGCCCGGCGGCCGGCAGCCAGGCGAACCCGTGGAAGACCGTCCCGTTCGCCCTGGCGCAGATCGTGTCACCGGTGCGTAACACTCACACGCTGTTCGTCGCGGGACATTGGACCTACACCATCACCGCGCCGATCACGCTGCGCGATCGCATCGATCTCGTCGGCACGGGTGCGAGTCGTCCGCTCTTCATCCTGCCGAACTCGACCCTTCGTGGTCTGCAGTCCGATCCCGCGGCCATGAGCTTCACGGGGACGATTCGCTCGATCGATTTCGTCGGTGGAAGCACGGCGATCGAAGTGCGAGCTCCCACCGGCGCGAATCACTTCTTGACGATCGAGGACTGCCGATTCACGAAGCAGGCGACGCGTGCGATCGACATGGGCGGTTCCTTCCACATGCTCACCGCTGTGCGTTGTTCGTTTGCGGACCAGACGAATGCGATCCGCGTGCAGTCGATGCAGACGGCAGCCCAATGCAATGTTCATCATTGTGACTTCGAACGGGTCGCCGCCACGGCGATCGAGCTCACCGCGGGCGGTTCGGCAAGCATCGCTTCGGCAATCGACAACAGCCGCTTCGATACTTGCGCGTCGGCGATTGTGTCGAGTGTGAACAGCACCAATCGTTCCTTGCTGGCCATCGGTCCTTGTGCCTTCCGTCACATCTCGGGCACGGCGATTGCGGCGCTCGTGGCGGGCACGGTCGTCACGCAGAAGCATGAGATACGAGTCACCTCCTCGACGTTCATGGGCTTGCCAACGGCCATCGCACTCGACTGTACACGCGCATCCGGCATCGTCACCGCGCTGATCAGCGGGAACGTGATCGTCGGCGCATCCAAAGTCGGCATCGATCTGCAACTCGGCGGACAACCGAGCGTGACTCCGTCATGGTCCGTCAGCACGGATGGCAACACCCTCGAGAATTGCACGGAAGGCCTTGTCGTCCGCATTGGGCAGACGACGTCCGGCCGCTTCACGTCGAGCGGCGACACCGTCCGTCGCAGCACGATGGACGCGATGCGCTTCGAGTCTTCTGCGGCGGCGTTCACGACGAATCTGCACAACGCGATGCTCACCGGCAACCGAGGCCGTGCGCTCACCGTTCGCAGCGCATCGCCCTTCTTCGGGCGCTTCCTCACGATCGCCGACAACGAGGGAACCGCGCTCGACGTCGGGAGCAGTCCAGTCACGCTCGATCATGTGCTCCTCGACAATGCCAGGAGCCCGGAGATCGTCGGTGGCTCGAGTCTCTCGGTCACGTACTCGTGTTCGCGGATCACGCGCATCGAGGGCCCGGGAAACTTCGTCGCGGATCCGAAGCTCAGCCGTCCTTCGTACAAGCTGACGTCGACTTCGCCATGCATCGATGCTGGCGATCCCGCTGCGAATCCGAACGCGCCGCCGTACTACGACTTCGAAGGCAAGAACCGCATGCTCGCGACCACGAGTGCGGTCGTCGACATCGGGGCCGACGAGTTCCGCGCCCGCGGCAGCTTCGGGAACTTTGGCGCAGATGCCTTCGGAGTCGTGAGCGCAACGCGGCCCGTCTTCGTCCAGCGGCTCGGCGACCCGGTCATCGGCAGCACCTTCCAGATCGGAGCGGTGTGCGCTCGTGGCGCCCATGGCCAAGACATGATCGGCGCGATCATCTTGTTCGGTGACGCAGATGGGGCGTTCGTCGCCGATCTCGATCCGCTGGGCTTCGCCGGAAGCATGCTGTACTTCGTTCCCCGTGCCGTGTCGCCGTATGCGAGCTGTAGCCAGGGCGTGGCGTGGGTGTCCGTACCTGTTCCGAATCAGCAACAGCTCGTCGATACGGTCGTCGCATTCCAGGCGCTCCTTGCGGTTCCTGGTGCGAATGCGTTCGGTCTCGTTCCGAGCGGCGGCATGCGAGTCCAGATCGGGAAGTAGGCGAAGCTGCCAGCGCGCACTCTCGCGCGTCCTCGTCCTCGACGATGCGAGCGATCGCTGCGGGAACTCGTGGCACGCGATTCGTTACGCTTTCGGTCGAGCATGGCTAACCCCGCCGTGTCGTCCCCCTTGCATTCGCGCACCCAAAACGATCATGAAGCTCCATCGTCCTTCCCGCCTGCACACGATCGCCACCCGCATTGCCGTCGCAGTCGTCCTCACCTGCCCCGCACTCCTTGCCAACGATTACTTCGTGGATGGAAGGACGGGTGTGGACACTCCGGCGGCCGGGAACGCATCGAACCCGTGGAAGACCGTCCCGTACGCGCTCGCGCAGATCGTGTCACCGGTGCGTAACACCCACACGCTCTTCGTCGCTGGACAGCAGACCTACGCCATCACTGCGCCGATTACGTTGCGTGATCGCATCGATCTCGTCGGTACGGGGTCTAGCCGTCCGCTCTTCGTCATTCCAAGCTCATCCCTCGTCGGTCTGCGGTCCGACCCTGCGATCGCGCCCTTCTGGAGCACGGTTCGCTCGATCGATTTTCTCGGCGGAAGCACAGCGATCGAAGTGAACGCTCCCGCCGGCGCGAGCCACGTCCTGAAGATCGAAGACTGCAGGTTCACGAAGCAGGCGACGCGAGCCGTGGACGTTGGCGGCTTCTCCGGCACGGTCATCGCTGTCCGTTGTTCCTTTGCGGACCAGACGCAAGCGATCCGGGCGCAGACGTCGCAGGCGGATGTCGTCTGTGACGTGACTCATTGCGACTTCGAACGCGTCACCGCCACGGCGATCGAACTCTCCGCGGGCGGTTCGGCGCGCATCGCCACGGGATTCGTGAACAGCCGCTTCGACACTTGCGCGTCGGCGATCGCATGGAGTGTGAACACCACGGACTTCACCAATCTCGTCGTCGATCATTGCTCCTTCCGTCATACGTCGGGTCCGGCCATCCAGGCGAAGATGGTCGGCGGACAGCACCATCAGCTTCGAGTCGGCTCGTCGACATTCACCGATGTGCCACAGGCCTTCGCGCTCGATGGCACACGTGCATCCGGCACCGTCGCCCTGCAGATCGGCGGGAACGTGATCCTCGGCGCATCCAAAGTCGGCATCGACCTGCAGATCGGTGGGCTGCCCAACAACTTGCCCACGTGGTACGCAAGCACTGGAGGCAACATCTTCGAGAGGTGCACGGAAGGCCTCGTCGTGCGCATTGGGCAGACTACGCTCGGCGACTTCACGTCGAGCGGCGACACCGTGCGCCGCAGCACGATGGACGCGATGCGCTTCGAGTCTGCTGCGACGTCGTTCACGACGAATCTGCACAACGCGATGCTCACCGGCAACCAAAGCCGCGCACTCGTGGTTCGGAGTACGTCGCCCTTCGCGGGGCGCTTCCTGACGATCGCCGACAACGCGGGAACGGCACTCGACGTCGGGACGAGTCCGGTCACACTCGATCACGCGCTCCTCGACAACAACAAGAGCCCCGAGCTCGCCGGCGGCTCGAGTCTATCCGTCAGTTATTCGTGCTCGCGGATCACGCGCTTCCAGGGCACGGGGAACTTCGTCGCGAATCCGAGGCTCAGCCGTCCTTCGTACAAGCTGACCTCGACTTCACCGTGTATCGACGCCGGCGATCCCGCCGCGAACACCAACGCGCCGCCTTACTACGACTTCGAAGGCAAGAACCGCATGCTCAACACCAAGAGTGCGATCGTCGATATCGGGGCCGACGAGTTCCGCTCCCGGGGCAGCATGGGGACCTCTGGCGCAGACGCGTTCGGAGTCACGGGTTTTGCGCGACCGATCTTCAACCAGAGGCTCGGCGACCCGGTCCTTGGTGGCACCTTCCAGATCGGCGCAACGTGCGCTCGGGGCGCCAGTGGAAATGCCATGACCGGTGCGATCTTCCTTCTCGGTGATGCGGACGGGGCGTTCGTCGCCGACCTCGATCCTCTGGGCTTTGCCGGGAGCATGCTCTACTTCGCGCCGCTTGCCGTGTCGCCGTTCATGGGTTGCAGCCAGGGCACGGCGTGGTTGTCCGTGCAGGTTCCGAATCAGCAGCAGCTCGTCGACACGGTGGTTGCGTTCCAGGCGCTGCTTGCGATTCCTGGTGCGAATGGGCTCGGCCTCGTGCCGAGCGGCGGCATGCGAGTCCAGATCGGGAAGTAGGCGCTCGATTGGCGTAGGCTGCCCTCCGTGGATTCGACGTGGGTGCAACTAGGAAGCGCGGAGTTCGCGCTCGCGATGAGGGAGCGGTTGGTCGAGCAACTTGGGTTGCCGAAGCGAAGGTAGCAAGGCCGCACGCTAGCCTCGTCCTCGCGCATGCACGTGCCGGCAAGTTCGTTGTAGCAGACCCACCTCTTGTTCACAGGGCCAGCGTTGTCTGGATTGTCACGCAGTCGGCTCCCCCAGCACTCGAGGTGCTCGACTGTTATGGCTAAAGTTCGCCGAACGTGAACACGGATTCCGACTGTCCCTTCTGCTCCCTGAATGCGAGTCAGGTCTTCCACCGTGGAAAACTCGTCGTGGGACTCTGGGATCGCTTCCCGGTCACGACTGGACACGCGCTTCTGGTGACACGCCGGCACGTCGCTAGCTGGTTTGACGCCACTTCCGAAGAGCAGGCAGAGTTGTCCGATTGCATTGAATTGGCGCGTCGCGCGATCGAAGGGAAGTGCCCCAGCGTCGACGGGTACAACATCGGCATCAATGTCGGCACCGCCGCAGGACAGACCGTGCCACATTTGCACGTTCACGTCATTCCACGGCGAACTTTCGATGTCGCACATCCGCGTGGGGGCGTGCGGCATGTGATCCCCGGCAAAGGCGACTACATCACAGAAGACGTTCATGTCGAACGAGTCCACGAGCCGCTGAGTGCCTACGCCAGTGCCGACCTCGCTTTGGATCGTCCGGCGCTGATAGGCAGCCCGGAGACTCCTCTCCTCCCCGAGCTCATCGCACATTTCGACCGCGCGAAGCGCGCTGATCTCGTCGTTGCGTTTGTGCTCCGGAGTGGCATCGATTCTCTTGAAGAGGCTTTGCGCGGCTTTCTCGATCGTGGGGGGCATCTACGGCTGCTGACGGGAGACTATCTCGACGTCACAGATCCGGATGCATTGACTCGCTTGCTCGATCTAGTTGACTCGTTGCGGTTCGATCATGAATCCGACGTGCTGGAGGGTGCTTGTGTCGGGCGAATAGATTTGCGCGTGTTTGAATCCGGCGGTGGGTTGTCGTTTCACCCTAAGGCGTATCTCTTCCATTTTTCGGATCGACCGGTTGCTTTCGGAGAAGACCCAAGCGGCGTCGCATACGTTGGAAGCTCCAATTTGACGCGAACTGCATTGAGCAGTGGCCTGGAGTGGAACTACAGCTTGCTCTGCGATTCGGATCGAGTTGGCTTTCAGCGAATTGCGAGCGCCTTCGACGAGCTGTTTTTCGATCCAAGAACGAAGCCGCTCACGGTTGACTGGATCGAGAGCTATCGGCAGCGGCGCAAAGCATCGATCGATGGGGGCAGAATCTCGATAGCTCCGCCTCCCGACGCTCCGGATCCGGCACCTGAGCCGCACGAGATCCAGCGGGATGCGCTCATCGCACTCGAGGCGACCCGTACAGACGGAAACGAAGCCGGTCTCGTAGTCATGGCGACGGGACTCGGCAAGACGTGGTTGGCTGCATTCGATGTCCATCGCTTTGGTGCACAGCGGACACTGTTTGTCGCGCATCGCGATGAGATCTTGCGTCAGGCGCTCCGGACATTCCGGCGCATCATGCCCGAAGCGAAACTCGGAGTGTTTACGGGTACTGAGAAATCGCCGGACGCGGATGTTCTCTTCGCGTCAGTACAGAGCTTGGCGCGCACGAGGCATTTGCAGAACTTTGCGCGCTCACACTTCGACTACATCGTGATCGATGAGTTCCATCACGCAGCCGCGAGTACCTACAGGCGCTTGATTGATTACTTCGAGCCTGACTTCCTGCTTGGGCTGACAGCCACGCCTGAGCGTACGGATGGTGGCAGTTTGTTGGCGCTTTGCGGCGAGAACTTGGTGTTCCGATGCGACCTCTTCGAGGGAATTCGGCGACGGCCGGATCGACTCGTTCCGTTCGTCTACTACGGCGTGCCGGATCACGTGAACTACGCGAGTATCCCGTGGCGGAACAATCGCTTCGATCCCGATGAGTTGGAATCACATGTGGCAACTTCCGCTCGTGCGGATAACGCACTTGATCAGTGGCGGAAGCACGGCGGTAGTCGGACGCTTGGCTTCTGTTGTTCACGGCGGCATGCAGACTTCATGGCAGACCATTTCCGTCGAGCTGGCGTCCGCGCTGCTGCCGTACATTCTGGGGAGACGAGCGCGCCGCGCTCGACGGCCCTCGGGCAGCTCCGGCAGGGCAAGCTGCAATGCATCTTCGCCGTCGACATCCTCAACGAAGGCGTTGATCTACCGGAGGTCGACACGGTGCTCATGTTGCGTCCGACAGAGTCCCGCATCGTTTTCTTACAGCAACTTGGGCGTGGTCTTCGTAGCGCTAATGGCAAAGCGCATTTGACGGTTGTGGACTACATTGGCAACCATCGAAGTTTCAAGGTGAAGCCTCAGGCGCTGCTCAATTTGTCTCCCGGCGACGCGGCTATTCAGCGTGCATTGTTGGCGGTGGCGGAGCGCCGGTTCGATGAACTTGAGCTACCACCAGGTTGTCGAGTCTCGTACGAACTCGAAGCGCGCGAGTTTCTCGAGGCCCAGCTCCGCACGCCGACAGCCACGCAGGCGCTCGTTGAATGGTATCAGGAGTTCAATGAGCGAACCGGAGTGCGTCCGCGCGCGATTGAGGCATTTCACGAAAGTTTGAGTCCTCGTTCAGCTCGCAAGTCGCACGGGAGTTGGTTGCGCTTCGTCGGAGCACAAGGCGGTTTGAGCGTCGCCCAAGAACAGGTGATCCGCGCTGCGGATGCTTCTGCTGCCTTCCTCGAAGAGCTCGAGAGGACGCGCATGGAGCGCAGTTTCAAAATGATCGTGCTATTGGCAATGTTGCGGAGAGATGCGCTGCCGGGGTCGATCCCCGTCGACGAACTGGTCGTGACCTTTCGCGAGATCACTCGCCGAAGTGCGCGGATTACCGCAGAGGTTCTTGTCGACTTGGAAGATGACGCGAAACTGCATGCGTATGTCTTAAAAAACCCGATTCGAGCTTGGTGCGGACAGCGGAGCTCTGACACGGGTCGGTACTTCCAGCTCGAGGGTAGTGTCTTCTCTTCCACGTTCGAAGTACCGGAGATCATGCGAGCGGACTATCAGGCGCTCGTTCATGAGCTCGCCGAGTGGCGATTGGCGGATCACTTTGCGAATACGGGGCCAGTAGGTATCCACGCTGACGTAGAGATTCGCTGTAGGGTCGTTAATAGGGCACGCAGGACAATCTTCGAGCTGCCGCAACGTAGCTTGAATCGGGGCATTCCAGTGGGCGACGTCGAGCTTGCAATCGAAGACGGCTCGTATGTCGCACGATTCTCAAGCGATTCAGTTGATTCTGTCCGGCGAATCGGTGACGCGGAAAACTTCTTGCCAGCCATCGTGCGAAATTGGTTCGGCGCGGATGCAGGAGAGCGCGGAAAGTTGCAGTTCGTGTCCTTCCGTAGAACGAATACGGTTTGGTCGCTGCATCCCTTAGCGCCAGGCGAAGCAAGCAAGCCAGAGGCTATTTGGGCGAGTGCAGCAATCACGCAACACCCGCGCGGTGACGATGGTGCAGTTCTGGATGCTACGTTCGAAGTCGACCGTGCCTCGGACGAAGTCGCCATCGTGTATCACTCCCGAGGCGGAACGCGTGGCAGCAATTCGGCTTGCAACACGGAGTACGCGCAAGGTTTGGAGGCGCTATTGGTAAGTCTCAAAAACCTGGGGATGAGATTGCTCGACGTAAGGCTTGATTCGAAGACTGTACAAGGGCTGCCGATCGAAGACCGGTCGCTTCGATTGCGCGGGGATCGCAGCTACCCACTCGATCTAAGAGGAGAATCAAATGTTGGCGAGCTTCGCAGGGCTATTTCGCATGCGCAGGGCAACAATCCGACTCGGCGCATTCGACTCGTATTGGACCGAGAACATCCGCTGCTAGACAGTCTGTTCCCAGCTTCGGATTAGGTTGGGCATGCGCGTATCACTTCGCGCGCATCCGCGCGCGAGCTGCGAGCCAGTCCTGGAGAGTCTCGGGCGGATGGCTGCGCCATAGCTCCTCCAGTAGGTCGCGGGACTTCTTCGTGTAGTTCGCTGCCAACGAGTTCGTCGGATCCCGGCTGAGACAGGTCTCACCGAGAGCGATCGCACGCTCCAGTTCACCATCCGAGTATGCGAGGAACACTTCGTGCCCGCGCCAGGCACCACCGGGATCTTGGACCCGCCAACGCGCCAAGAAGCGTTCGGCGAGATCTCGATGTTCGTGGTGCCGTGCGTACAGATAGCCTGCTCGACACTCCTCGGCGTTCAGATCGCCTACGGCCAGATACCGCTCGAGGTTTTCGCGCAGCCTGGCGGTGAGGCCTCGGTCCTTCGTGGTCTGTGCTTCGAGTTGATTGTGTTCTATGTCGATCGCGCCGAAGAGAGCGGAAACCGGTACGGGAATCAGCGAGCTGGCGCGCGCTGCCTCATAGAAGTCGTTTTCTGCCTCTGCGGGATCGGTGTCCGCACGCAGCGCAGCTCGTGCGAATAGGAGAAAGCCGTCGCGATGGATTTCGATCGATCGATCGAGTTTTTCCAAGAGTTCATCCGAACCAGCGCCGAGATTCCAGGCCACGAATGCCGGCACCAAGCGTGACCATTGCTCAGCGAGGATCGGATGAAGACAGGCCGTCAGCGAGAACGCCTCGGCCTGCGCGTCCGCTTTGGATCTGCGAGCCTGTCCCCGTTGCAACGACGGCATGACTCTCATAATGTCGGCAAGCAGTTGCGCCATGAACGCACTGGTTTGGAGTGCGCTCGGTGTGGGCAACCGCCCGAAGCGGTCCACGCGGTTTCGCGCGGTCGCGAGGAGTCGAAGACCGATCCGTACGAAGTTGATACTGGCTTCGTCGATCACGCCCTCCAAGTTGCTCAGCGCACGGTTTCCACGAGTGTTGTCGCCATTTGCGTATTCCAAGAATGCCTCGAGGAGCGTGCCTAAGGGATCGTCGGCGTAAATCGCCCGTTGCCGCGCAAGTGAAAGACTCGCATCTTCAAGCGATCCCGTCACGATCAGAAGGGGGGGCAGCATCAAATGTGCACGTCGACAGTACGCGTCTGCACGCAGCGCCGCGCGAAGATGTTGGATCGAGTCCGCGAGAGTGCGTGACAACAGCGACTGCGCGACTTCGACTTCGGCAAGCGACAGACGTTCTCCTGTGTCTACGGCCAGCGCTGCCTCGATGTCTTCGCGCCATCGCGGATCGAGTCGCTGCGTCACGGGTGTGAGGACCGCGCGCGTGAGTAACAGTTTTGCCCTGAGCGGCGTCGACGGACTCGTCAAGGCGTCGTCTACGGCGCGACGAGCTCGTTTTTGGTCGAGCATGCCTTCCCACGCTTCGATGCGCCCGAATTGGATGTCGTCCAGTTTCGAGTAGCCGAGAGTTTCTGCGCGGCGATATGCATCGAGGGCGTCACCCCACGCTCCTCGGCGCACCGCGAGCCCAGCTGCGCGCATCTCGGCTGTCGCGAGGTTCTCTTCGGCGATCGTTCGCTGGCGTTGAGCCTCGAACGCATTCTCTTTGGCTTCCCGAAACCCGAGCCAAGTTCCAATCAGGCCGACGCACAGCGCCGCGACGAGTGCCGAGGCTGCGCTGAGTAGGAATCGATTTCGGCGTGCAAACTTGCGAACGCGGTAGGACTTGCTCGGCGGACGCGCGTGAACCGGCTCGAAATCGAGATGGCGCTGGAGGTCCTCGGCGAGTGCCACCGCGGACGAGTAGCGTCGCTCCGGTTCCTTTGCCAAGGCCATCATCGTGATCCAGTCGAGGTCGCCTCGCACTTCACGAAGCAAGCGGTCTCGCGTGCTGCGCCGCGCGGCTGCGATCGAAGAAGCCTGCACATCGAGAGCCTCGAGCCTCACGCTCGGTCGCGGCGGATCTTTTTGCTGGATCTCGAGCAGGGCTCGTTGGGGGCCGAGTTTTCGCAGATGGCCGGGTGAAAATGGCAGTGTGCCTGTCAGAACTTCGTACAGCACGACGCCGATCGAGTAGACGTCAGCACGAAGGTCGAGAACTTCGTCGGCCGCGGCTGCTTGCTCGGGTGACATGTATTCGAGCGTACCCAGGACTCGATCGACTTCGGTTTGCATGCTGACGCCGAGAAAGTCGTGCGCCGTCGCCTTGGCGAGACCGAAGTCGAGGACCTTGACGCACGTGTTCTCATCCGTTTTGGCGACGAGGATGTTGCTTGGTTTCAGGTCGCGGTGAATGACACCTTTCTGATGTGCATGCTGGACAGCGATGCAGACCTGTTGGAGCAGGCGTATGCGCTCGGAGATCGAGAGTTCATTCTCGTCGAAAAACTGCGTGATCGGGATCCCGTCCACGAACTCCATGACGAAGTAAGGGGATGCGTCTTCGGTTGTTCCCGCATCGAAGATCTTGGCGATCCCGTCATGGTGCATCGCGGCCAACGCGCGTCGCTCGAGATCGAATCGGGCGAGCACATCGCGTGTTGCCATGCCAGGCTTGATCAGCTTGATGGCGACCGTTTGGCGGGGCTCCTGCCGCTCTGCTCGGTAAACTTCGCCCATGCCGCCGGTTCCGATGCGTTCGAGCACGCGGTATGGCCCGATGGAAGGCATGGGTTGGGGTGTGCGTTGCATGAATGCCATTTCATGCGAGTCGTTCCTGCGAGCCCAGAGCCAAGTGTGTGCCTGCTCAGGAAACGGTGTACCGGTCACGACTGAGATCGGATGACCACGTAGCGATACTCGCGGTGTTCCGGCGGTAGAGGCGCTCGCCATGGGCAGGCGAATCGCCCGACAGAGCACGCCGGACTTCGAGATTCGCTAAAGTCCGGGGCTGAGACCCGCTCGCCTCGTCTCGGCGCGTCCCATTTCGGTGTGTCGTCCTGGAACCGATCGAGCTGTTTCCGTACCGTCCACCTTGTCGCTATCCACCTCCCATCTGGACTTCCATCAAGCATGCGCATCCACAGCTATGCCGTGGCAGCCCTCGTGCTCGCCGTCGTCTCTCCCGCCCAAGATTACGTGCCCACGGCAACGCAAGTCGTTCGCCGGTTCGTTCTCCGACCGGTCTCGCCCGTAAAGATCGACGCGAAGGCCGCTTTCCTGGACGAGATCGTCGTCAAGTTCCGGGAAGGGTTGACGGTGCGGCTCCAGAACGGTCGCTTGCGAGATCTTGCAGCCGGGGTCTCGCTGACATCGCTCGAAGCCTCGCTCGAAGGTTTGAAGCCTGCACCGCTCTTCGAGCAACCCGTCGAAGTGCTCGACCAATGGCGTAAGCAGGGGACGGCACGAATCTCGGAGAACCGAGCTCCTCTCGCCGACCTCAACAACTATTACATCGTGCATACGCAAGGTAGGGCGCAGAGCGAGCGCATCCTCGGTGCGCTGCTCGAGCGTTCGGAAATCGAAACTGCGTACCCCGCGCTGAGGCCAATTCTTCACGGGGATTTGATCCCGTGGACGCCCCAGTTCCGAGACCGGCAGGACTATCTCGCTTCTCCGCCGGACGGTGTCGGGTTCCATCAGGTCGAATCGGTCGTCGGGGCGCGGTTCCACGGTGGACGCATCGCGCACGTGGAAGGAGACTGGACCTTGGGGCACGAGGATCTTCCCAAGCTCACGGCCTCGAGCTTCTTGTTGCCGCCGCATACGTTCGAAGGTTGGGCCCCGCACGGCGACGCCTGCCTCGGGATTCTCGTTGGCGAGCGGAACGGCTATGGCGTCGAGGGTTTCGCGAGTGCCGCGGACAAGCTCTACGTATCCGCAGTCGGCAAGAGCACGCTCGGCGGTCTGAGCTACGTCAGCGGCGCGACCGCGATGCTGAATGCGGCCGCAAAGTTGCGACCCGGCGACGTCATGAGCTCCTCCTTCGGTTGGTTGATCCCGAACTCGCTCGTGCACGCACCGGCCGATTGGCCGCAGGAGTGCTTCGATGCCATTCGCGTGATCACGGCGTACGGAATCCACTACGTGATTTCGGCCGGCAACTCGAATACCTCACTCGACGACGCGATCTACGGCGGTCGCTATCTCTCGACCGCTCCAGTGAGCGGCGCGATCATCGTCGGCGCGTCGGACGGGCCGAAGCTCGCGAAGTCTCCGAGCAGCAACTACGGCGCGCGCGTCGACGCCAACGGTTGGGGATACGGAGTCGTGACGCTCGGCAACAACGGCGATCTCTTCTGGCCGAACTTCGACGCCAAGCAGACCTACACGCAAAGCTTCGCGGGAACCTCGGCAGCGACGCCGATCGTCGCGGGTGTCGTCGCGGCGCTCGTGCGTGCGACCGAAGAACAGAACGGCGTGCGACTCACGCCCGCGCAAGTGCGCGCCGATTTGCGCGCGACCGGGACCAAGATTCCGGGCAACACGCCGATCGGCAATCGACCCGACATGTGGGCACTCTTCTGGAAGAACCGCATGCCGGGCTCGCACCTGACCGAACAGCACGGCAGCGTCGGTGGCCGCTTCGTCTCTCGAGTTTTCGGTCAGCCCAACGAGATCTATGTATTGCTCATGAGTGGGGCGCGTGCGCGCATTCCCCTCGGTCTCAATCGTCCGCTGCTCGTCGATCCGAACTTCCTCGCACAGAGGGCAGGTCTCATCGGCGCGTCGAGTTGGGCGGACGTTTCGCAGAACGTTCCCAATGACAAGTCTTTGGCCAACGCGGCGATCTTCACGCAGGGCTTCGTGTTCCGGCCTACCGGAGTCCACGCCACGGGAAGCTGCGAAGTCTGGATCCAACCACAGCCAGGGCTCGGTCCTGACGCACCGACGAATCTCGAGGTCACGAACCGTGGCAAGGACTTCGCGGAGATCCGGTGGATCGATCGCGCGACGAACGAGAAGGGCTACATCGTTCGGATCGCCCAGCCTTGGCAGAATCACGTCGAAGTCGGACGTACGGGGCCGGGGGCTACGACGTTCCGGATCGGCAACTTGACTGCGCTGACCGATTATTGGGTCCGCGTCAGCGCGTACAACGATGCGGGCGAGAGCCCATATGCCGAGGTCTTCCTACAGACGAAGGAAGCGAACGTGCCAGACGCGCCGACGGACCTGGCCGTCACGCGCGCGCTCTACCAGAACATCACGCTGGCCTGGAAGGATCGGTCGAACAACGAAGACGGCTTCCGGATCGCGATGAGTCTCGACAGTATCAACTGGGACAACGTCGGAGAGACGGTGCCGAACGTCGAGAGCTTCGTTGTCAAGGATCTCGAGCCCGGGAAGCGGCATTGGTTCCGCGTGCGTGCTTTCAAGGACACGAAGGTCGAGCGCTTGTTTTCGGGTTACACAGCGACGGTGACGGGGGACACGATCCTCACGAAGCCGGTCAAGGATGTCACGGTGACGAAAGCGCAGCCGTTCAAGGTCCTCATCTCGTGGACGGACGGTTCGACCGACGAGGATGGCTTCCGGCTCCAGACGCGTCAGCTTCCGAACGGTGCTTGGGTCGCCGCGGGACTCGCACCCGCGATCAATCTGCCGAACACGACGGGCAACGCCGAGATCACCGACCTCCTGCCGGACACTGGCTACGAAGTGCGCGTCCTCGCCTACAAGACCTTCACATACAAGAACAACACCCAGCGCTACTTCGACGACGTGAACGCGCCGGTACGCGCGACTCGCACGCTCGATCCTCATCCCGCGACGCCGACCGGGCTCGCGATCTCCCAACCGAAGTTGAAGGGGATGACTGTTTGTTGGATGGACAACAGCTTGATCGAAGACGGCTACAACGTCTCGGTCAGCAAGGACAACGGTGCAAATTGGGATCGCAAGGCCGTCGTGAAGGGCACCTCGACGACCGGCGCGATGTGCGTGACGCTCCAGGACGCCCTGTTGCCGGATACGACGTACCTCTTCCGTGTGCGCGCGACGAAGGTCTGGGCAGGCGATCCCAAGACGACCTACTATTCGAGCTACACACCGGCCAAGTCGGGACGCACGCTCTCGCCGGCGCCGGCAGCTCCGAGTGCGCTCGAGCACACGGCGCTGAGCGCCGCCTCGATCACGCTGCGCTGGACCGACAACGCGACCACCGAGTCTGCGTTTGCGACCTACCGCTCGACGACATCGGCAGCCGGTCCATGGACGGGCACGGGCACCGCGGCCGCGGTGAGCGGCAGCGGCGGCAAGCAAACCAAGCAGATCGACAACCTCACGCCGGACACGCGGTACTGGTTCGCGGCGCAGGCCTATCGCGACTTCGAAGGGAAGCGCTACTACTCGACGCTCGCCGTTATCGAGCGTACGACGCCGACTGCGGTACCGCCGGCGCCGAGCAACGTCGTTGCCGTCCCCGTCAGTGACACCGAAGTCAATGTGACGTGGACCGACAACAGCAAGGCCGAGGCGAAGTTCGCAATCTACCACGGTCCGGGAAGTGGTGGCCCGTGGACCTTGCTCGGCACGCACGCTGCGGTCAACGGAACCGGAAGTCGGCCGAGCAAGACCTTCGGCGGACTCGCGCGCAACACGACCTACTGGGTGACGGTGCAGGCTATCCGCAGCCTGAACGGCAAGGATTATCACTCGCTGCTTGCGCCGGCCGTGAGTGTCCAGACCTACGACCGCTTGTCGAATGCACCGACGAACCTCGGCAACACGGCTGCGATCGGTCGCCGGTACATCACGATCAACTGGGACGACAATTCGTTGAACGAGACCGAGTTCCGCGTCCAGTACCGTAAGTCGGGCACGACGAGTTGGACGCAATACACACCGCCGCGTGGCGCACACCCGGGTACCGGCCGCATTCGACATCAAGTCGACGGTCTCACGCCGAACACCTCCTACGACTTCCGCGTGCGCGTCTATTGCGCGACGGCGGCACCTCCGGGCTTCACTGCTTGGACCAACGTTCACACCGCAAGAACCAACCCGTGAGCGGGAGCAGCACCATGATTCACATCCGTGATCTCTGCAGTTCCATGCGTCTTCGCACGCTGGTCGTCCTCATGCTCTTCGGGGTGTCGGCATACTGCCAGACCAAGGCGAGTGTGGTCTATCGGGGGTCGTCGTGCCGGAACGAAGCCGGACCGATTGCGCCGAAATGCCTCGCGAGCAATGAAGGAAACGAGTTCACGGCCGCGTCGTTGATCTCGAACTCGCGTTACTACATTCGCGTACAGTCGGCGATGGATCTGAGCATCAGCGGTTTCGCGCTGCGCACGCAGGTCGAAACGACCGGCCCGGTCGTCGTCCGCACGTATCTCGTCGGTGCCGACGTCTTGGGTGCCCCCGATCCGAACAAGATCCTCTCGCGTGGCAGCGTCAACGTGAAGAAGAAGTTCGACTGGTACATGGCCTGGCTCTGTCCCGCGGTGAAGGTGCCGGCGAATGACATCGTCTACCTTGCGTTCGACAATCCCAATCCCGGCATTCTCGAAAGCACTGCCAAGACAGGACGGGATGTCGTGCACTATCGCCAGCCTCTGCCGTCCGGCGGCATGAACGGTCCGTTCACGGGTAAGAAGTGGGTTTATCGCGTCCGCTGCGGCGCCGAGTGTCCGGCGCTGGTTGCACTCACGCCGCCGCGCTACGGCAACGGGCAGGACTTCGTCATCGAAGTGCAGAACGGTACTCCGATGGGCTACGGCGCGACGATGTTCGGCTTTTCCGACACGAATTTCGGCAACTACACGTTGCCGATCGACCTTTCGAGCCTCGTGCCCTCGAACAATCCGAACTGTCAATTGCAGATCAGCATCGTCCAAGGCAACGGACACGGCATCGATCCAGTGGGCAAATCACGAATCGTGATCCCGATCAAGAACAAGGGGCTCATCGGCACGAAGTTCTACGTCCAAACGGTCATGGCGGATCCGAACACGCTGCAGTTCGTCAACACGCAGTACATCGAAGCCATCATCGGCTACTGAGCACGCGAGCGAGGAGCATGGCGAACAGCGAAGACCGCGAGACGATCGGTCCTTACCGCCTGCTCGAGCAACTCGGCGAAGGCGGCATGGGGACCGTCTACGCCGCGGAGCAGCGCGAACCGCTGCAACGCAAGGTCGCGCTCAAGCTGATCAAAGTCGGCATGGACACGCGCCAGGTGCTGGCGCGTTTCGAAGCCGAGCGACAGGCGCTCGCGCGCATGGATCACCCTGCAATCGCGAAGATCTTCGA
>JAGQQW010000338.1 GCA_020426005.1 Planctomycetota bacterium | reverse complement strand
CGAAGAAGGCCGAGGACGATGGGAATGACGAGGACAGCGACTCGAAGGACGAGGAGAGCGGCGAGTAGTCAGCCACATCTCTGGTTTGCGTGCGCGCTCTTCGTGAGCGCGTGCGGGACGGCGCCGCAAGACCCGACGAAAGCGGGTGCGGTCGTCCTCGCCACCGGCGGGACCACGGACGACGTGAGTCCCGCCGTTCGCTTTCATGACGGTGTGCTCGAGCGCCTGCGCGACGCGTGGGTCGAGCGCGATGTCGACCTGATGGCGAACATGCTCGCGACCTCCCGGGTCGGTGCGACCGCGGAACAGCTCGAGAGCTACGAGAGCTACGAGACGTTGCGCGCGAGCGGAGTGGTCGAAGCCTCGGGGTTCCGGGACAAGGGCTTCCGCTTCGTCGATGCCGAGAAGCTCGACGGTGGACGCGTTCCGCCCGATCTCGAACTCGGGCAGGAGGCGCCGCTCGAACTGCGCATCGGGTCGAGTCCTGGCTTCGCGTTCCGGATACCGAAGTCGGCTGGCGATGCCGTGACGCGCTTCGTCATCACGACGCACTTCGAAGAGTGGCGCGTCGACGGATCGGTCACCCGCAGCGAGACGCCGTATCGCTTCGCTGCGCAGCGCGACTTGAAGATCGAAGGCGACGTGCCGTTCGTGATTCCGCTGCCGAGCCTGCCCGAGGCCTCGGACGGGATTCTCTTTCGTACGGTGCGTGTCGATGGCGCTCTCTTCTGCGCGGCCTTTCTCGAGAAGACCGAGGACGGGGAAGCGAGCCGCATGATCCCGCGCATCGATCTCGAGCCCGCGCGCGCGACGCAGTTCCTCGCGGGGTTTCGAACGAGCAAGGTGCGAAGCGCACCCGTGGAGGTGCTGGCAGTCGCAACGCGGGATCCTGGTCGATTCGCGCCGCACCTGCTGACGGCTGCGTACTTCTTG
Source organism: Planctomycetota bacterium (assembly GCA_020426005.1). GTDB lineage: Bacteria > Planctomycetota > UBA1135 > UBA1135 > JACKHW01. The sequence continues at coordinate 3,225 of JAGQQW010000338.1, read as the reverse complement.
GCGCGGGATGGCGATGCCGCCTCGAAAGAGCAGGGGATGCCCTTGTTGATCGAGGCCTTGCGCCGTACGTCCGCAGCGCGCAAGACTGTGCTCGCTGCGCTCCTCCTCGTCGCCGGCGAGGACGATGCTCCCAAGATGCGCGATCGCGACGCTTGGCTGCGTTGGTGGGATTTGCGTAGGCGCGACACGGGCAGTGAGCGATAGCAGAACAGGAGAAGGGATGAGTCCAGCGTTTCCTCCGGTCGAGGAGCAGCTCGAGGCGATTCGTCGAGGCACGATCGATCTCGTCGACGAGGAGTCCTTGCGCAAGCGCCTCGAGCGAAGCGCGAAGACCGGCAAGCCGATGCGCGTCAAACTCGGGATCGACCCGAGCAGTCCCGACATTCACGTCGGGCACACCGTCGTGGCGCGCAAGCTGCGGACGTTCCAGGATCTCGGTCATCAGGCCGTGCTCATCTGGGGAACCGCAACGGCGCGGGTCGGCGACCCGACCGGCAAGGACAAGACGCGTCCCCAGCTCACGACCGAAGCGGTGCAGAAGAACCTCGAGACCTACAAGGCGCAGATCTCGGTCGCGATCGACGTCGATGCTGCCGAGCATCACGAGAACGGCACGTGGTTCGACGGCATGAGCTTCATGGACGGTGTACGGCTGCTGTCGCAGATGACGGTCGCACGTGCGGTCGAGCGCGACTCGTTCGACAAGCGCATCAAAGCGGGGCTACCGGTCGGATTGCACGAGATCGTCTATCCGCTCATGCAGGGGCACGATTCGGTCGAGGTTCACGCCGATGTCGAACTCGGGGGGAGTGATCAGCTCTTCAATCTCTTGGCAGGTCGCGATCTCCAAGAGAAGGCGGGGCAAGAACCGCAGATCTGCATCACGATGCCGTTGCTCGAAGGGCTCGACGGCGTGCAGAAGATGTCGAAGAGCCTCGACAACTATGTCGGCGTGCACGACGCGCCGAACGACATGTTCGGCAAGATCATGAGCGTCCCCGACGCGATGATGGAGAAGTGGTTCACGCTCCTCACGGATTTGCCGCCGGACGAGATCCAGTCCCTACTCACGGGCCACCCACGCGAGGCCAAGCAACGTCTCGGCCTCGAGATCGTCACGTGGTTGCACGGGCGCGAAGCCGCCGAGGCGGGGCGTGACGAGTTCGATCGTGTCTTCCGCGATCGCGGCCGACCCGACGAGATTCCCGAAGTCACGCTCGAGGCGGCGGACCTGCGCGACGGAACGATCCTCGTCGCGGCCGCGGTCGCAAAAGCCGGTCTCTGCAAGAGCGCGAGCGAAGCACGGCGCAACATGCCCGGCGGCGGCGTCAAGGTCGACGACGAGCCCGTGAAGGATCCGTCCGCGACGCTGTCGCAGGGCCGCTACCTGTGTCAGGTCGGCAAGCGGCACTTCGCGTACGTCATCGTGCCCTGACCCGACCTTCGAGCTCACTGCAGTCCGATCACCGTGCGCATCGCGTCGGACGCGATGATGCCGAGCGCGTTGGCTTTGCTGTCGAGTGCGAACCACTGGAAGAAGAGCTCCGCACCGACGAAGCGCGTCTCGTTGCGCACCGGCAAGGCGAACTCGGCGGTGCGATCCGTCGTCGTCGCGAGCCCGAAGTCGACGATCGGCAGGACGTAGGCTCTGCAGTTCGGCATGCCGATGATGCCGAGATCGATGTCGGCCTTCTGGAAACCTAGGCGGAAGAGTGCGGCCGTGCTCCGCGGCACGCCGCGCACCGTCATCGTCATCGTCGTGCCGATCGCGGCTCGTCCTTCGATGCCGATGCGGGGCATCGTGTTGCCCGCGCTCAGACAGCCGTGACCGAACACGTAGCTGCGCGGTCGCGAGGCGACGGTCGGCTCCGAGTTCACGTAGATCGATCCCTTCGAACCGGCCGAGAACGGTGCGCCGATGATGAGGTCGAGACAGCCGTCGTCGTCGAGATCGCCCGCGGCCCCGACGGAGTTGCCGAACAGCCCTTGCTCGAGTCCCGCGGACGTGCTGATGAGCTGCAGCGTCGCACCGTCGAAGACACGGACGTAGCCCGTGGTCGAACCGCCCATGGCCGCGATCGCGACGTCCGGCGTCCCGTTTCCGTTGGCGTCCCCGATCGCACGAATCGGATAGCCGAAGCCATCGCGCAGAAAACTGCCGTGGAGCGTGTCGATCGTCGAACCGGTCTTGCCCGAGATGAACTCGGCGCGTCCCGAATAGACGTGACCACCGTACCGCACACCGATGACGTAGTCGGCATGTCCGTCGTCATCGATGTCTCCGAGGATCGCGGTGCTGCGACCGAAGTCGTCGTCGGAACTGCCCGCGTGGGTCTGCAGCAGGACACCCGTACGCCCGGAGTAGGCATACACGTAGTTGAAGCGCGTCGTGTTGAAGAGAGTCGTGACGAGCACATCGGCAACCCCGTCCGCATCGATGTCACCTCCACCAGAGATCCCGTACGTCTTGCCGAGCGGTGGTCGGAGCATGTGAATCAACGATCCATCGCGCCCGGATCGCAACTCCGCGTAGTCGCCGAACGCCGGAATCGCGGCCCAATCGTCGAACCCGTCGTGATCGATGTCGAGGATCGCCGTCACGCGGAAGCCGAACGCGTCGCCCGCGTTGTGTCCTTCGATGCGATAGAGCTTCGCGCCTGTCCTGCCCGAGAATGCGAGCACCGCGCCCTTCTGCGACTGGTCGAGAATCGCCGCGGCGCCCACAACGAGGTCGCCGTGACCGTCACCGTCGAGGTCGTCGATGCACGCGAGCGACGCACCGAGTTCGCCGTTCGCGATCGCTCCGTGGATCACGTGCACGGGATTGCCGGTCGCACCCGAGAAGAACGTCACGCCGCCGCCCGACTTTGCGGCGAGTGAGTCGAACGGACTGCCAGTCACGAAGTCGCGGACGCCATCGGCATCGAAATCGAAACCGCCGTCGACCGCGTGGCCGAACTGCTGGGGCTGTGATCCAGACTTGAGACGTAGGATGCGCGTGAACGGACTCGGGAGGCTGCGATGCACGTGCACGCGCACGGACGGTCCTGGCGTGATCGCCTGCATCGCGAAGCCCGTCGTGGCGTCGCTCTTGACGTCATTCGCGGACGCGACCGACTTGCCGAGCTTGTTGTCCGAAGCGCCGACGTAGGTCTGCAGCGTACTTCCGTCCTTGCCCGAGAGAATCACGACACGACCGACGTTGAGCAGGCGACCCGAGTCGTA
>JAGQQW010000337.1 GCA_020426005.1 Planctomycetota bacterium | reverse complement strand
TGCGGGCAGCAAGTGCACCTCGTCGTAGATCACGAGACCCCAGTCGTGCGCACGGAACAGATCGAAGTGCTCGAAATCGCCGCCCTTGTCCTTGCGCCACGTGAGGATCTGGTAGGTCGCGACGGTGACGGGACGCACTTCTTTGGAGTCACCCGTGTACTCGCCGACCTCGTCCTCGGTCAGCGTCGTCTTGTCCAGGATCTCGCGCTTCCACTGACGCACGGCGACCGTGTTGGTCGTGAGTACGAGTGTCCACGTCCGAATGCGGTCGAGCACGGCGAGCCCGACGATCGTCTTGCCGGCGCCACAGGGCAGGCAGATGACTCCGCTGCCGCCCTGCACACTTCCTCCGGCCCAGAAGACCCGCGCGGCATCACGCTGATAGCCCCGCAGGCCGAACGGCTGGCCGCCGAGCGTCGTGTCGCGCAGGGCGAAGTGCTCGAGGTCCTGCCCAGCACGGAATCCGGCGATGTCGTGCACTGGGAAGCCGAGTTCCATGCACGCTTGCTTCAGGAGTCCGCGATTCGCTTCGTCCACGAGAAAGCTCCCCTCGGGCCCGTCTTGGAGCAACGGGGCCACGCCACGGGCAGTCGCCAGTTCACCGAGTCGTCGCGGATCCGTCGAGCGCAACAACAATCGATCGGCATCGCGCTCGAGCCGCAGCAGTCCGTAGCGACCGTACCAATCGCGGATTTCGGCCTCGAGGTTTCCCGGCAGCGGGAATCGGCTTCGTGCCGCGAGACCATCGAGCAGTTCGTCGACGTCGAGCCCTGCAGACGCTGCATTCCAGACCGAAACGTCCGTGATGCGGTAGAAGTGCACGTGCTCGGGCGCCTTCTCGAGCTCGGCGAAGCGCGCGAGGAAGTCACGCGCATCCTCGAACCCGGGCTGGTCGACCTCGAGCAGGACCGTGCGGTCACCTTGAACGATGAGGGGCTTGGGGGCTCCGGTCACGCGGGCTGGGAGTTCGCCAGGGTTCGGGGAGGAATCACAGACACCCGTCCGGTGGAACCGACGTCGTGGAGTCGCGGTGGAATCGCGCTGGGATCACGGGTCGAATCGCTCCGGTGGCAGCGGGAGAACTGAGGATTTCGAGCGAGATAGCGTAGCGAAGACGCTGCGGTTGACCAGAATTCCCGAGAATGGGACGTCCGAGCTGGAAAGTTCGGGCGAAATGCGACGCCCTGAGGCGCCCACAGCGGCCTCAACGAGCGGCGGCGAGCAGCATGTCGACGCTCGGCCGGTCGGCCGGCCCGCGACCGATGTAGTGCAGGCGAACGATACCGTCCGGGTCGACGAGGACGTCCCCGCCCAGCTGGGTCACGTCCGATCCGGGACGGGCGAGGCGTCGCCCACGCGCCATGAGCTTGAGGTAGATCCAGATGGCCGGGGGCCCGTAGAGGTCCCACGCACGCCCGCGGAGCATTCCGTAGGCGCGATACAGAGTTCGCTCGCGATCGACGAGGAGTGGCCACGAGAGATCCATGGCGCGCACGTAGTTCTCCGCCATCGGCCCCTCGTCGAAGGTGACCACGGCGACCGCGATCCCTTTCGCGTCGAGTTCTTGTTGACGCTCGCGCAACTGCACGAGGTGCTCCCGGCACGGTAGTCAGCCGAGATGCCGGTGGAAGACCAGCAGCAGCCACTGGCCGCAAAAATCCTCCGAGCGATGAAGCGTGCCGCGCACGTCCGCGAGTGCGAACGGCTCGGCCGCTCTGCCGACGCGCGATCCTGATGTCCCCATCGCCATCAGGACTCTCGTGCGCGCTTCCAACGCGCGAGTTGCTCGGCGAGGGGGTTCGGAGCCTCGTCGTCCTCACGCCGTCCGCGCCCGCCGAGCTCTCGACCGCGCCCGCCCCGCTCTCGATTGCGCCCGCCCCGCTCTCGATTGCGCCCCGCTGGCCCTCGGTCGTGTCCGCCAGGAGCGCCACGGGACGTGTCGCGGCCAGCACCACGAGCCGGCGCTTCGCCCGGCACGTCTTGGAGTCGCATCGTGAGGCCGATGCGCTTCCGGGGGACGTCGACCTCGAGCACCTTGACACGCACGATCTGCCCGGCTTTGACGACTTCGCGCGGATCTTCGACGAAGCGGTCCGCGAGTCGGCTGATGTGAACGAGTCCATCCTGATGCACGCCAACGTCCACGAACGCGCCGAAGTTGGTGACGTTGGTCACGACTCCATCGAGTTCCATACCTGGTTGCAAATCGCCGATCTCGTGCACGGAGTCGTCGAACTCCACGGCACGAAACGCGGGTCGCGGGTCGCGACCGGGCTTCTCGAGTTCCTGCAGGATGTCGACGACGGTCGGAACGCCGAAGCGCTCGTCGACGAAGGAACTCGGATCGAGGCGCTTCAGATAGTCGCTGTCCCCCATCAACTCGTGAACCGCGCGACGCGTGTGCAGAGCGATGCGTTCGACGACCGGGTAGGCCTCCGGATGCACCGCGCTCGCATCGAGCGGTTCGTCCCCGCCACGAATGCGTAGGAAGCCCGCGCACTGTTCGAATGCCTTGGGCCCGAGGCGAGCGACCTTCAAGAGCGCCTTGCGCGAAGCAAATGGGCCGTTCGCATCCCGGTGAGCGACGATATTCGTGGCGAGCACGGGACCGAGACCCGCGACACGGGACAGAAGGTCGACACTCGCGGTGTTCAGATCGACGCCGACACTGTTGACGCAGTCTTCGACGACGGCGTCGAGGCTGCGAGAAAGCTGCTTCTCCTGCACATCGTGTTGATACTGCCCCACCCCGATCGACTTCGGATCGATCTTGACGAGTTCGGCGAGTGGATCTTGCAGCCGTCTGGCGATCGACACGGCGCCGCTTAGAGAGACGTCGAGATCGGGAAACTCACGGCTCCCACGCTCACTCGCAGAGTAGACCGACGCACCCGCTTCGCTCACGACGACCTTGATCGGAGCTCCACCACGTCGACGCTGCAGATCGGACACCAGGGCATCCGTCTCACGCGACCCGGTGCCGTTTCCGATCGCGACGAGTTCGACACCGTGCTTCGTGCAGAGCGCATCGAGCACCGCGAGCGAACCTGCCGTGTCGTTGCGTGGCGCGTGCGGATAGATGGTCGCGGTCTCGAGCAGCTTGCCCGTGCGATCGACGACCGCGATCTTGCACCCGGTGCGGATGCCGGGGTCGAGGCCGAGGATCGTCTTCGGCCCCGCAGGCGCCGCCAGCAAGAGGTCGCGCAGATTCGCCGCGAAGACGGAGATCGCCTCCGCCTCTGCGGCTTCACGCAGGTCGACGAAGGCATCGGTCTCGACGTGCAACGCGACTTTGTCGCAGAACGCGGACCCTGCGGCCTGGAGCAACCACGTGTCCGCGGCACGTCCCGCGTTCTCGAGGCCGAACCGCCGGGACACGATGCCGAGGCCGTGTCCTGTCGGATCGCTGGTCAGGGGCTCGAGATTTCCCTCACTCGTCTCCACGCCGAGCAGCAACCGCACGAAGCCTTCCTTTCGTGCCCGAAACATCGCGAGAGCCCGATGACCGGCAACACCGGAGAGCGGTTCGTGATGCTCGAAATAGTCGCGGAAGCGCTGCGCTTCGGGCTCGTCCTGCTTCCCGCGCACGACCTTCGACACGAGCATGCACCGATCGTGAACGAAGGTCCGTGCCGCTTGCACGACCTCGGTGTCTCGCGAGAAGTCTTCGATGAGGATCTGGCTCGCACCCTGCAAGGCAGCCTCGACGTCTGCGACGCCACGTTCCGAATCGACGTAGCCCGCGGCGACGGCGGCGGGGTCCTGCGTCGGATCGTCGAACAACGCACGCGCGAGCGGTTCGAGCCCCGCCTCACGAGCGATCGTCGCCTTCGTGCGTCGAACCGGACGGTACGGCAGATAGAGATCCTCGAGTTCGGTCTTCGTCATCGCGCGCTCGAGACTCGCACGCAACGCATCCGTCAGCTTTCCCTGACTTTCGATCGACGCGAGGATCGTCGCGCGGCGGTCCTCGAGTTCTCGGAGGTAGAGCAAGCGCTCGGACAGTGCGCGGAGCTGCGCATCATCGAGCCCGCCGGTCGCTTCTTTCCGATAACGCGCGACGAACGGGACGGTCGCACCGCCGTCGAAGAGCTCGATCGCCGCTTCGATCTGATGCTTCGAAACTTCGAGTTCCCCGGAGATTCGTTCGGCAATGGTGATGGACACGCTCCCCCTTCCCTTACAGCCATACTGAGACTCGCGCGCATGATGGCGCAGGGCCC
>JAGQQW010000336.1 GCA_020426005.1 Planctomycetota bacterium | reverse complement strand
TGACGAAGCGAATCGTGCGGGTCTCGAAGACTGGGATTTCTGGCTGCGATGCGCGACGGCAGGACACTGGGGAACGACGATTCCCGAGTACCTCGATTGGTACAGGCGACGCGAGACGCACAGTGACCGGTGGGACAATTGGGACAGCGGTTCTCGGCAGAAGGAGTTCTTGAAGGAGCTCCAACGCCTCTATCCGCACTTGAAGGGGGATGGCTTCCCGAAGATTCCGGTTCGCTACTCCGAGCCGTACGAAGACGTGCCCGTCGACTTGCCGTGCGCGAACAAACTCGCGAAGAACAAGCCGCGCCTGTTGATGCTCGTCCCGTGGATGACCATGGGGGGCTCGGACAAGTTCAGCTTGGATCTGTTGGAACGACTGACGAAACGCGGCTGGGAAGTGACAATTGCCGCGACGCGTGATGGCGACAATGGTTGGCATCACGAGTTCGCGAAGCACACACCGGACGTCTTCATCGCACGGAACCTCGTGACCAAATCGGATTATCCGAGGCTCTTGCAATACCTGATCGAGTCGCGTCAGGTCGACGCCGTGCTGACCACGCACAGTTGCCTCGGGTATCAGCTGTTGCCGTTCCTCCGCTCGCGCTGTCCCGACGTGGCGTACCTCGACTACTGTCACATCGAAGAAGCCGATTGGAAGAACGGGGGCTATCCGCGCTTCGGTGTCGGCTATCAAGAGGTCCTCGATCTCAATGTCGTGTCGAGTGAGCACCTCAAGCGTTGGATGGTCGAACGCGGTGGCGATCCGGAGCGTATCGAAGTGTGCTACACCGGCGTCGATCCGACGGTGTGGAAGCCGGACGCGAAGGCGCGCGAGAGTTTTCGCGAGCAGATCGGTGTCGGACAGGAAGAGGTGATGGTCCTCTTCGCTGGCAGGTTGCATTCTCAGAAGCAGCCGCGAGTCCTCGCGCGTACGATCGTAGCGCTCGCCGAACGAGGACTCGAGTTCCGTGCGGTCATCGCCGGTGACGGCGAAGAGCGAGGCGCGTTCGACAGCATCATCTCGGGTTCCGCTGCTGCAAATCGGGTCTTGATGCTCGGCGCGATTTCCCAGGACGACATGAAGCGTGCGATGCCGGCGGCCGACATCTTCTTCTTGCCGTCCAAATGGGAGGGCATCGCGCTGAGTCTTTACGAGGCCATGTCTTGCGGGGTCGCGTTCGTCGGAGCGGCTGTCGGTGGGCAGCGCGAACTCGTCGATTCGAGCTGCGGGTGTTTGATCGAGCGCAGCGACGAAGATCGCGAGGTCGAGGAATACACCGAACTCCTCGACAAGCTCATTCGGGACCGCGCCTATCGCGAGCGTCTCAGTCGGGCGGGCCGGGAACGCGCCGAGACTTTCAGTCTGGACGCAATGGCAGAACAGATGATCGCCTGCATCGATCGTGCGAAGAAACTCGCGAACGACGAGCCGCGGATGGCGATTTCGCCGGGTTTGGGGCGCGAGAGCGCGGTGGCGGCGATCGAGTCCACTCGGCTCGAGACGCTCGCGGACAGCCTTTGGAGCGAACGGCACAATGCGTCGGGCGCGGTGCCTGGAACCACATCCGTCAGCAGGTCGCCGTCACAATGGCGTGTCGTCAAGCGCGTCAAGCGTATGATCAAGAAGCGCCTACCCAAGTTGCGCTGACAGATCGTACGCCGTCACACGGAGAGTCGAGTTGACCGAATGCACCCCAGGTCCGATGGATAGCGGCGAGCGAAACCGCCGCACTGCGACGCCACGGGTCTCGGTCATCGTCCCCGCATACAATCACGAGCGCTTCATCGGCAAGACCATCGAATCGGTACTCGCGCAGACGTTCGAGGAGTGGGAACTGATCGTCATCGACGATGGCTCGTCCGACAACACGGCCGAGATCGTTCGTGCTTTCGATGATCCACGGATTCACTTCGAATCGCAGGGCAACATCGGAGCTGCTCCGACGATCAATCGCGGGATCGGAGTGGCCCGGGGTGAGTTCGTGTGTGTTCTCAACTCGGACGACGTGTTCGCACCGTCTCGAATGGAGCGACTGCTGCGGGAGTTCGCTGACGAGCCGTCGCTCGACGCGGTCTTCACGCATCTCGAGTTCATTGACGACGACGGCAAGCTCATTCGCAGATACGAAGGACCGGCAGAGCTGTGGCGCGACATGGACTGCGCGCCTTCGTTCGCGGAGTCCGAGCACCTCGTGCTTCAACTGCTCGCGGGCAACTTCGTTTGCACGACGTCCAACTTGTTCTGCCGGCGCACGGTTTTCGACCGCTTACCTCCGTTCAAGGATTTGCGGTACGTACACGACCACGAGTTCTTCCTGAGGCTGTGTTATCACCTCAGGGTCCGCGTCGTTCCCGAAGCCCTCGTGAGCTACCGCATTCATGCGCAGAACACGATCAAGGAAAACGAGGCGCAGACCGACTACGAGCTGGCATTGGTGCTCGCGGACTTCTTGACGACGCACGACATCACGCGCTTCCTTCCCTCGAAAACGGACAGCGTCGACATCGAGAGCTCGGCGCTCGCGTTGTTCCATTCGCTGAATGCGCGGAGTGCAACCCAGCTGATGTTCGCGTTGCTCTCCCTGAATTCTCAAGGCGTCGGCTTGCACGAGTGGCTGGTCGCCGAGATGGAAGCTCGCGGCGGACGCATGCGAAGCGCATGCACGAAGCACTTTGCGGAGTACATTGATTCGTATGCGTCTGCACAAGATGCGTGGGCTCGTTGGCGGGAAGCCAACGAGAGGCTCTTGGCCGCCAAGGAGGAGCACAAGAGTCTGTTTGCCGAGAATCAGTCCACGTGGTCTCGCCTCAACGAAGTGAATCACGAACTCGAGGAAGCGGCTTCGGCGTGGAAAGAGTCGCAGCAACGGATCGCCGATCTCGATACTCGCCTCGCCGAGTCGTTGGCGGAGAACGAAAAGCTGTGGAAGCGGTACGAAGCGGAGCGCCTCAGTGGCGAATCGGAGCGTGCTGCCAGCGCTGCCGAACGTGCCAACATCGAAGCCGAGCGTCTGAAGAGCGAACAGTTCTGGAAAGACGGGCAAGAGGCTTGGAAGCAGGTCGAAGAGCTCAACGTTCGAGTTACTGAGCTCGATCGAAAACTCGGCGAACAGCTCGATCGCGAGAAATCACTCTGGCAGCAACATCAAGAGACCGAGAAGAACGTTGCGACACTGAACAACGAACGTGAGGCGTTGGCGTCGGAGCTGGCCGATCTGCGCGCAGAGCACGAGCGTCTCTTGATGTCGATGACCGTCAAGATCGGTAAGTTCGCAGTGGCGCCATGGAGCGTCGCCAAGCGCGTCCTGGGGCGTCACAAGCCGGACAGCGACGAGCGCTGATGGAGTCAGCGTGGTTCGGGTCGCAAGTACTCGGGCGTCGCGGACAGGGCCTTCTCGAAACTCGCCCAACTGTGCTTGTCCCAAACCAGTTCGAACGCTGCCTGGGCGATGCTCTCGAGTCGCGCTCGATCCGTGCGGATCGCGAGAAGCTGTGACTCGTAGTGCTCGACGTCGTCGAACGGGTCGATCAAGAACCCGGTGACTTCGTGCTCGATGAGCTCCGCGATACCTCCGACGCGCGAGGATACGACTGGAAGACCGGCACTCATCGCCTCGAGCAGGATGTTGGGCAAGCCTTCCCACTGTGACGTCAGCAGAAGAACGTCGAAGTCGCCGAGGGGTAGCGAGCTCAAACCGTTGAAGGTGCCGCGGCAGTCGATGTTGGGGGCACGCTGTAACATCGATGCGGCTGTTTCGTTGTCGAGTAGTGGAGACCCGTAGGCAACGAAGCGAACCTCTGCGTCTTGACAGCGCTCGGCGACTCTCGCGAGGAGGTCGGGACGCTTTTGTCGGTCCCATCGTCCTGCCCAGAGTACGGACAAATACTCTCGCTGGGGAATCACGCGCCGAGAGGCCGGAACGCGGATCGGTTGGTAGTGCACGTGCATCTTGTTGCCATCGAGCTGATACCGATCCTGCAGCTCTCGAAGGTGGTTCTGGTTATCGCAGAAGACGCCGTGCAAATGTGCGTAACAACGTGCGAGGTAGATGCCGTAACCACCGGGCTCGCCTTTCTCGTCGAGATCGGTGCAGAAGACCGAAGCATAGAGATCACTGTGCGGTGCGAGTTTCGACCCGAAGCGACAGAACGTCTTGTACGCGAGTTCGGAGTTGATGTTGTGAATGACCCGCGGGCGAGCGGCTTTCAGATACCCCATGAGAAGGGACTGCTTCTCGCGCCACGACAGTCCACGCATTGCTGCACCGAAGCCCACGAATCGGACGCCATGCGGCACACGATCTCGCCATGGCGAGTCGCCGTCGAAGGTTGCGA
>JAGQQW010000335.1 GCA_020426005.1 Planctomycetota bacterium | reverse complement strand
GTCGCACCGAGCGAGTAGATGTCGGTCCTACCGTCGAGCGGTGTCGTGCGCCCGCCGGCACAGAGCTGCTCGGGCGACATGTACGGGAGCGTTCCCGACACTTTGCCATCGAACGTGATCGTCATGTCGACCGTGCCACTCGCAAGACCGAAGTCGAGGATGTACGGCTCCCCTTCGTCGAACATGACGTTGGCGGGTTTGATGTCGCGGTGGGTCACCCCTTCGATATGCGCGGCGTGGAGAGCCCGCGCGATCTTCGCACCCAGGCGAGCGAGACTCCGCCCCTCGAGCGGGTCGCGTAGCTCGCTCAGGATCGGTCCCTTGAGCCACTTCATCGCCAGGTAGGCTTGCTCGTCACACTCGCCGACACCGTAGATCGGGACGATGTTCGGATGCTCGAGCGACGCGGCCAGCTCGGCTTCCCGGAAGAGTCGGCGGCGCGCGCGCGCAGTGCCGGACATTTCCGTGCGAAGGACCTTGATGGCCACGAACCTGCCGAGCGCCGGCTGACGAGCGAGATACACGTCGCCGCGACCGCCGGACCCGATCTTCTTGAGGATCTGGAACTCACCCAGATGCTGCCCCTCGAGGGCGCCACTTCCTCGGGGTTTCGCGTTCTTCGCCACACTTGCCTCGAGCGCGAGGTCGCTCTCGAGGATGTTTCGGAACGCGTCGAGCAACTCCGGTGCATCCTTGCAGCACTCTTCGGGACTCTGCAGCTGACCGCGCTCCGCATGCTCGAACCACGAGGCCAAAAGTTCCTCGAGCCGCTTCGCTTCGGTGTCGGCGGGTTTCGGATCGCGGTCGGCGGAATCAGGATCCATGGGAATCACGATCCATGGAAATCAAGATCTATGGAGCAGCTGGTTGAAGCGCACGGCGAGCGCTGCGCGCGCACGCGAGTAGAGCATGCGAATCGCGCCTTCGGATCGCCCCATCCGGTCGGCAATTACCGCGTGATCGAGGCATTCGATCATGCGCAGCGTGATCACCGTGCGATAGTCGTCTTCGAGGCTCTCCATCGCCTTGCCGATGATGTGCAGGTGCTCGACGTCGGCGACTTTGTTGCTCGGGGTGTTGTCGTCGAGCGGTGTACCGCCGGGATCGAAGTCGTCTGCTTCCGGCACGGCCGCGTCGGTCTCGTCGCGACGACGCTCACGCCCGAAGAAGCGGGCCTTGTCACGGATGTTGTTTTCCAGGACGCGCCGAACCCAGGCCGCGAAGGTCTCCGCATCCTCGCCGCGAAAGTCCTGGATGTTCTTGACGACGTCGACGAACGTCGTCTGCAGGACGTCGGACGTTCGCAGTTTGCCTCGCAGCCGCTCGCCGAGGCGGGCCTTCGATGCTTCGCGCATGTTGCCCTCGATGGCCTCGAGGAGCTTACCCAGGGCTGTCGTGTCGCCCTGCTTCGCGAGCACGAGCCACTTCGAGAACTCGTCGTGTTCCATCCGTTGTGTCTCCAAGGAGATTCTACCGGACGGGATCCGCGCTCTCGGGGTCCGAGTCTTGCGCGCCATCGCACTCATCGAGGAACTTCGCGAGGTCCGCCGCGAGTGGAGCACGGATCTCGAGCGCCGTGCCATCGATCGGATGCACGAGTCGCAGGCTGTGGCTGTGTAACGCGTGCCGATCGATGCGAAGGCGATCGCGAGCCTCCGCATCGAGCGTGCCGTGCATGGCTTCGAGGAAGTAGCCCTCGTCGGGCCCGTACAGCTTGTCGCCCACGAGTGGATGTCCGATCGAGGCGAGGTGCACGCGGATCTGATGCTGACGCCCCGTTTCGGGGAAGCACTCGAGCAGCGAGTACGGCCCCACGTGCCGGATCAGCTGCCAGCGCGTGACGGATGCGAGCCCATCGTCCCGGACCGCGCATTTGAGTCGAATCGCGCTCCGTGAATCCGGCCCGATCGCCGCATCGATCCGTCCCGCGTTCTTCGGGACGCGGCCTTCGACGATGGCCAAATAACTCTTCTGAACGCGCGTGGCTTCGAATTGTCTGCGCACTTCCGTGTGCGCTCGATCCGTCTTCGCGACGAGGATCAAACCCGACGTCTCACGATCGAGCCGGTGGCAGAGACGAGGTACGACGTCCCGCTCGGGGTCGTCCGGATTGCGGTATTTGCGGTGCAGGATGTTGACCAGTGTCCCGTCGAGCCTTCGACCCGAAGGGTGTACGGTCAAGCCAGGCGGCTTGTCGATCGCGACGAGCCAATCGTCCTCGAACACGACGTCGATCTCGTCATCCTGCCAATCGACACACGGCGCGGGACCATCCTGGGGAACCTGCACGACGAGGATCTCCTCGGCACGAACCCGCATCGCGGCCCGCGCAGGATCGACGTTGCGTGAAGGATCGTCGCCAGGCGCCGCCTCGACGGCGACTCGTCCCTCTCGGATCAAGCGCTGCAAGAACGAGCGGCTTCGCCATTGGAGCAGGCGATGCAACGCTTGATCGAGGCGCAAACCGCCGATCTCGGGGTAAATCCGAAGCCGAACGACCTCGAGAGGTTTACCGAGATCGCGCGGCGGTTCACCGGGGACGCGCGGAAGCACCACGGCTGTCGCCGCGCCGACGAATCAGTTGTCGCCGGTCGTGGACGTCACGGTCGACGTCGTGTTCTCGGGGCTCTTCTGCTCGGACGACCCCACGTTGATGCGCACTCCGCCTTCGTTCCCCTGCGAAGCAGTCGGGTTGACGGGCACTGCCGACGTCTCGTCCGCGCCACCACGCGACTTGAAGCCCTTCCGCCGAACCTTGCGAGTCGTCATCGACTTCCGAACCGCGCGCTGGACGTTCCGAACCCGTTCGCGATCTTCGCGACGTCGCTTTTCCGACGGCTTCTCGTAGACGGTCGTCTTCTTGGCGAGCCGGAAGATGCCGGCGTAGTTGCACTGGCGCTTGAAGCGGCGCAGCGCGGTTTCGAGAGGCTCGTTGGGGCGGACCTGGATTCGGATCATGACGTTTTGCGATTCATCGGTCTGGTGGGATGAGTCCTGAGCAGGAGACGGCCTCTCGTGATGCCGAACGCGTCGCCGATCTGTCGACTTCCAGGACGCGATTGACGAGGCAGCACGGGCGGCGTGCTCCTTCAACAAAGGGCGACAGAGTCTAGGTATCGACCGGCTCGACCGCAAGCACCCTCTCCTTGGCAATTGCTTGGCAGTTCGTGGGGAGGCCGCGTGCTACGCATCGGCGATCTCGAGAAAACGCTGGAGCGCAATCGCGAGATCCGGGCCGAAGCTCCCATAGTCGTCGACCCAGTCCGAACTTCGAAGCCGCGCGACCCCGAACGTCGACCGCGTCACCTCGTAGACGAGTACCCCACCCCGCGTATACGCGAGAGCCCACAGGTCCTGGCAGTCCATCGACGCATCGCTCCAGAGGGTCCGGGGCTCGATCGCGTACCGGGCGAACCGCTGCCGCGCCGCGTGCGGCAGCTCCTCGAGTGCTTCGGCGAGGTGTTCGGCGACCCGGCTCTTCATGGCCTTACATTTCAGACGCTTACGACGCAGGATAACAGCGTGCCGCCATCCGGGAATCCGCGCGTCGAAAGCCTGTTCGACGATTCCGAACAGGAGCTCCGGGGGAGTCTCAAGAAGATCTGGTTCCGAGGCGACGGGGGGTTCGCGGTCGGGCAGTTCGAGATCAGCGAGACGCGCGAGGCGATTGCCGTCCGCGGTCCGCTCGGCGACCTTGCCGAAGGTCAGCCGGTGCGACTCTTCGGCACGTTCGAGGAGCACCCTCGCTTCGGCCCCCAGTTCCAGGTCACGCGCATCGAGATCGAGCGCCCCGAGGGCACGGAAGCGGTCCGTGCCTATCTCGGATCGGGAATCGTGAAGGGCATCGGACCGGCGCTCGCCGGCAGGATTCTCGACACGTTCGGCGATGACACGCTCGAGGTCATCGAGAACGCCCCGAACCGGCTGACGGAGGTCTCGGGCATCGGCGCGAAAAAGGCCGAGGAGATCCACGAGGCCGTTCACGCACAGATGAGCTTGCGAGATGTCCTGCTCTTCCTGCACGGCTACGGCCTGTCCCCCGGGCTCGCGCAGCGCATCCTCGACGCGTACGGTGAGGACGCCCCACGCCTGCTCAAGAACAACCCGTACCGACTCGCGGACGAACTCGTCGGTGTCGGCTTCAAGCGCGCCGACGAAGTCGCCGCGAAGCTCGGCATCGCACCGGATTGTGAAGAACGACGGCAAGCCGCTCTGCTCTTCGTGACGAGTCGAACGATCGCTCGTGAAGGGCACACGGCGCTGTGGCGGAGTCGCGTGCTCGCGGATGCGAGCGAACTCCTCGCGCAACCCGCCGAAGCCCTCGAACCCGCGCTCGACGCGCT
>JAGQQW010000334.1 GCA_020426005.1 Planctomycetota bacterium | reverse complement strand
CGGTACTTTCCCGCGTGAATCGTGCCAGGGTCGTTTCGCGGTACTTTCCCGCGTGAGTCGTGCCAGGGTCGTTTCGCCCGCTTCGTCATGCCGGCGGTGACAGTCGGTTGCGACGTGCGACGCCGGTGCTCGGGGTCGGATGGAACGAACGAGTGCGGAATAATCGGCTCGCGGATGCGTCGGCCTCGTAGATTCTTTCCGATCGCTTGCGACACACCGGTTCGCATCGACGCCCCATCGCGTGCCAGTTCGGTGAGCAAGAGACAACGAGGATACGACATGATTCGACTGCCAAGTGTTCAGCGGCGCTGGTCCCCCACCAAGGTCTCCGCTTCTGCAACCATCCTCACTGCTGCATTCGCGTTGCTCTCACCGCCAACGCTCTTCGCGCAGGATGCCGTAGACACGAATGCGCGCGTTGCTCGCATCCTGCGTGGCATCGTGGGCTCGAAGTCGGTCGAGGTGCAGGAAGCCGTCCTGAGCCGTGCAGTCAACGGCACTATCTCCATCAACAATGTCGCGCAGAAACCGAAGCCCGCGCTGACGGACTACGTGAACGTGCATGGCATCGAAGTATGGAGCAAGAACGATGGCGATCTGATGCTCGCACGGTTCGGTGCCCGCTGGGCGATGAAAGAGGGCGGCGATGACTGGATCGAAGTCCAGAAGCCGCGCGGTGCGGATTGGGATACGACGACGCTCGTGGATCCGCGCTTCTTGGCGACACGACTTCTCTCGTTGGAAGGCATCGCGTGGAAGCTCGAGGACACAGGCGAGATCGATTCGAAGCCCGTGCGTCGGTACACATGCGCCATCGACGGCGATGCGGCGCGTTTGCTGGCTCGGAGCGGCGCACTCACCGATGCCGCTGCGCTCTCCAATCCCCTGATGCGAATCATCGCCCTGCGTGGTGCCCGGCTCGGCGCCGCTGGACGCAACGCCGAAGGGAAGATCCGCTACGAGATCGAGTTGTTCGAGAATCCCAAACTCAAGCTGCCCGACCGTCTACTCGTGCGCGCCTATGCAACACCGTCAGGCCAGGGCGGTGCCCAGGTCTTCGTGTTGGGCGGCGGTGCACCCCAACAAGAGGACGACGCCGACGACGGCAAGGAAAAGCCCTCCGCAACGGTGACGATCGACTTCACGAAGTGGAACGAAGCCGAGCGCAGTGATCGACAATCGCGCGCCCTCGAAGACATCTTCCAAGTCGAAAAGCCCGAACGGCAAACCACAGGCGACGACAAGGGCGAACGTCGCTGAGCACACCCGTCGAGTACGACCGCATTGCCGCCGAAGCGCGGATCGAGATCGACAAGATCAAAGGGTCTCGCTTCCTCGGCATTGCGCGCCCCATCGCGACCGAGGCCGACGCCATGAGCATGGTCGATGCGGTGCGCAGAGAGTTCCACGACGCGCGACACCACTGTTGGGCGTTTCGGCTCGCACCCGAACTCGCTCGCGAGCGTAGCTCGGACGACGGCGAGCCATCGGGGTCCGCAGGCAAGCCGATCCTCGCGCAACTCGAAGGCGCGGCACTCTACGCGACCACGGTCGTCGTGGTCCGATGGTTCGGTGGAACGAAACTCGGCGTCGGGGGCCTCGTGCGCGCGTACGGAGAAGCGGCTCGAGCCGTTCTCGACGCCGCGAAGCGCGAACACGTCGTGCGCACGACGCGCATCGTGTTCGAACACCCGTATGAAGCATCCTCCGCGGTCGAGAAGTTCCTCGCTGAACAAGGCATCCGACCAACGGAACAAGCATTCGGGACCAGCGTCCACCTCGAGTTCGACATCCGCATCGACCGAGCTAGCGCGTTCACACGCGATCTGGTCGACCGCACGAGCGGCCGCGGCAAGGTCATCGAGCCATGACCTTCGCGCGTCCATGTGCGTGAAACGTGCCAGGGTCGATTCGCGCACGAAAGTACCCATGAACGGTGCCAGGGTCATTTCCCCGTACTTTCGTGCGCGAAACGTGCCAGGGTCAAAGCACCGTACTTTCGCGCGCGAAACGTGCCAGGGTCAAAGCACCGTACTTTCGCGTGCGGAACGTGCCAGGGACGCTTCGCGCAGGCGTTTTCTGGCGTAGCGCGCGAGAACCGGGGGACGTCTAACAGCGCGTTGAAAAAGTCGGGCACGCGACGAATGAGCGATTTCGCCGTTCGGTGCATGTTTGAGTTTTTCAACACGCTGCTAATCGGTGGCTCGTTCTGCTTCGTGCTTGATGTGGTTCAGAACACGCCTGTGGATCGCGTGGATGAGGAAATCGCTCCAGAAGGACCAGTAGCGACGGGGTCGGAACGGCAGTTCGTACCAGGTCGTACCCGCAACGCGCGTGCGGTTCGCGGAGAGACTCTCGAGGCGGAACTCGCCTCGCAAGCTGCGGAAGCCACCACTGTCGTGGTCGAGGTGCGGAGGATGGAGATCTCCGTACGGACTGAGCTCTCGAAGCGCGTCCGGCTGCTCACGCACATCGAACGCGAGATGCGTCGGTGCGTCCCACACCGTGATGGGTTCCACGAACGTACCGGTCGTGAACATGCAGTGACGCACCGCTCCTACTCCCTTCCCTCGGATCTCGGCTCGAGTGGGATAGGCGATGCCGGCGCGGAAGTACCATTCTTCCGGCGGTGGAATCTCCGAGAATCGAATCACGTGCTCCCAAGCTTTCTCGATCGAAGCGTCGATCTCGATCGACGTCGTTACCGACAGCACCGGCTCTGCTGTGGGCACGGAATCCACCGCAAACCAAATCGGGAGCATCGCGATGGCGAAGGACATTTGTCGTCCGACCGTCGCCGTTTGCACGACCGCGAACCCGATCACACCGCCGACCATGGTCATGATCCACACGGGAATCGCGGCCATGATCAAACAGATCGCCCCTTCGGCTCCCGCGACGAGCCCCAACGAAAGCGCGATCAGGGTCAACCATGTGCAGCCGCCCAACACGTCCACCTGTCGCGCCAGTCGTGCTCGTCCCAAGACCGCGTACGTGAATCCCATCAGGAACGGTGCACCGATGAAGAGCGGTGCGCCGTACTCGCCCAGCACGAATGTCGACAAGCTGAGCGTGATCGCACCGATCGCGATCGCGCACGCGGCAGCGAGAATGAGGTTTGGCACAACCAGTAGCCGGCCGTGCCCGGCGTTTTCGGCAACGTCCTCGTGAACGGTCTCAGAACGCAGACGACTCGGCAGCAAGCCGAGCACTACGAAGGTCACGAGGTTCGCGATCGGCACGAAGGTCACGAGCGCGAGTGAAACCGGCCAACCAGCATCGAGCGCGCGCTTCGCTGTCATGTTGACGGCGATCCAAACGAATGGAATCGTCCACAACAACAAGAACACGTTAGGAGCAATCTATCGAAACGCGTTCTCGCCGCCGACGACGGACGAATCTTGTCCGAAGAGAACGCTCGCCCCGAACGGCAACGGATTGTGCACGACACCGTGTACCAACCACGAAACCGCCGCATCGACGGCGAGTTTGAGCGCGGCGAGTGCGACACCGTACTTCCAGTAGGTCGAACGATTGACCGGAGATGAGCCGAACAAGATCGATGCGTGCATGGTGGCACCAAACTACTCTGGCCGGCGTCCGTGCCAGCGTCCGTGCCAGCGTCCGATCTCCGCCCTTCGCACTGCGAAGGACCTACCGCCGCCCCACGCTGCCGACTTGCACGGCGCTGAAGCCGATCGCACCACCGATCATGGTCAGGATCCAAGCAGGAAGCAGCACGATCAAGAATCCGAACGCAGCTTCGCCACCAACGACGAATAGCCAGATCGGCCAAATGAACGACAGCCACGTGCAAGCGATCAGGACATTCGACATCCTCGCCAGTCGTGCTCGTCCCAAGACCACGAACACGAAGCCCATCAAGAATGCCGCACCGAAATAAGGCGCGATAACGGATTCACGAGACACGCGCGACGACACACTCAGCGCGACGACGCCGATCACGATCGCGCACCCGCCGGCGACGATGAGATTGGGCGCGACGAAAACCCCGCCGTGCGTGACATCCGAAGCATCATCCGCGGACTTCGACTGCGAACGCCCGCGACTCGGTAGCGACCCGAGCACGACGAAGGTCACGAGGTTCGCGATCGGCACGAACGTCATGAGTGCGAGCGAAACCGGCCATCGCGCATCGCGGGCGCGCTTCACCGTCATGTTGACGGCGATCCAGAAGAACGGAATCGCCCACGCCAACAGCAAGAGGCCTGGAACCAAACCTGAATCCGAGTCACCGTAGCCCACGGACGGAGCTTGTCGTAGGAGTGCCGTGCCACCGAAGGGCAACGGGTTGAGCACGACGCCCTGACCAAACCACGTGATGGCGGCATCGACGGAGAGCTTGAGCACGGTCAACGCGAGGCCGTACTTCCAGT
>JAGQQW010000333.1 GCA_020426005.1 Planctomycetota bacterium | reverse complement strand
CCACGAAGAGCAGCACACCGATGCCGGCCAAGACCAGACTGCAGAACACCAGCAGCGGAATCACGTCCATGCGGAGCGACCTCCGGCCGCAGGCGGATTCGTCGTCGTCGGGCGGTGATCGTCTGGCATTCGGCGCGCGTCGATTTGGGAAACACGCCGACGAAGCAAGCCTCGTGCCTCGACGTCGTCGCTGCGTCGAGTCGCCGCCGGCGCATGTCGGCGCAGGCGCCAAATCGTGTGGGTGACCAACAAAATCGAACTCACGGGCATCACGATCGCACAAACGAGGGGGCTCATGCGGCCTTGGAAGCTCAGCACGAGTACGAATGCGTTGTAGAGCCCAGCGAGCGTGAGATTGGTCCTCACAACCCTGCGAAACTCCGTCGCAAGGCTGAGAGTCGCAAGCACGGCTCCGGATCCGATTCCGCAGTAGTAGAAGTCGCAGCGCGCGGGGAGCACGGGACGGTCGACGGCGGGCGTACCCGCGCAGAACGCGGCCTCGAGAGCGGGGCCGTCATTGAGGCCATCGCCGAGCATCAGCGAATCGTCGTGATCGTGTTCGCGGACGATGCGGGCCTTGTCTTCGGGCGAGAGTTCACCGAGCGCGCGCTCGTCCTCGAAGCCGAGGCGCTGCGCAGCCGTAGCGACGCGCGCCTTCTGATCGCCGCTCAGGAGCCAGCAATCGATGCCGTGCGCGCGCAGTGCGGCGAGTTCGCTCGCGATTCCTGGCCGGTCTTCCTCCTCGAACGCGTAGCCAATCCGCGCGTGCCCATCGACACCCAGGACGGTCCTGTCCCCAGGCAGTCGTGCGGCGTCGTGCGCGGCGGCAAACACGGGCGCTCCGAGCCGCACGACCTTGCCATCGAGCCTCGCCTCGAGACCGGCGCCGGGGACTTCGCGAACCGTGAGGTCCGTGAGGAAGGCGGCAGTCACGTCGCCTCCATCCTCGTAGCGCGATCGAATCGAAGCGCTTCGTGGGTGATTGGAGGACGATGCGAGAGTGAATGCGAGACTGCGGTCGAGGGGCGTGCCGTCGCGATCCGGGAGCGCGCGCAGCTTGCCCCAGGTCAAGGTGCCGGTCTTGTCGAAGAACACGCGCTTCACGTGCACGGCTTTCGCGAGCAGGCTCTTGGTGCGTACGAAGACTCCCGCGTTGCGCAGTCGTGCGAGTGCGAGGTCGAACGCGAGCGGCGTCGCGAGACCGAGCGCGCACGGGCAGGTCACGACGAGGACGGCTGTGACCACCGAAAGGATGCGTGACGGATCGAGGAAGGCCCACGTAACCGCCGCGCCGCTTGCCGCCAGCAGAACGAGCACGACGTAGACACGCTCCAGTCGTGCCCAACCCGCGCCGCGCGAACCGAGTTCTTCACGATCGCCGCGCGGTGTCCGCAGGAGGCCGAGCAGCCCCGATTCCTCGACGGTCTCGGTCGCGCGCACGCGGACTGCTCTCTGTTCGGCGAGAAAGGCTCCCGCGGGTACCGACGCGTCGCGTGCGTAGGTCTCTGGTTCGGATTCGCCACGGATCCAGTCGAGCGAGAAGCGCGCGCCGTCGTGCTCGAGCCGGCTACACACCGGAACGAGGTCACCGGCTGCGAGCAGCAACTCGTCGCCTCGCGCGATGTCGAGGATGGGGATCTGCTCGATCTTCCCGTCCCGAATGCGTCGTGCGCGAAAATGCTCCGCGCCGTCGTTCTCGAGCAGCCACTGCCGATTGCGTGCGACGGCGCGCTCCTGCACGTAGCGACCGACGAGCATCAAGGCGACGAAGATCGTGACCGTGTCGAAGTAGCCGGAGCTTCCGAGTGCGAAGAACTCGATCACCGACGACGCGTAGGCGAGCACGATGCCGAGCGAAATCGGCAGGTCGAGGTGCAGGACTCGGCGACGAAGTCCCGCGAGAGCGCCGCGGAAGAAGACGGGACCGCCAACGACGACTGCCGCGCTCGCGATCGCGAGCGAGAGGTAGCGAAAGAGGTCGTCGATTGCAGCGTCGTTACGATCGAGGCCGAAGTAGTGCGAGAACGCGAACATCATCGCGTTCATGGCGAGAGCGACGCAGACGCCCAGTCGAATCAGAAGTCCACGCGAGGAGCCGGTGTTGCGACGATCGGCGCGGGCGGGCCCGACGCGATACCCGAGACTCTCGACATCGCGAATCCAATCCGCGACATCGAAGCGGTCGTGCTCGAAGAGCAACGTCGCCGTGCCGAGGGCCGGGTTGACGCGCACGTCGAGCGCGCCCTCGCGGCGCCGCCATAGTTCTTGGAGGACCCAAACGCAGGCTGCGCAGTGGATGCCTTGGATGTCGACTTCCAGGCGCGACTTCGAGCTGTCGATCCGTGCTTTGGCCCGTGCATCGTCCAGCCAGTCGTGTCGGGCGGGGACCGGGGCTTCACCTACTGCGCGCGAGTCTCCGCCACCGAGGTCGTAGAACCGCTCGAGACCTCGGTCGTGGAGAATCGTCCATACGGCCTTGCAGCCGCGACAGCAGAAGTCGTCTCCTCGGCCCGGAGGCACCGGGTCGCCACAATGTCGACACGGCACAGTCCGCGCGTTCTGTTGCGCGCGAGTACTCATGTGGGACAGCAGCTTGCGTCCTGCAGCGTTTGCAGTCCACGCCAGAACAGAACCACTGCGGCGACGAGCATCATCACGCGCGACACGTGGAGGAAACCGCGCGGACCGAGCCGCGTCCGCAGGCGATCGATCTGGGTCTGCGCCAGGGCGAGCACCGGGAGACTCCCGAGAGCGAAGCCGATCAGAGTCACGGCTCCCAGGATCGAGTCGCCGCTCACGACCGCGGTTCCGTACACCGTCATCGACAGGCCGCACGGCAGGAGCGGCGTGAGGGCGCCGACTGCGAAGCTGCGCACCGCTGGAGAGAAGCGTTCGGCCTTGGCGAGACCCGCCCGCACGACACGGCCGAGTGCCAAGTCGCCGATCGGGAACTTCAAGAACCGTTCGATCCCCGCCGCTCCGAGCGCCAAGAAGATCGCCAGTGTGATCAGCACCCACGCGACGGATTTCCCGAGTCCTTCCGGCAGGAAGATCTCGCCTGCCGCGCCGCAAACGAAGCCGACGATCGCGTACGCGCCGAGGCGCCCCGTGTGGTAGAGCGCGACGTTTCGTCCTCGCTTTCCACCGCGCGTGGCGAAGACGAGCGCGAGTGGACCGCACATGCCGGCGCAGTGGAGGCTGTTCATCGCGCCGAACGCGATGCTCGCGATCAGAACTTCCGAAATGCCTCCGCTCACGCTGCACACCTCACGGGACGGGGCCAACCGTCGTGCACCCTGGCGTTCGCTCGCGCCGGCGTGCAAGCTCTCCCTGCATGCACCGGCCCGACGAGACACAGAAGAGGAAAACCGAGGTCTCGCGTGAGCTGGATCAGTTCACGGATTCCCTCGTCGACCCGATCCTGTCGATCGATACGCAGGGGACCATACTGACCGCGAACCCGCCGGTCGAGCGGGTGTTCGGGTGGACGCGCGAGCAACTCGTCGGGGATCACATCTCGGTCCTCATGGCCGAGCCGTTTCGGAGTGAGCACGACGACTACGTGCAGCGGTTCCTCGACACGGGGGAACGCCGTGCGATCGGTCGGGTGCGACAAGTGCTTGCACGGCACAAGGACGGACACGAATTCGCCTGCGAGTTGTCGGTATCGGTCGTCGAGGTCGACGGCGCGGTGCGGTTCTACGGGATCGTGCGCGATGTGAGTGACCGGGAGCGACTTCTCGAACGCGTGGCTCAGGTCGAGCGCCTCGCCGCGGTGGGCGAACTCGCGGCGGGCGTGGCCCACGAGGTCAACAACCCGGTCAACACGATCATCAATTGTGCCAAGCTGATGAAAGCTGGCGACGATGATCCGCAGCTTGTCGACGACATCATCGACGAGGGACTTCGCATCGCGATGATCGTGCGCGATCTGCTCGACTTGTCGCGGCAGCACGACGACGACTTTGCGCCCGTAGACCTCGAAAACGTCGTGCGACGAACCCTCGCACTGCTCGAATCGCGCTTCGCGAAGGATGCGATCTCCGTCGATGTCGAGATCGCAGAAGGGCTCTCCAGGATTCACGGACGCGCACATCAAATGCAGCAGGTCCTGACCAACCTCCTTCTCAACGCGCGTGACGCGCTTCTCGGAGCGAAAGGGGATCGCGAGCGCGTCGTGTCGGTGCGATTGCGCAACGTCGGTCCGGATCGTGTCGAGATCCGAGTTCATGACAACGGCGTCGGGATCGAAGAGCACGATCTCGAGCGGATCTTTCGCCCGTTCTACTCCAAGAAGCTCGCGAATGGTGGAACAGGCCTCGGGCTCGCCGTGAGTCGAGGAATCGTTCACGGGCACGGCGGGAGTATCGCTGCCCACAGCCGCATCGGTGAGTACGCCGAGTTCGTCATC
>JAGQQW010000332.1 GCA_020426005.1 Planctomycetota bacterium | reverse complement strand
CGGCTCCCTGCTACAGTGTTGCGTGCTTGCCAGGTAGGCGAAGACCAGAGCCATGACGACGCTAGAATCCTCGACGACCAAGGACACGGCCGCGACGCAGACCGCGACGCTCACACTCGACGGTGCGACCGTCGAGTTCACGATCGGTGAGACGCTCTACGAGGTCTGTCAGCGCGAGCAACGGCACGTCCCGACGCTGTGCTACGACGACCGGCTCGACGCGTTCGGTGCCTGCCGGCTCTGCGTGGTCGAGGTCGAAGGGATTCGTAACCCCGTCGCGTCGTGCACGACCAATGCCACGGCGGGCATGGTCGTGCGCTCGAATCCGGCGAAGGTCGACAAGTTCCGCAAGACACTGCTCGAGATGGTCGCCTCGGAGAACCGCGAGGTCGATGTCGACCCGCTGCGCGGTCACGCGAGCCAAGAGCTCACCGCGCTCATGGATCGCTACGACGCACGGCGAGATCGCTTCCGCGGCAAGCAGTCCGGTAAGAGCAAGCTCGACGACTCCAATCCGTTCCTTCTTCGCGACTACGACCTCTGCATCTCGTGTTACCGCTGCGTGCGCGTCTGCGCCGAGCAGGAAGGGGACTACGCGATCAGCGTCAAGGGGCGTGGGTTCAGTACACAGATCACGGTCGAGTTCGATGGGGACCTCGAGAACTCGTCGTGCACCTTCTGCGGACAATGCGTGCAGACCTGCCCGACCGGTGCGCTCGCGGACAAGAAGTCGTTGCGTGCCGTCGATGTCCCGGGTGAGATCGAACTGACCCGAACCGTGTGCCCGTACTGCGGTGTCGGCTGTTCGATCGACCTGATGACCAAGGGCGATCGCATCGTCGGTTCTCGTCCCGCGATGGACGGGCCGGCCAACAAGGGCTCACTCTGCGTCAAAGGGCAGTTCGCGTTCGACTTCATCCAGCACGAAGAGCGCTTGAAGCAACCGCTCGTTCGCGGGGAGGACGGTCAGCTCCACGAAGCGACGTGGGACGAAGCGCTCGACCGTGCTGCACGAGGTTTCCTGGAGGCCAAGGCCAAATACGGACGGAAGAGCGTCTACGCGATCGCGTCGGGGCGTGCCCCACACGAAGCCGCGTACGCGACCCAGAAGTTCGTGCGCGTCGGCTTCATGTCCAACTACGTCGACAACTGTTCGCGGTCGTGACACGCTCCGACGGTCGCCGGTCTGGCGGCCACGATCGGACGTGGAGCGATGTCGAACCCGCTCGTCGACATGCAGAAGCCGGATGTGATCTTCTGCATCGGCACCAACATGACCGAGTGTCATCCGGTGGCGGCGACAGGGCTCAAGAAGGCCGTTGCAGACGGCGCCAAGATGATCGTCGCGGACCCGCGTCGCATCGGCTTGACGCGGTACGCCGACCTGTGGCTACCGATTCGCGTCGGGAGTGACGTTGCGTTGTTGCTCGCGATGGCGCACGTGATCGTGCGCGACGGCCTCGTAGACGAAAACTTTTTGCGAGATCGCACGCGCGAGTTCGAGGCGTTCCGCGATCACGTCGCGGGGTTCACGCCCGAGTGGGCCTCGAAGATCTGCGAAGTGCCCGCGAAGGACATCGAGCGCGCCGCTCGCCTCTACGGTGAGGCGGACCGTGGCGCGATCTACTACACGCTCGGCATCACCGAACACATCTGCGGTGTCGACAACGTGCAGAGTCTCTGCAACCTCGCGCTGATGACCGGCAACATCGGTCGCGAAGGCACCGGCATCAATCCGATGCGTGGGCAGAACAACATCCAGGGCGCGGGCGATTGCGGTGCGCTTCCCAACAACTACCCGGGCTTCCAGTCCGTGTTGCTCGAGGAGCACCAAGCGAAGTTTCGTGAGGCGTGGGGTGTCGACGTCGATCGCGAGCTCGGCATCACCAAGATCACGGCGCTCGAACTGTGCGGCAAGGGCATCCACGCGATGCTCGTCGACGGCGAGAACACTGTCGTCAGCGATCCGGATCGCATCCACTGTGATCACGCACTTCGGGCGCTCGATCACTTGGTCGTCATCGACATCTTCCGCACCGAGACGGCTGAGCTCGCCGACGTCGTGTTGCCCGCGACGAGCTGGGGCGAGACCGATGGTGTGTGCACCAACACCGAGCGACGCGTGCAGCGATTGCGTGCCGCGGTGCCGCCTGCCGGGGACAGTAAGCCCGATTGGTGGATCATCGGCGAGATCGCGAAGCGCATGGGGCTTGCGGGCTTCGAGTGGGAGAGCGCGAAGGACGTCTTCAACGAACTCTGCGAGCTCTCGCCGATCTACGCCGGCCTCGATTGGGATCGAATCGAGCGTGGCGAATACCAGTGGCCCGTGCCGACACCGGATCATCCCGGAACGCCGCGGCTCCACGAAGACGAGTTCGTCAACGGCCGTGGCGTGTTCAAGGTCGTGTCCTATCGAGACCCGGCCGAGACGATCGACGAGCAGTATCCGGTCTGGCTCACGACCGGGCGTCGCCTGTCGATCTATCACACCAACACGCAGACCGGACGCTCCGCCGGCATACCTTGGCTGCAAGCAGAAGAAGAACTCGAGATCCATCCCGCCGACGTCGCGGAGTGGGGGCTCGAGGACGGCGGATTCGTCGAGTTGGCGAGTCGGCGCGGAAGCGTGCGCATCAAGGTCAAGGCGACCGAGCGTTCTCCGCGCGGAACCGTGTTCTGCAGCTTCTCGTTCAACGCGACGCCCGTGAACGAATTGACGGGCTCCGGCTATGACCCGTTGACGCAAACGGCGGAACTCAAGGTGTGTCCGGTGCGCATCACGCGAACGTCGCCAGTCACTTCCTCGTGAACATCGGTTCGAACATGACAACTCTCTCGCGTCGCCAAGTCCTGGCACGAACGACCGCCGGCTCGCTGGCGCTTCCGTTTCTCATGCACTCCCGCCTGTTATCGCGGGATCAAGGTGGTGCCGTACCTGCGGACGCGCAGGA
This sequence comes from Planctomycetota bacterium, assembly GCA_020426005.1. Lineage (GTDB taxonomy): Bacteria > Planctomycetota > UBA1135 > UBA1135 > JACKHW01. The sequence continues at coordinate 1,461 of JAGQQW010000332.1, read as the reverse complement.
TGGCGAAGAACTACCGTTCCGGATTTCGCTCGCGCAGTGGTCCTTGCATCGCGCCCTGCGTGCGAAGGGCGACGGCGCGCTCGACAACCTCGATTTCGCGAAAGCCGCACGTGGATTCGGAATCGATGCGATCGAGTACGTGAATCATTTCTTCAAGGGCAAAGTGAAGAACCGCGAGTACCTGACCGAGATGAAGAAGCGTGCCGCGGATCACGGAGTCCGCAGCCTCCTGATCATGTGTGACGGTCTCGGTCGTCTCGGGGACCCCGAGGACGCGGCGCGCGCGGCGACCGTCGAGGCGCATCGTCCTTGGCTCGCGGCGGCGAAGTTTCTCGGGTGTCACTCGATCCGTGTGAACGCCGCAAGTGCCGGTAGCTACGAAGAGCAACAGAAGCTCGCCGCCGATGGTCTCGCGAAACTGACCGAACACGGCAAAGAGCTCGGCCTCAACGTCATCGTCGAGAATCACGGTGGCCTGTCGTCCAACGGCAAGTGGCTCTCCGGCGTGATGAAGCTCGTCGATGATCCGCGCTGTGGCACGCTACCGGACTTCGGAAACTTCCGCGTCAGCAAGGACGAGGTCTACGACCGCTATACCGGCGTCAAGGAGTTGATGCCCTTCGCGAAAGCCGTCAGCGCAAAGTCGCACGACTTCGACGACGACGGCAACGAGAAGCACACCGACTATGCGCGTATGCTCGGGATCGTGCTCGACGCCGGCTACCACGGTCATGTCGGGATCGAATACGAGGGCTCGGGGATGTCCGAGCCGGACGGAATTCGCGCGACCCTGCGCCTGCTCGAGCGCGTGCGTGCAGAGCGGATCGCGGCGTCGAAACCGTCTCGAGACGAGCCGGTTCACGCCGCGGACGGTGCGAAGAAGCGCTGATCCTTCGACCTCGCTCCAACTCCACCTGCCGCGTACGTGCGCTCCCAACGGGTGTTCTTCACGGCGTACTTCGCGCGTTCAGCCTCGATTCCAGGTCGCCGATAGAACCCCGTAGCCTCGTTCGTTTCGGAGGCTGGCGGGCAGCGACGGCTGCGATGTGGCGCGACTCGCGCCGGATGGTTCTGGACGACGAGAATGGGCGCAACGACTCCGAGATCTCGGCTACTGGCCGCGACGTTGAGCTGCTCGATCGGCTTCGGGATCGTCACGGCGAGCATCGTCGGGATCGTCCACGAGTCGGAGTCGGAAACGCGCCGGACCGCAGACTTGCGCGCCGCCGCAGAGCGTGGCGAAGCCTTCGTGGATCGATCGCTCGAAGAGCTCGAAAATCGCGCTCGCATTGCGACGACGATCGTGCGTCAACGCTCCGATCGCGGGGCGAGCTTCGCGATGCACGAGCTTCGTGCCAGCATGCCGGGCGTTTGGATCTTGCTCGCCGGGGCTCAGGGCGTGCCCGCAGCGTCGTCGAGAGAACAAGCCGCGCCGCTCAACATCATGGGGTTCGAAGGTGC
>JAGQQW010000331.1 GCA_020426005.1 Planctomycetota bacterium | reverse complement strand
GAGCGCGAGCTCGGCTTCGTCCCCGAATGGACGTTCGAGGACGGGATGGCGGCTACGGTGGCCTGGTATCGTGAGCACTCGGCTTGGGTCGACAGGGTCAAGTCCGGGGCCTACCGCAGCTACTACGAAACGCAGTACGGCCGCCTCGACTGAGGCTTCCCGCGGCCTCGGCGCAGTGCCGCAGTGGACGGCTCGTCCAGGACCGGCGGGGGAATGCGACGCTTCGCCAGAAAAGTCTCCCTCGGCCCCGCGCTCCGTTCGCTATCCTCTTGCCGCCATGCGACGAACGCGAACCTCGCCCCGACAGCGAATCCCCTGCGCGCTGCGTCCCAGCGTGAGCATTTCGGTCAAGCGAGTCTTGTGCCTACTGCTCGGGCTGTTGTGCTTCGGATTCACGCTGCCGTCGTGCTCGACGATTCCGAACAAGAAGATCGAGGAACTCCTCGTCCGCAAGGGGTTCGGGAAGCGCGCTGAGGGCGACGCACAGGTCGAGGACTACGCGACGACCGGGTCGCAGATCCAGTTCTGGATCGACCCGATCCTCTTGCGTCAGGAGAAGTACTTCGATCTGCAGGTCCTCGTCTCGGGGCCGCAAGCGGTCGGTGTCGACGGGCAGATCTACATCCCGGGTTATGGGACGACCTACGTGCTCGGCCTCACGGAGGAGCGCATCGCGAGCCTGATCTCCGAGCGGCTCTCGGCCATCTTCGAGAGCACGATCCCCGTCGAGGCGCGCATCCTCGATTCGCCGAAGTACTTCTACATGTTCGGCGAGACGACGCCGGGTGCACGGCCGTTCGTCGGGGACCTGACGGTGCTCGAGGTCTTCGCGACCAACCCGATCCTGCCGCTCGCGAACGTCGGCAAGATCCGCCTCGTGAGGCCCGATCCGGAGACGCCGCTCGTCGTCTCGATCAACGTGCGGGACATGGTGCTGTACGGAATCACGACGTACAACCTCAACATCAAAGAGAACGATATCATTTACGTCCCTCCGACGTTCTTCGGCTCCGTCAGTCGCTTCATCGAACGACTGACGTCCCCGCTGACGACCCTCGTTGCGGCGACGTTCCAAGCGTCCTCGATTCGGTATCAATATCGGGTGCTGACCGGGGAGCGGGATTTCAACTTCTATGGGAATCCGTATCTGTTCTGAGAGTTCCGCGAGGCGACCCACCGCCTCTCCCTGCCGTGCGGCCTCAGTCGGTCAGCCTGAAATGACGATGGTAGTCCTGGATGTCCCTGCCTGGCGGGACGGCGTCCGGGCGCCTCGATGGTGGCGTCACGTTCGATGACACAGCTCGAGCTTCCACAGTTCCAACTCGGTCGTTACGTCGATCTCCTGAGGCGGCGACGCTGGCACCTGTTGCCGGCGGCGCTCGTGGGGCTCGCGGTCGGCTCCCTCGTGGCGATCCTGATCCCTCGCTACTACGTGGCCGAGACCATCATCCGCATCCTGCCGCGCACGGTCGATCCGGGGGCGTCCAAGCAGGACCGCTTCCTCGAGGAGACGCGCAAGGCACGCGTCGTCATCAAGAACGAAATGCTGATCGCCAACGCGATCCGCGAACTCGAATGGGTGCGCCCGGACCAACCCGAGGACACCGAGTCGCTGCGCGAACTCTGCGCCGAGATTGCCGATCGAATCGAAGTCGAGCAGCTCTGGCAGGGCGAGCCGTCGGTGTCGTCGGCGATGATCGAGATCACCTATCGCGATCGCGAAGGACCGAAGTCGGCACAGTTCCTCAACAAGCTGCGCGACCTGTACCTCGACGGCGAGTTCAACTCGATCCTCAAGGCCGAGCGCACACGGCTCACCGAACTGAAGAATCAGGAAGAGCGCCACAACAAGGCCCTCGAAGCGGCGTACAACGACAAGCTGGACGTGTCGCGACGCAGTGGCCTGAGCAGTGGCCTGAAGGTGCTCGGGGGCGGACAGGTCTTCGAACAGGATCCGCGGCTCAACGAGTATCGCGTCGTCGAAGGTGTGATCCAGGACCTCGAAGCGAAGATCGAGCGACTGACGACGAACCTCGCCGAGCGCCGTCACCATCTCGCGAACATGGATCCGACCAAGATCGTCGATCCCGACACGGACCCGCGCGTGAGCGGCGTGCTCTCCGGCATCAACACGGAGATCGCGAAGCTCCGAGCGCAGCTCAAGGCCATGTCGACGCGGAAGTCGATCTACGAAAACCTCGAGCGCATCCTGCGCAACAAGGAAGATCAACGCGACGAGATCATCCAACGGCTCCAGGACTCCGGTCGCCTCGACCAGAAGAATCCACTCTACGTTGCCCTCCAACTCGAGATCGAGGCCAAGACGGCCGAACTCGCGGGCTACAAGGAAGAACTCAAGGTGCGGGCACGGCGGTTCGCGGAACTCGAGCAGTTCAAACGCGAACTCCCCGAGTTCGAGACCGCGATCCAGAAGGCACAGTCGCGCATCGACGAGGAGCTCCGCCAGCTCGAGCAGGTGCACGATCGCCAGCAGAGCCAACGGGACAAGGTCGCGCAGATCGAACTCAACCGACGCGACGTCGTCGACGTTCTCCGGATCGCGTACACGCCACCGGAGCCGACGTACCCGAACAAGTTCTTGATCGCGCTGCTCGGTGCGGTGCTCGGCTTCGGCGCCGCCGTCGGCCTGATCTTCTTCCTCGATCTGACGCAGCCTTCGTTCAAGTCGTACGACGAGGTGCAGCGCGCGTTGCCGATTCCCGTGCTCGGCGGTGTCAGCTACCTCGAACTCGACGAAGACCTCAAGGCCGCACGTCGAAAGCGTTTCCGGATCGGCTCGTTCGCGATCTTCGTCATCGCACTGTTCGCCTCGATCCTCGCGCTCTACTTCTTTGCGCCGGTGCGTCTACCGTCCTGGCTCCGCGACTTCTTCGACTTGATCTTCCAGCCGCGAACCTGAGCGAGCGGGTCGTTCGATGAGCCTTCGCGACCTGATCGTCGTCTCCTTCGTTCTGCTGTCGCTGCCGGCGTCGTTCCGAGTTCCGTACACGGGCCTCCTGATGTTCACGTGGCTCGCGTACATGCGAGCCCAGGACCTCTGCTGGGGCTTCGCGCGTCAAGCGCGTCTCAGCTACGTCGTCGCCGCGACGATGGTCGCGGGGTTCTTCGTCAACGAACTCGGCCGTGTTCGCTTCACGGTCTGGGACGTGCGCACGTTGTGCATGGTCGCCATGGCCATGCTGCTAGGCTTGAGCCTGATCGATGCCAGGCAATTCGATCAGTACGTCCAGGATCGCTACGCCGAGTACCTCAAGATCGTCCTGATCGCGCTGTTCGTCGCCGGGCAGATCACGACCCGCAATCGCATGCACTTGATGGTCTGGACCATCGCGATCAGTCTGGGCTTCTACGGCTTCAAGAACGGACTGTGGGCGATCGCGACGGGTGGACGCCAGATCCTCCGGGGACCGGGCGGCATGCTCGAAGACAACAACGACTTCGCGCTCGCGCTGACGATGAACGTGCCGTTCTTGCTCTTCCTCGCGAAGCTCGAGACGCGCAAGTTCGTGAAGCGCGGCCTGCAGGCCGCGACGGCCCTCACGGCGATCACGGTCTTCTGCACGTACAGCCGTGGTGCGTTCCTCGCGATCTGCGGTGTATTCGGGATCTTCATCCTTCGCAGTCGCTACAAGCTCGTCGCGCTCGGCTTTGCGGCGTTGGGCGCCGTGCTGTTCTTGCTGTTCGCTCCAGCTGCGCTGATGGAGCGCTACGGGATGATCGCGGGCTACGAAGGGGACCGGTCCGCCGAAGGGCGACTCGTCGCTTGGGGCGTCGCGATCCAGATGGCGCTCGACAATCCGATCCTCGGAGTCGGCTTCCGCAACTTCCGCGCGAACTTCACCGACTACTTCGGTGCACCTGTCGGCATGTTGATCGAAGTGCACAGCTCGTGGTTCCAGATCTGGGCAGAGACGGGAACCACGACGCTCCTCGTCTTCTTGACGATGCTCTTCACGTCCTTCCGCACGCTGCGGAAGTTGATGCGCATCGGGCGACAGCACGAAGGTGGCGAGTGGATCGCCGACTACGCGGTCATGCTCGAGGCGTCCCTCGTCGGCTACTGCATCGGCGCGACGTTCCTCAACCGCGCGCACTTCGACCTCATGTACCACGTCGTGGCTCTCGTGACTGCCCTCAACGTGTTGACCTATCAGTGGGTCGCCTTGCCCGAACACGATCGTGTCGTCGAAGGAGACGACATCGCCGACCGGCCGCCGCTCGAAGTTGCCGGTCGAGCGCACCATCGAGGATTCCGCAGACCCGGCCAGAAGCGACAGCGGCGGCAACGTTGTTTTCGGCCTCAGGTGGATGGCTGAACCATGTGCGGAATCACCGCGATCCTGAGCCTGCGCGCCGAGAGCGCGCCGCTCGAACGCAGACGAGCGATGCTCACGACGATGA
>JAGQQW010000330.1 GCA_020426005.1 Planctomycetota bacterium | reverse complement strand
GCGACTTGGGGTTTCGCGTGTGCGCGTAGCAACGGGAACCCGCCGAGGTGTGGCTCTGGCGTGTCGGTGGTTCGATGGCACAGCGTGCACTGCGCGCGATACGTCGTGCGCTTGAGCGAGCCGTAGTCGCGGAAGATCGTCGCCTTGTCCTGCTCGACGGTTGCGAAGGCATCGATTCCGCCTTTGCGCAGCGCTTCGCGCGACAAGAACCAGATCCCGAAGTCGACGCCGTCGTGCGACGTCGTCGCGTTGTCGACGGAGAGGGCGTCGCGATTCGCGAGGCGTTGGTGCCGGAGATCGATCACGACCTTGGTCGCGTGTGGCTCACCATGGTCGTCGATCGCGACGATGCCTTGAGCGAGAATGGCCTCGAGACCGATCGGAGCCTCGACCGACTTGCCATCGCGCGCCGTGTCGATCAACGCTCGCAGCGCCGCGCCTTCGCCGGGATGCGCGAGCCACACGCGCGACCAGAGCAAGGTGCGGGACGCGTCGAAGAGCCGTGTCGACTTCCGAAGGACCTCGGAGAACTGCTCCTTCTTCGCCACGTGGCGTCCTTCGGACTTGGCAAGGATCGCGTGCAGCGCATCGAAGCGAGCGACCTCGCGGTGGAAGTACTCTGCAGGCAGTGCTGCCCACTTGGCGGCCTCGAGCAGCCGGGGAATCAACTCGGCATTGCGTTTCGTGTCCGCGAGTCGCTGGGCCATACGCAGCAGGTCGTGCTGGAAGTAGATCGCGAGTTCGGGCGTCTCGTGAAGCTCCTTGCGTGCCTCGTCATCGAGCGTGTCCAAGAGCGTGCGTAACTTCGCTTCTTCGACCTCGTCGAAACCCTCGCGCACGAGCTGTCGCTCATCGCCGCCGTAGCGTCCGCGATCGGCATCGCTGCCGGGCCTCGTTGCGTGTACCCATCGCAGGACGTAGAAGGCGCGCGCATCGTCGTGCTCACTTTCGATCGCGAGTCCGACGCGAACGGGCGTGACGGTCGCGAACTGCATCGCGTCGAAGACGCGATTGAGAACGTGCGAGGGCGAGTCGTGGTAGGGCGCGGCCTTGTGTTGCTGAGCTGTCGTTGCAGTCGACAACAACATGGACAACAACGCCGACATCAGGGAAACAGTCGTCGTGTTCACGCCGCCCACGATAGCGCACGAGCACGATGTTCTCACGCGCAGCGGTGCGCCAAGTGCGCACGCCGACGGTTCGTCCATTGGCCGCGAGATGGGCTCTTCGCGGCAACCTCGAGCGACTACTGCCCGATGAACATCCGGCCCTTCGGCGTCACGCTGAGGCGGAGGGTCGATTCGAACTGGCAGCCTTGCGTGAACACGACGTTGCCGAACAAGTTCGTATCGTTCGGCAAGGTCAATGGCAGCGTGAACGTGCTGCTCGTCGTCGGCACCGCGAGCATCACGTCGATGCTCGTGTAGAGGAAGCACGTCGGATCGCTACCGCCGATGAGGCGTGCCATCGGGAGCGGCAGCGGCAGCGTCGCCCATGTCGTGTCCGATGCGCCGAGGAAGATGATCATCACGCCGCCCGTCGCGAGGTTGCCGAATTCGATCGGGAACGCGCGGCCGACTTGCGGGCGAAGCGTCGCGGCAAGAGTCGGCACGCCGACGGAGCTTGCGCAGCCCGTGTTCGAGACGGCGAAGTTGCCCTGCACGCCCGTGAAGAACTCGAAACTGAACTTGGCGTCGACACCGTTCTGGTGTTCGACGATGTTCGCAATCAAACCCGCGCCACCCGAATAACTGTCACCCGCGCGTGGTTCGGTCTCGAGCGACACGGCGACGTCGAGGTTGCCCGCGACGTTCGTCGACGACATCACGGCCCAATGCTTGACGGTGTAGGCGAGCTGCAGCTTACTGAACTGCCAGACCATCGGATCGTGGAACTTGAGGCTACGCGTGTCGACCGAGTTGTCGGAGCTACCGATGAACTTGCCGGTGCCGTTCGGGTCGCCGTCGTAGATGTTGAGGAAGGTCGTCGCCGACGGCGCGAACGGCGTGTAGTTGCCGTGATAGAGCGTCACCATCTCGAGCGGCATCGTCGTCGGGCTCCCCGGATTGGGAACGATCCCGACGTTCGGTGTGAAGGTTTGGCCGGTCGACTTGGCGCCGAACGTGTCGATACCTTTCGTCTGCGCGATCGTGTAGCGCAGCGTGGTCTGAGCCGCGAGGCTCGTGGCGAGGATGGCGATGCCGCAGGACAGGAGCAGTGGGGTTTTCATGAGTTCTCTGTGCGAGGGATGAACGCGGGCAGGCAATGGCGCTGGGAGGTTCAACGCCGTGACTCAGGACACTAGCTTGACGATTCCGAGGGCCTTTCGCCATGCGCACCAGACCTGCTTCGGAATCAGGCGGTGACTCCTGCGACACTGTGACGAGTTTTTGCTGGCAGGGTCTTGCTGGTCCCCGCAATCAGAACCGCAGCCCGCTCACGAACGCTTCCCACTCCGTCTGGAACGCTGCGAGGTCCGTCGTGCCGATCACGTTCTTCAGGGTCGCGAGCCCCGCCGGGTCGCTCGCTTGGCGAGCAACGAAGCTGTGGTAGAAGCGCCGCAACAGCTCGTGCTCCTGCAACCAGTAGCACAGGTAGCGCGCCATCGCGTAGTGCAGGCCCGATCCGCGTCCGTAGAACTCGTCACGCGTGGTCGTGACGAGCCGTTCGAGGGGGATCGTGCGCCGCTCGCGAATCGCTTCTTGGAGGCCCTTAAGCCGCCAGTTCGTCAGGCCTACGATCTTGCCCTTGCTCTCGTTGCACTGTTCGTAGAGCGAGCCGAGGCCTTCGTTGAGCCACGACGGGCAGGCCTCGAAGTTCGCAGCCATGAACGGGTGCACGATCTCGTGTACGAGGGTCCCACCGCCGGTCGCGATGTTCATGATCAAGGCGCGATGGCGCGGCGTGTAGTACCCGAAGGGCGTCGTCGGCACGTCGCCAAAGATCTTGCGAGTGTTGGCTTCGTAACTCCCCTTGTTCTTGAACAGCCAGACTTCGTGGACCTCGCGTGGCACGCGAGGGAAGAAGTCGCGCATGAGCAAGTCGGTCGACCAACGCACGGTGGCGAGCGCGCTTCGTTCGACGGCAACTCTGCCGCCGTCACCGAGCACGACGAAGGGGCGTTGGACGAGGATGTGAAAGCGATCCTCGAGCCCATGGCCTGCGAGTCGCTTGCGTAGGTCGGCGATGTGGGCGTCGAGTGCGCGACCGTCGGGTCCGTCGGCCGTAGCTGCGCGTCGTTTCGCGCACAGACCGAGCATCGCGTTCGCAGTCGCATTGCCGATCCGGGTCATCCAGAGCGCACTCCCGTAGTAGTGGAAGGCGAAATCCGAACCGGTGCGTTCCCAGGCCTCCGTCTCTTCGCGCCAGCGCGGGAAGAGTGCAGCTGCCGCCGTGTCGACGAGCTCATCCGTGGCGACCGAGGCGACGGTTCCGCGAAACTCATCGATGGTCGCGATGCCGAGCTGGGCGTCCTGGATCGCCTTCATCGGTCCGGTTGCCGGCTTCTTGCCGTTCTGCCCCATGGCTGCGACGACGACCGGCAAGTCCGGTGCATGCAAGTCGCGCCTCACGTCCCGCACGAGGTGCGCGAGGTTGTCTGTGTATTCCCGAGAGTCGCGATCGTTCTGGTCGTTCCAACCCTGGAACCACACGAATCCACGCAATTCTGGCGTCCTACCAGCGAGTGCCGGAACTCGTTCGTCGATCGACGCGAGAGCTTCCCGCACCGTGGTGATCATGTCGCGGTAGCACGAGCCGTAGACGCGTCGCACGGAGTCGAGCGTGATGCTCGTCGGGTCCTTGCCATCCTTCGTAGCGCGCGCCCGCGCACGCTCGAGGTCCTGCGCGAGCACCTCTGCCTCGGGCATCCCGGCCGAAAGCGGACGGAACTCGCGCGCGAGCGCTCGCCCACCCCATGCGGTCTTGATCAGCAGGACCGGCTCCGTGGTGGCCTCGCCGACGACGTGCCCGAACTCGAGTTCGATCCCGGTGCGTCCGGGTGACCCGAAGCCGAGGGTCAAGGGCCCACGTCGCCCGAGGAAGTCGACGAAGACGTCGTCGCGTACGCGCCACTTGCCACCGTCCCGCAGATGCTCGAAGACGTCCTTCGTGTCTTCGGCATCTGCTTGCACGTCGAACAGCTCGTTCTTCGCCTTGCCCTCCATGTTGGACTGACCTGCGAGAACGAACACGGCGATCTTCGTGTCTGCTGCTGTCTGTGCTGGTGTGCAGGACACCGCGACGAGAGCTACCGCCGAAGCCAACAGTGGAATCATGATGCCGAAGCGTGCGAAACGTGGGATCGTGTGCATCGAGCGCGATTGTCGCACGAACGCGGGTTCGTCGCGCTCTGACGAGGGTTTCAATCCGCGAGGATCGAGGACAGTTTGACGAGCGCGCGGTGCAAAGCCACGCGCACGGCGCC
>JAGQQW010000329.1 GCA_020426005.1 Planctomycetota bacterium | reverse complement strand
GTCAACGCGGACACGCACTACGCGCAGAGCGGGATCTTCACGCCTCTCGACTACTCGTTCGCGCGCGACGGGATCGCTGGCGAGTGCACGCCCAACATCGAGACACTCGTCATCCAGAGCCTCGACCTCGAGGACCTTCGTCGCCACTTGGCGCAGGGGACCGTCTCGCCGTGGAACGACCGGCGGACGGACCTCTACGCCGTCGCGTATCGCGACGGGACGGCGGGCGAGAAGCGCATTTGATCGCCGCCCGCGCGATGACGTTCAGCTCCGAATCGTCATCGGAATGCTGTTCGACCCGAGTCCCAAGAACGTCGTGAACGTGCTGCTGAACCACACCGAGTGGACGTAGACCGTGAAGGCTTGGATCCCCGATGTGTTCGGGAGGCTGAGGGCCGGGAAGGTCTGCCCCGTCGACGGCACTTGGGCGAGGTGCGCCTGCAGCAGTGGCCCGTTGATCAACCCGAGGCTGATGTCCGTGAGTGTGTCCGGGACGAACGACGGTGAGCCGCTCCATAGGCAGAGATGCCACGCGCCGACGTTTTGCGGTGCCGTCACGCACATGGCGGAAGATCGAGGGCCGGCGACGAGCCGGAAGTCTGCAGTGCCCTTGGCTGTGGACGCCGCTCCTCCGATGCGTGGGCGCCACTCGACGTAGCGGCCCGACCCCGCATACGGCGTGATCGAGATTGCTGTCGAAGGCTTCGTGTTGTTGGTTTCGGAATCCTCCGTGATCGTGTTCGCTGGATCGACCAAGCCGCCGAGGTAGGCGGTCGTCGCCGAATAGCAGTGGGGCACGAGGAAGGTGCCGCTCACGGTTCGTGTCGCGTTACCGTTCAGTGCGGGGACCGAGTCGGTGCGCAGGAGTTCGTCGCCCGTACTGATGATCGTATTGGTGGACAGCAGCAGCGAGACCGTCGTCGCCGGAGCCGGACCCACTCCGACGTTCTTGACGACCATGGTGAAGGATCCCGAGCCGCCAGCAGATGCCGAGGTGCCGCTGATCGAATCGATCGTGAGGTCGGGAAGCGACTGAACGCACGTCACCTGCAGCGACGCGGAGTTGTTCGCTTCGTTGGTTTCGATCACGGCGCCGGTCTCGTCCGCCAAGAAGCCAAGCCAGCACGTGCTCGTCGCGCCGGATTGGCCGGGCACGGTCACGGTCCGCGAGTAGTTCCGCACGACGTCCGGTGCCGACGCCGGTACGGCGATCGAAGCGAGGAGCGTGTCCGAGGTCGAGATCAGGCTGTTCGTCGAAAGCCGGAAGCTCGACGTCGTTGCCGGCGCGGTCGCGTCGCCCACACTCCGCAGTCGAGCCGAGACGGTGATGGACGATCGCGGCGTCAGCGTCGTCGTGCTCGATGTGAGTTGGGAGGCTTCGAGGTCCGCGCCGGAGGTGTTGTCGCGCGATCGACCGAAGTTGACGAAGAAGGGCCGCTGATTGGTGTTCCCGGTCCCGCCGTTGTCCATCGTCATCCCGGTCGCGAGGAACAGGTTGCGCAGCGTCGGATGCGGCTGGCACGTCATGTAGTCGCCCCAACTGGCGGCGTTCGGATAGTTGGCTCCGCCGTAGGGGATCAGCAGGTCGACGACGCCGGAAGTCAAGTCGTCCAACATCCACGTGGTCGTCGTCGGGAAGCCCGAATTCGAGCAATACGTCATCGTGCCTGCTGCATCGCCCCGCCGGTTACTGGCGGCGGACGGATAGGCAAACATCACGGTGTTGCTCCAGATGTCGAACTCGCTGCGTCGCGCCAAGGTGTTCTTGTCGATGCGTACGCAGCGCACGTAGGGCGCGCCGCGACTCGTCGTCGTGGCGCACGTCCACATGAAGTTGACCGTGTCACTGTCGATCCATCCACCGGTCGAGCGCCAGTCGATGCGGCCGAGGATGTTGGTCGGACCACCACCGGTCCAGCTGTAGGGACCAGGTCGACCGAGTTGACCGACGAACGCGCCGACGGAAACGGACGCCGACGTGGGGCTCGCGCTGTCGGGCCAGCGATAGACCGTGCCCGAAGTCGTCGTCCGCGGGTGCCACCAATACGCCGTCGTGCCACCGACGCCGTTTTGCGCGAGACGCCAAGCGAAGTTGCGGCTCTCGAGCTTCGTGTAGGTGATGCCGACGGTTCGCTTCGCTTTCATGTCGGCGAGGTTCATGCGCCAACAAACGACTCCCTCTCGGCTCGTTGCCGCGCCCGTGCTGAACACGTTCGACGTGCAGTAGAGGAAGCTGTCGGTGAAACTCAGACTCGGATAGTCCATCCAGTAGCCTGTCGGCCAGCCGAACGACTGTGGGTTGAGCACGTAGTTGTGCGAGGTTCCGATGATCAGGTCGGCTTCGCTGGTGTAGGTGACGATGCGCACCGACCCCCTCGTCGCCGTTCTCGCGTACTGGAGAAACCACACCAAGACGGCGTTCGGTCCGTCGCACTTCAGAGCGACCTGGTCACAGCAGAAGCCACCATCGATCGACGCAAAGGTCCTGGGGTCTCGTCGAACCCAAGCGGGCACAGTCGTCCCGGCTCCGATCGCGACGCCGGCGTCCCAGTTGTGCGTCAGCAAGCCGGTGTTGCCCCACCAAGCGGCCGAGGGCTCGCTCACGAGGCTTCGGCTCTGGCCACTCCAGGTCGCGAGTGGCTTGGCATTGATCGTGATGGTGCCAGCCGTCGGGCTCGCGGTGTCCGGAGCGGGAGTCTCCGGGCTATCGACGCTCCAGGTCGGCGGACCCAGCGGCAACTCGACCGGCAACTTCTGCATCGGCAGCTTGGGCATCGGCGCCGCGGGGATCCTCGGCTTCGTCCAGTCCTCCTGCGATGTGCTGTCGTAGACGGGCACGCGCAGGTCGAAGGTCGAGACGGGTTGTGGTTCGGCGGCCTGCTCCTGAGAAGCATGAGATTGGCAAGCCAAGCTCGGTAGGGGCAACGTCGCCCCGAAGAGGAGAGTGAAACCGAGTGCAGTCGCGAGTGGACCGCGAGCGGCGAAGCGGATGAACATGAGGCAGAGAGTCTCGTGCGGGGAAACCCGACTCGGAGTGGCCCACCGTTCGGGTCAGGGGCAGAAAAGCGTGCCACACTCTAGAGCGTATTCGTGAGCCAGGGACGCTGCGCTTTTCCCGAGCGGGTCGCCGGTCCTCGAGCCTCTACGGTCGTGCCGCGGGATCTCGGGACCGCATTGCGGCTTGCAGTGCATCCACGTTCCCGCCGCAGCGCGACTTCGCGCGCGTCGATCTCACCGCGCGATGTGGAATGCGCCGAGTTCGGGCGAGGGTTGCACGTGTGTGCTCGTGACCTGCCGAATGTGAGCCGAGAGCGATTCGGCGACTCTCGAAAGTGCCACGTCGACGTCGGGCGGAGTTCCTCGGAGCCGTAACTCGACGCTTCCGTCGTCGAGGTTCTTCACGTAGCCGTGCAGGGGCAGGTCGCGAAGCAGGCGCTCCGTCCGATAGCGGAAACCAACGCCCTGCACGTGTCCGTGATAGTGCGTGAGGATCTCGACGACTGCGTCTGCAGTCATCGGCGACCGGTCCCGCGTCGTGCAAACGTCATCGACCCGCGACGCGTTCGGCGGCGCGCCACACTGCGAGGAGGTTCTCACCGCACAGCTTGCGGAGGTTCTCGTCCGACCAACCGCGCCGTGCGAGTTCTGCGAGGAGGGCAGGATACGTCGATACGTCCTCGAGCCCTTCGACGACGTCCGAGATGCCATCGAAGTCGCCGCCGAGGCCGACGTGGTCGTGGCCCGCGACCTTGGCGATGTGATCGATGTGGTCCGCGACATCACTCAGCTTCGCTTGGGGTCTCGGATTCTTGATGCCCCAGACGCGCAGCGCGTTCTCGATACGTGGATCGTTCTTGGAGCCGTATTGCTCGCGGAGGCGTCGCTGTTCGGCGAGATTGCGAATGCCCCAGTCACCGGCATTCCGGGAAACGTACGACGGGACGAAGGTGACCATCACGACGCCGCCTTCCTTCGGCAAGCGACGAAGCACGTCGTCGGGCACGTTCCGCGGGTGATCGGTCAATGCGCGTGCGGAGCTGTGCGAGAAGATGACAGGCGCCATCGACGCATCGAGTCCTTGATGCATGGCCTCGGGCGTCACGTGCGATAGATCGACGAGCATGCCGAGCCGGTTCATCTCGGCGATCGCCTTGCGACCCGCTTCGCTCAGGCCTCCGTACTCGGGTTGATCGGTCGCAGAGTCGGCGAACGGTGAGTTGGTCGCGTGCGCGAGCGTCATGTAGTGCGCTCCGAGCGCGTAGAGCTGGCGCAGCACGCCGAGCGAGCCGCCGGTCTGGTGCCCTCCTTCGACGCCGATCATCGATGCGATCTTGCCCGCGCGATGGATGCGCACCGCGTCCTCGGGTCCGCGCGCGAACTCGAAGACCTGCGGGTAGCGCGCGAGCATGCGCCGCACGAAGTCGATC
>JAGQQW010000032.1 GCA_020426005.1 Planctomycetota bacterium | reverse complement strand
GGCCTCTACGTCGTCGCGGCCATCCTCATGGTGCGCATGCTCCGCGACGCTCGTGCCTCCGGAGAACGCGTGCTCGACTAGAGTCCCCCGTCAGGAGTTCGGTCGAGAACCCGCATGCGTGCGCGGCGTCGGGTCTGCAAGTCCGCGAACTCGCGATTTGCGGTACGAACCCGGAGCGACGCCTGTTGTCGCGTCGTAACCGCTTTCAAAACCTTGGGTTAGGACGCCTGATATTCTCGACTCAGTGCCGAGCACGGCGCCGTCGTCCGTCGGTCCGCGAGCCCCGGATCTGTGCAAGGTTGCAGCGCCTCGAGACAGCGTTCAGGAAGTACGCGGCCTAGATCTCTCCGTGACAGTGTGTGGATAGACCACACTCAACCGGGCGACTGTCGAACTCCGATACGCCTCCCATCGCCGCTCGCGGGCGGCACTTGGGGGGAAGAGAATGAAGCGAACCTTGTGCGAGGTGGCGGCCGCGGGTGCCGTCCTCTTCGTGCTCGTCGGAGTGCATGCCGAGATCGACGGTCTGCGGCGTTCCGACCAGCAACGCACTGCAGACATCGCCCGGATCGAAACGAGTCTGCACGGAGAGGGCGCCGAAGAGCCGAAGAGCCGCGACGACGTGGCCGGTGAGGTTCGGCATCAAGCCGAACGGTTGCATCAGTTGCATGACAGCTACAACGAGGTGCTCGCGCAGATTGCCAAACTCGAGCGCAATCTCGAAGAAGGCACGCGCAGCGCGTCGAGAAACGCCAGCGACGCGATCCTGAAGAGCGCCGAGCTCGGTAAGTCCGTCGAAGCGACACAGAAGCAGATTCTCGCTGCCAAGCAGGATCTCGAGTCGCAGCGGCAGGAGATCGAACGCCGCCTGCAGGAGTACCGAGGGTTACTCAGCTCGATGCAGTCGGAGATTCGGCCACAGCCCGACGCGATGACATCGACGATGCTGCGTCCGACGATCCAGCTGACCGGCGAGGAAACCGTCGGCTCGGGCATCATCATCGCATGCAATGCGCGCGAAGACGCACAGGGATACGACACGTACGTGCTCACCGCGTATCACGTCGTGCGGAACATCCTCGCGGACGATCCGGCGATCGAGAAGCGCGGCATCACCGTCACGATGTTCGGCGACAGTGCCAAGACCAATCGAGCGTGCGACGTCATCGCGAAGAGTCCGAAGCTCGATCTCGCACTCTGCAAGCTGCGTGGAACCGAGCGCGTCGACACCGTTGCGCGCATGATTGCGCCGGACGAGATCGCGGACATCAAGATTTGGCATCCGGTGTTCGCAGTCGGTTGTCCGCTCGGAAACGACCCGATTCCGACCGGTGGTTTCGTGTCGAGTCTCGCGAGCGAGGTGCGTGGAACGTCGTATTGGATGGTCAACGCACCGACCTACTACGGTAACTCGGGTGGTGGGATCTACTGCGGGGAGCGCCGCGAACTCGTTGCGGTCTTCAGCAAGATCTACACGCACGGCAGCGGCCGTCCCGTCGTGATTCCGCACATGGGACTCTGCGTGCCGATGACGCTCGTGTATCCGTGGCTGCGCGGTGAGGGTTTCGGGTTCTTGATTCCGCCGTCGTCCACCGATGTCGCCAAAGCCGCGCACGAGACGACCGGCGCGGAAACTCCAGCGACCCCAGCTCGCTGACGCGTTTCACCAACGCGACGCGGGAAGCTCGGCAGAAAACGTCGGGCACGTGTGCGCACGCCGAACGCACGATTCCGCCGAGCGACCGAACTCGTTGCTCACAACTCGCGTGCGCGTTCGATCCGATCGCCGATCTCGATCGACTGCAGCACGTCGAATCCATCGACGACGCGCCCGAAGCACGTGTAGGCGCCATCGAGGTGTGGCGTCGGCACGAGCGTGATGAAGATCTGATCGCCGCCGCTGTCGATATCGTGACCGCGCGGCATGCCGATGCAGTAAGCATCGAACTCGAGCGGAGAGACCTCACGGCGAAGTCGCCCGCCCCACCAGGTCGAGTTGCCGTAGCCGTCGCCGCGCATGTCCCCTCCCTGAACGACGAAGTTGGGGACGATGCGATGGAAGACGCGACCGTCGTAGGCACCCTTCCGGATGAAGTGCAGCAGGTTGTAGACGTGATTCGGCGCTGCCGCGGGATCGAACTCCAGCGTGAGCATGCCTTTCGTCGTTTCGAGTTGGACACGCGGTCGACTCGTCAAGAACGCCGCTGGGTAGTCGCGCCCCGGTAGCGCGACCTTTCGACCTTCGTCGGCGAGTTGCATGGCTGCCAGCGGTCGAACGGGCCTACGGTCGGCGAGGGCGGACCACGCGGCGCGGCGCACGCGATTCACGGGATCGGCGAGACTCGCTTCGATGAAGTCGCCCGCGGTCGCGTCCTCGGTGGAGAGCGTCCCGATGGCTCGGATGATCGCGACCCGCGCGTCGGCGAACTCCGGGTCGCGGGACGTCACGAGGGCTTCACGCAGGGGGGCGATCGCCTTCTTGCTCCCGAGCCGCTCGAGGGTGGTCGCCGCTTCTTCGCGAATCGCGGCGTCGTTCTCCTCCAGGAGCCCGACCGTCATCGATACGGCTTTCGGGTCCGAAGCGCGACTCGCCGCACTCTCGAGGACGGCGAGGCGGACGCGTGTTTCGGAATCCTGTGCAAGGCGCTCGAGGATCGGCCCCGCATGGTCGTTCGAGAGGAAGCGCGTCGCGCGCGCGACCGCAGCTCGAATACGCCAGTCTTCTTCCTTCGCGTAGACCTGCAGGATGCCGGAGAAACCGTCGCCGAGAAGGCGTGCGTCCGCCTCGATGGCCGCAGCTCTGATCCGTACTTTCGTGGACGCGATCGCGAAGTTGAGCGTGCTGTTCGCCTTCGTCTCGATGGTCTGGAAGTGTCCGATGCCCTGGACGCACGCGACGACGATCCCCGGATCGTCGCTCGTCGTCTTCGCCGCGAGCGCGTCGAGGACACGTCGGTGGTCGAAAGGCGCTGGCGTGTCTCTGGTTGCGGAGTTGCGTCCGGACGGACTCGGATCACCGAGCGCGAGTGCAGCCTCGATGACGACGCGGCGGTCTGGGTCGTCGAGCCTGCGCAGGAGCGCGTCGCAGACATCGTCGTGTCGTTCGGCTGCGATCTGGCCTTGTCGCGCGAGTTCTGCCAAACCTCGCGTCGCGAAGAAACGCTCCCACAGCTCGTTCGACGCAATCGATGCGAGGAAGGGCTCGATCGTGCTCGGCGCGTGTAGACCGATCATCGAATACACGATTTGCCAGCGAGCCCGCGGGTCGGTCTCCGTGCTGTGCGCACGCACGAGTCCATCGAGGATCGTGGCATCGGTCGCGACGCGCGACGCGTCGGTCTCCAGGTTCGGAACGAGCGAATCGTGCTGTCTCACTCGGTGCAGCGCGAGGGCGGCTGCCCCTCGAACGCCGGGATCCGTATCGGCGAGTAGCGGCAGGATTTGCGGGACGTGTTCCCGCGCTCCGAGCTTGCCGATCGCTTCGACGAGTCGCATACGGAAGGTCGCGGACGGAGATCGCAGCATCGGAAGCAGCGCGCCGAGAGCCTGTACGCGAGTTTCCGGATACGCCAGCTGACCGAGGGCGAACGCGACTTCTTCTCGCACGCTTTCTTCGGGATCGCCGAGCGCGGCACAAAGCGGCGTCGTGACCGCACCCGTACCGAGACGTCCGAGAGCACGAGCAGCACGCGCCCGGAACCACGTCGGTGAATCCCGGAGAATGATGGCCAGCCGGCCCTCAGCACCCGCGGGACGCAGGGTTTCGAGGGTCTGGATTTCCTGCACGAGGGGGAGCCGATCGTCCCATGGTACGGACGAACAACTCGCGAGGAGCAGGACCCAGCCGATCTTGAAGCCATGCGTTGGCGTCGACATGAAACGGATCCTACGGTTTGACTCCGCGGATTCCTCTCGTTGGATCCTGCGGATTCCACCCACGGTCGATGCGATTCGGAGAGTACGGCTTCGGGGTGGTCAAGACGCGTGTGGATGGCTGAAATGGCCAAATAGGAGAACAGCAGTCATGTGGACCAAGGAAGACGTCGCGAAGATCGTCGCGGACAACAAAGTCGTTTGTTTCGGCAAAGGCACCAAGCAAATGCCGCAGTGCGGCTTCACGATGCGCGCGATTCAGGTGCTCTTGCACTGCAACGTGCCGTTCGAAGTCGTCAACATCTTCGACGACCCATCGATTCGCCCGGCCCTCGTCGAGTTCAGCTCGTGGCCGACCACTCCCCAGGTCTTCATCGACGGTGAGTTCATCGGTGGTTCGGACATCGTGATCGAGCTCTACCAGAGCGGTGAACTCCAGAAGAAGCTCGAAGCCGTCAACTCCTGAGAGAGACGCGACCCGTTCGATGGTCCCCCGTTCCCCGCCGCCAGCCGCAATGCCACGCCACATCAGGTGCTTCCATTGAACGAACACTCGACGATCCCCGAGATCCTACGAGAACTCCAAGAAGGCAAGATGGTCGTCCTCGTCGACGATCCCGAACGTGAGAACGAGGGAGATCTGTGCATTGCTGCACAGTTCGCGACCCCAGAGGTCGTCAATTTCATTCGGCGCGAAGCCGGTGGTCTGATGTGCATGCCGCTCACCGAGGCGACCTGCGATCGGCTGATGCTAGAACCGATGGCGGCCCGCAACACGAGTTCGCGCCGGACGGGTTTCACGGTTTCGATCGAGGCCGCCGAAGGTGTGACGACCGGGATTTCGGCCCAGGATCAGTCCCACACGATTCACACGGCGATTCGTGACGATGCGACGGCCGATATGCTCGCCAGACCGGGGCACGTGTTCCCGTTGCGGGCCGTCAATGGCGGCGTCCTCGTCCGTGCGGGTCACACCGAAGGCATCGTCGATCTCTGTCGTTTGGCCGGGCTCAAGCCCGCTGGCCTCGTGTGCGAGATCACCAACCCCGATGGCTCGATGGCGCGGATGCCCCAACTCGAGGCGTTTGCCTCGAAGCACGGGCTCAAGATCGCCACGATCGCGGACCTCGTCGACTATCGGCGCAAGCGCGAACGGCTGATCGAACGCAAGCCGGTCGTGCAGATGCCCACCGAGGCCGGGTACTTCGACCTGTATCCGTACCGATCGCGGGTCGACGGTCGCGTGCACGTGGCGCTGACACACGGTATTCCGCGCCTCGAGAACCCGGACGGTGAGTTCCCGATTCTCGACGAACCCGTGCTCGTTCGGGTCCACAGTGAGTGCTTGACCGGAGATGTCCTCGGCTCTCAGAGATGTGATTGTGGGCCGCAACTCCACGAGGCGATGCAGCGGATCCAGGCGGCCGAGCGCGGCGTGCTCCTCTACATTCGGCAGGAGGGCCGTGGGATCGGACTCGAGCACAAACTCCGCGCGTACACCTTGCAGGAACAAGGAATGGACACCGTGGAGGCCAATGTGGCTCTCGGCTTCAAAGCCGATCAACGCGAGTACGGCACCGGTGCCCAGATCCTGCACGACCTCGGCGTCCGTCGGATGCGACTCCTGACCAACAATCCCCGAAAGCTCGTCGGCATCGAGGGTTACGGCCTCGAGATCACCGAGCAGGTGCCACTGAAGATCGATCCGGGCCCCCACAATCGCGCCTATCTCGAAACCAAGAGGACGAAGCTCGGGCACTTGCTCAACTGACCGTTCTCCCGTCGTTCCGCACGATTGTCGGGACCCGCGGGAAGAAATCGGAGCCGGTCGGCGACCAAGGCCCCGAAATGAGAGCCCTGCGCCGACCATCCGTAGACGCGCCGAAGTATCCTCTGCACTTGTTCGTGGAGGGACCCATGCGCGGAGATTCCCGCCGGCGAGGCTCGGCGATGCATGACGAGACCCGGATCGACCCCGAAGGGGTCAGGCCTGACGGGAACGAGCCCGAAGAGGCCCGGATCGACGAAGATCGGGCTCTCGTGGAGGCGTTCCTGGACGCACGGGAGTCGGCCGATGGTGCCGCGATGGAAGCTGCGTTCCGCATGCTGATCGTCCGCCACCAGGATCGGATCCACAAACTCGTCAGCGGCTACACCAAGGATGCGCTCGAAGCCGAGGACGTGACCCAGGAAGTCTTCGTCAAGGTCTTCAACAAGATCGACGGCTTTCAGGGCGACTCGGCCTTCTTCACCTGGCTCTACCGGATCGCGGTCAACACCGCGCTCGATTGGACCGGGAAGCGCAAGCGCCGGCCCGTCCACCTCGCCGACGATCTCGGCGTGCTGGAGTCACGGTACGACGAAACCGAGACTCGTCGTCCGCCAGCGCCGGACGCGGCGATGCTGCTCGAAGAGCGTGCGCGCGTGACCCGTTCGATCTTGGAAGAGCTCTCCCCGCAGTACAAGGCCGTCCTCGTCTTGCGTGAGTTCGAGGACCTCAGTTATCTCGAGATCGCCGAGGCATTGCAGTGCTCGCTCGGCACGGTCGAATCCCGGCTGTTCCGCGCGCGGGCCCAGTTCCGCGGCATTCTCGAACGTCGCCACCCGGAGCTCCTGTCATGAGTGAGGCCCTGCCACGCGAAGACGATTTGCTTCTGCAACGTGCCCTCGACGGCGAACTCGCACCGGCCGAGCTGCGGTCCTTCGAGTCCCGCCTCGAGCAAGACAGTGCGTTCGAGCGTCGCTTCGCCGAGCTCGAGGCCCTGCTCGAGATTCGTCGGTCCGCGAGGCCGCGCGGGCGACTTCCGGTCGATTTCGCTGACCGGATCGTCGCCAGGGCGATGAACGGTGACGTCGACGCGTCTT
This sequence comes from Planctomycetota bacterium, assembly GCA_020426005.1. Taxonomy (GTDB): domain Bacteria; phylum Planctomycetota; class UBA1135; order UBA1135; genus JACKHW01. The sequence continues at coordinate 26,305 of JAGQQW010000032.1, read as the reverse complement.
GCGAAGTCGCGGAGTCGAGTGCTCGATGGACCACGAACGTGGGCGGTTCGTTCGACGCCGCAACGACTTCGTCGGTCGTCCACGTGCGAGCTTGGCTCGAGCGCGCGATCCTGGTCGCGGCAGTCCTCCTCGTCGGCATCACGATCACGATCTTCGCCCGCCCATTCGGCGGAGCGACCACGATGGACGCGAGTCCCGAAGTGCGCGCCGAACTGCGCGAACTCTACGACCGCCTCGCCGAACGGGAACGACTGCAACGGATCGAGCGCGAGCGCGCGGACTCGTCGATGTCGGAAACCGAAGGGAAGCGCGACCAGGACCGCTGATGCATCTCCCGGGCGCAGTTTGGTTCCGGATTGGTCTGTTGGTCGTCTTGATCTTCGGTTGTGGGGTTCTGACCGGCTTCGGACTTCGCGCACGCGCCGCGCCCCATGCGCGTGCGTTGTCGGGCCTCGAGGCTGCTCAGGAGCGTTACTTTCAAGCATTCGTGTCGGACTACCGACTCGATGCGAAACAACGACGAGATCTGTGGCTCGTACTCGAAGAACGAGCAAGAAAGCAGAAAGACTGGTGGAACGATCGCATCCTGCGCGATGATCCGCGGGATCGCGAATCCTTGGTTCGGCTCGACCGAACCAGCGAGAGTTTGATTCGGTTGATTCTGAGACCGGATCAGCGCGCTCTGTACGACGCGGACTTGGCAAGAACGAGCCAAGACGTGCACGGCGGAGCTACGAAGCAGGAATGAGGACATGGCCAAGGTCACAGGCATCGACATCGGTTCGTCGAGCATCAAGCTCGTCGAGATCGAAGGCTCGCCGCGGAAGTGGCGCGTTCAGCGCGTCATCAGCTTGCCGCGCAGCGTTCCCCACGAGGCGGAGGACGACACGCCGCCGCCCGACGAACGGGAACTCCTGCTGAGCGATCTCAAGGCGGCGCTCCACGAGAGTGGCGTCACGAAAGAGCGCTCGTTCCTCGCGGTCTCGGCGGCGCCCTGCGTGCTGCGCACGATGACGCTGCCGTTCAAGGGCAAGGAGGAGATTCGCAAGGTCCTCAAGTTCGAGGCCGAGGGTTACATCCACAGCCATCCGATCGATGACGTGGTCGTCGATGCGGTGACGATCGCGGAACGCAAGGACGGAACCGAGCTGTTCCTCGTCGCCTGCCCCAAGGAGACCCTCGGAAGCGAGCTCAAGATCCTGCAGAAGGCGGGGTGTGATCCGGAATTCGCGGACCTGGGCGCGGCCTTGCTCGTCGAGGCGGCGGACGAACTCGGCGCATTCGAGGTCGTGCTCGCGGATGGAGAGGAAGCGCAGTCCCGACCCGAGGCTCAGCCCGGCGAACTACAGCCCGTCGATCTCGTGCTCGACCTCGGCGCCACGAGTGTCCAACTGATCGTCGTGCGCGGCGGCGCACTCCAGACCGTCCGGTGTCTGCGCTGGGGCCTCGGTCGCTTCATGACGATCGACAGCACCGGCATCGCACGCGCCGACGAGACCAAGAGCGGAGAGCTCGCCGAGCGTATTCTGCGCGAAGCACAACGCTACCTGTCGGGCCTCGGGCTCGACGGTGGGGCTCGGCGCATCTTCGTGAGTGGCGGTGGAGCGCGTTGGCCCGGTCTTCCGGAGGCGATCGCCGCGACGTCGGGCACGACGGTCGAGATCCTCGATCTCCTGCTTCGCGCAGGTAGCACCGAAGGCGAAGGTGGGGATTGCGATGTCGCCCTCGCGGCGGCCGTAGCGGGTCTCAATCCAGCGCGTCGGACGTTCAACTTCCGGCAAGAAGAAGTCGCGTTCCGTCCCAAGTTCGATCGCCTCAAGGTGCCGATCGCGTTCGCGATGCTGATTGCGACCGTGCTGCTCGCTGGGCTCGCGTGGGCGAAGTTCCAGAAGATCACGCGCATCGAGCAGCAGATCGGAGTGATCCAGCCCGTCGAGGAGGGCAAGCGCACGCCGAAGTTCCCGAGCTACAACGGGCTCGTCTATCCGCTGTTGCAGCCGGCCCCAGGGGCGCGCATCAAAGGCTACCTGCGACCCGAGCATGCCGAGAAGGTCTTGAGCGCGGCGGCGAAGGCGACGACGGAGTCACGGACCGCGGTCGTCAAAAATGAACTCAGGAAGATCTACGAGGACCTACAGGAGCGCACGGGGGTCTACTCCGATCTTCCGAGCGAATCGGGTCTCTCGATCCTGCAGCGTTTCTCCGAGATCGTCGACCGTGCATCGAAGAACGAGCGTGTCGGTCGCTTCATGATCGTCTCGATCGATCTGCAGATTGGCGCGACGTCGCGTTCTGCGGGTCGATTCCGTTTCGAGGTCGCGTTCCGCGGGCAGAACTACATCGATCAGAACGCGGCGTTCAACAAGATCGTGCAGGATGCGACGCTCGAGTTCACGAAGGACTCGCCGTTCGCGAAAGCCGTCTATCGCGACGAAGAGCCGTTCCAGAGTTCGCTCGATCCGGGCGGGCAGTTCACGTACGAGCTGGACCTCGTCAACGAGATCCCGGTCCTGCAGAACGAGGTGCCGGCACGATGAAGCGCTTGTTCTCCGACATGGACTGGCTCAAGGGCCTGATCCTCTTCTGCATCGTCGCGTCGGCCGCCCTGGGGATCTGGAATTGGATGCTCGCCAAGCAGCTCGATTCGGTGCGCGCCGCGTGGAAACGCACCAAGACCGACTACAGCGACATCGTGCAGAAGACCAAGCAGATCCAGTCCCTCTACGAAGCGCTCGATCAGCAGAGCGACGAGGACATCGATCACTCGATCTACTTCCAGAAGCAGCTCACGGAGTTCGCGAAGATTCCGAGCAAGGCGTACACGTTCGGGGACGTGAACCCGAAGGAAACCAAGATCATCGGCAAGGCTGAGGGTACGAAGCGCGGCAAGCAGACGACCGTCATCGAACGGATCGTGCCGATCAAGTTTTCGTCGAGCAAGAGTGATCGGCAGTACGTGACCCGTGAGCAGGTCTTCGTCGCGTGCTACCAAGCGGAAAAGAACTCCAAGCGCTGGACGCTGCAGGATCTGAGCATGCGCGCGAAGGAAGTCGCGGAGGGGTACGGACCCAAGAAGGGGTATCCCGAAGAACTGTCCGACGAATGGTTGGTCACGGACATGAAGTTCGTGTCGCGCCGACCCAAGGGCACGAAGAAGTGACACGAATGCGTCGACTCGCTGCAGGCGTCGTCCTCGCATTCGCGGTGCAGTCGACGCCGTCCTGTCTGCTCGTCGAGTATTCGGATCATCTCGTCGACGAACGCACGCGGGGCAACTTCGTGACCCAACCGGCGTCGATCGGTGGTCTGCTCGGATTCATCATCGGAATCCCGATCGATATCGTCGGCCTTCCGATCACGTATCCGATCTACCGGCTCAACAAGTCCGAAGGTGAAGAGAACCTCGATCCGCTATCGACCTTGCTCTTCCCGTCGTTCGTGTTGTGGAGAACCGGCGTTCTCGTGATCGGCGCGCCGCTCGATCTCTTGGAGTTCACGTTCTACCGCGCGTGGCAACGTCCATCGGTGCGCGAGTTGCCCGAGCTCGAGATCGACGAGCTGAGGCCGGCAGGCCAAGACCGCAGCGAGGACGAGCAGCGCCTACCGAGCACCAGTCTCGACTCCACGGGTCAAGGGACAGGTGCGCCATGACGCCGAGCCTGGGTCTTCGCTGACCGGGACACTGGCTCGAGATGTCTTCTGAACATTGGATCGCACTCGGCCTCCTGCCGCGCGGCCGATTCACGTTCGCTCGCCTGCTCGCGACGCTTCTGCCCGAGGATGCACTCCGTGATTTGGCACGCGCACACGGCGTGAAGCCCAAGGGATTCCGTGTCGAGAAGGCGAACTCGGATCAGCTCGCGGAAGCCATTGCCGAGGAGTTCGCGCGTTCGGAGCCACTTCGCATCGCCGTGGCGCGTCAGCTCGAGTCTTCGATCGCTGTCGCCTCTCCGCGAACGTCCGCAGATGAGCCCGCGAAGTCCCGTGACGAGCTCCTACGTCAGCGGGAAGAAGTCGAGTCGAAGCGGCGTGCTGACGAGGTCCGCAAGCTCGAGCGAAGTACGTCGCGCGCGATGCGCAGCCGTGACGACGCCGTACGACAACTCGAAGAGGCACGCCGCACGATCCTCGATCTCGAGGCGCGCGTGGCTGCCAAAGAGCGTGACCTCGATCGTCTGATGGGTTCGATCGCGCCCAAGAGTGCAGGCGCAACCGAGAACGTCGGTGCTGCAGAGATGGCGCGTGCCCTCGAGCTCGAGAAGGCTCTCACCGAAGCCGAGATGGTGGATCGTTCGAATCGACACCGCATCGCCGAACTCACGTCGCGCATCCGCGAACTCGAGAGTGAGAATCGCGAGCTCGAAGACTATCTCCCGCGTGGCGAGCGCGAACGGCGCAAACAAGTCCGCAAGAGCTACGAAGACGCACTGCGCAGGACGACGCTCCTACCGCGATTCGAGGCGGAGTTCTTCCGCAGCGTCGAAGCGCTTCAGGTTGCAGAGCGGCGCCAGGTGTTCACGGCGATCGCGCGGCTCATCCTGTTTGGCTCGGAGTACCCGAGTCTGCAGTTCAAGAGCCTCAAAGGCACCGGCGGGATCTCGAGCATTCGGGCGTCCGAGGGGCTGCGCATCTACTTCGTGCGCACCGAAGACACCGTCCTGATCCTCGATTGTGCGCAGCGCGAACAACAGGACGGTTGGCTGAAACGGCGTCGCGGCTGAGCGTCGTCGGATCGCGATGGGTCCGCATCACAGCAATGCTGCGAGTTCTTCCGTCGACAATTCGAGTGTGCGCTGCGCAGCATCGAACCAGCGGCCGTCGCGTACGAGCGTCGCAGCTTCGTTCTTCCAGGCTTCGAGGGAACGAGCCCGCGCATCCCCGCTCGCTTGAAGCGTTCGGATCTTCGTGTCGGCAGAGTCGAGCAGGGCCTGCAACGCGCGCCGCCGATTGACCGCGTCTTCGAGCCTGCGTCGTAGCGATTCCGCGTCGACCGGTGCGGTTTCGGGAAGCGCACGATCGTCCCCGTCCCGCGTCTCGGCGATGGCCTTTTCGAGTTCGGTCACCGCATCGACGAGGCTTTCCGTAGCCCTCGTGTTGCCTTCGCGCTCGAATGACTCGATCTCGAGTCGGAACGCGCGGATCGTGCGCTGCGCGCGTGGCAAGAGTCGTGCACGCAAGTCTTCGCGTTCTGCGACTGCACCGTCGATGGTGTCACGGTCGGCGCTCTTCGCGACCAGGTCGTCGATGTTCTTCTGCATCGAGATGAGCATCCGAGACTGCACGACGAGCTCGCGAGAAGGTTCGAACGGTCGGTTGGATGCGAGGAACATCGGCCGGGGGCCGTTTCGAGCGACGTCTGGAAGCAACGTCGCGGAAGGTCGACGAAGAGTGCGCGTGGCTTGACGCACGTCGGTGAAGAACGACGCTCTCGCCCGTGCTCGCTCTTCGGCGTTCGTCGCGTTCTCGATCGCGCGTTCGTAGGCGCGTTTGGCGCGTTCGAAGCTCTGAAATGCTTCGACCTTGCCGCGCTCGAAAGCTCGCAAGAACCCGGTCAACGCAATCCGTTGCCCCGTCGTCAGATCAGGCTGGCCCGTCAGCGCTTTGGTCACGCGCTCGAGTTCCGAGTAGTCGCCCGAGAGCCTCGAGAGTCGAACGAGGTCGTTGTACGCGCGAGCCCGTGTCCACTGCGCGATGCCTTCCTTGGTCGCGATTTCTGCAGCCTCGAGCCGTGCAGCCCGAAAGTCGCAGTCGAAGATCTCCGCCGCCCACGCGTCGAACTCGAGGTCCGCGATGTCCGGCGTCTCCAACGCATCTTCTGGCTTCTGCTGCTGCCGAGTGGCAGCCAGCGCGAATCGCTTGCCCTGGATCTCGGGTGCGGACCACGCGCCGGCGAGGCTGACGACGAGACAGAGACCGTAGATGGATCTCTCGGAGAACGACCTCATGTCGTCGCTGTCCCGCTCTCGAAGCGATAGCCGATCCCATGCACGGTGTGAATGAACCGTGGTTCGTCCGGATGCTCTTCGATCTTCTTCCGCAATCTCGCGATGTGGTTGTCGACCGTGCGCGTCGTCGGCAGGTTGACGTAACCCCAGACGTTCGTGAGTAGATCTCGTCGGGTGACGACTTGGTCGACGTGGGCGAGGAGATAGCGGAGGATCTCCGACTCGAATCGGCTGAGCGCGTGTTCGGTACCATCACGAATCACGACGTAGCGGCGCAGGTCCACCGTGAGGCCGTCGAACTCGTGGAGGCCGGATTCGCGATCCTCGGTGATCGGCGTCGTCCTGCGCAGTACGGCGCGGATGCGTGCCAGGAGTTCGGGCAACCCGAACGGCTTCGTGACATAGTCGTCGGCTCCGAGTTCGAGGCCGCGCACCTTGTCCTCCGGTTGGCTCTTCGCAGTGAGGAGGATGATCGGTGTACGGTCCCCACCTTCGCGAAGCTGTTCGAGAACTTGGAGCCCACTCATGTGAGGCATCATCACGTCGAGCAACACGAGTGTCGGCGCGGCTTCGCGAACCTTGAAGAGCGCTTCGTTGCCGTCGTGTGCGACTTCGACTCGGTAACCCTCGTGTTCGAGGTTGAATCGTAGGCCGTCGACGAGCCCTTTCTCGTCGTCGACGATCAGAACGGTTGCTGGAGTCTCGGTCATGCGATTGCTCCGTTTCGGCGCGTGGTCCCTGGTTGGGAATCGATGAGTGGAAGTAGGAGTTCGAACGTGCTGCCGCGTGGATTGCCGTCCTCGTTGTCGACACAACGGCACGATCCACCGTGAGCCTCGACGAAGTGTTTTACGAGTGCGAGGCCCAATCCCGCGCCGCGGCGCTCGCCGGCTGCCTGTGCGCGATAGAACGTGTCGAAGATGCGTTGGCGTTCGCTCGGTGGGACGCCGATGCCATGATCGCGGACGCGAATGCGCACGTGTGCGTCGCCTTTGTCTCGAACCGTATCGAGCGTCACGTCGATCCGTTTCTCGTCCGTCGGTTCGTGGTACTTCGCTGCGTTGGAGAGCAGATTGATCAACGCTTCGGTCAGACCTTCTTCGTCGACATCGATCTCGATCGGGTCGACCTGGTCGAAGTGGATCTCGAAGCCCTGACTCGCGAGATGGCTGCGGTAGTTCTCGATGACGTCCGCGACGAGGAGATCGACGCGGGACCGGCGTGGCGTGTAGCTCTTGGTCTTCGCCTCGATGCGCGAGAAGTCGAGTACCCGATCGATCATCTCGGTGAGCCGCGTGGACTCCTTCGCGATGATGCGTGCGAAGTCGATCGTCTTCTCGGGATCGTCGACGCGTCCGAGCGCGAGAGTCTCGCCGTACATGCGAATCAGGGCGAGCGGAGTCTTGAGTTCGTGCGAAACGCGGCCAACGAACTCGGTGCGGAGTGCGGCGAGTTCGCTTTCGCGTCGAACGGTGCGGATGAGCAAGAAGGCTCCGATGCTCGCGATGACTGCGAGCGCGACGAGCAATACCGACTTGAGAAGGATCGTGCGGCGTGCGACCCGAGCCAGACTCAGCGGATCCTCGGGGCGGAGTTCGGCAGTCAGGCCGTGGAGCGTGCCACCGAACGCGAGGCGCATCGCGCGATCGGGACCTTCGCTCGCTGCCCTGCGATCGCGATTCGTAGGGTCACCGTAGATCTCGCGACCGTTCGCATCGACGATCGCGAGCTGGTAGCCGCCCTCGTCTTGGGCGAGTCGCGCTTCGATGTCGGACGCGATCGGCTCGATGATCTCGTCGAGGTCGATCGCGTGGCCGAGCCACAGTGGACCGAGCACGCTGTCGTCACCCAACTTGGAGAACACGACGATGCCCGGCCGACCCGCACTGCCGAGCGTGATCGTCACGAAACGTTGGTTCGTGGTTTCGAGCGGGCCGAGGTCCCGGTCGAGCAGTGCGAGGGTCAGGCTGCGTTGCTCGACGTGCCAGGCTCGCCAGGCAAGGACTGCATCGAACGCGACGCCATCGGTCGCGTTCGCATTTCGATGGAGCGCCGCGACGCGCGCAGCCATGCGATCCAGCCAAGCATCGCTCTCCGCGTCGTAGTCGCCGCGTGCAATGCTGCGGAGGAGGTCGAGCACGTCGCCATCGAGTCCTTCGAGCGCGCTGTCGGGCGCCCCTTCTAGACGCGTCGCGAGGGAGAGGTAGCGCGTCACGAGGACGAGCGCAGCGGTTCCGGCGCGTGCGCGCTGCAGTCGCGGCAACGTGTCGGCGAGGCGTTCGGCGTCGCGCAGTTCTCGAATCGCGTCGCCCTTCTGTTCGATTCTTCGGAGGAGGCGACCTTTTTCGAAGGCGAGGCGAAGCTGCGCTTCGACCGATAAGTTTCTGGGTGGCTCCCAGGCGAGGACGTGCTCGGCGGCATCCTCGTGGCGCCCGAGTGCGCCGAGGACGTCCGCCTCACGCAGCGTGCGCGTGAGTTCGGACACACCGGGTCGATTGGGATTGATCGGAGACAGGCTCGGCGCAGCCGTCGAGAGCGGCGGGCGGCGGGGAAAGACCGGTTCTCCGTCCGCTGCGAAGAGCACCCGCCCGGGCAAATCGCTGTCGCCCTTCGTGCCGATCGTCGCGATCACGTCCGCGATCGCGCGGTCTTCGACGTCCTTCGTGCGTTCGATCGTCAGCTCTTCGAGCCGGACACGTAGCGACTCTTCGACGCCGGCGAGGACCGCGAGTTTGCCCTTCGCCAGCGACTCCCGAACCTGTTCTTCGAGCCGCCCGAGTTCGCGTAAGCCGATCCACGCAACGATCGTCACGGGGACGAGTTGCAGCAGGAGTGCGAACGTCAGGGTTTTCTTCGAAGATGCCATGATGCGCAACAGAGCACGAACTACGGAAGCGAGCGGTCCATGAGCGTACCGAAAGCGCAACAAGATCCGATCCTGCGCGGTTTCGATCTGAGGCGAAGCAAGATTTCGCTCAAAGGCGGCCGCTTGTCGATCGTCGCACCGACCTCGATGGAGCCGCTCGTGGCGAAGATGACCGAGCTCGACGATCGACGGCGCAACGAGCGCATGCCGTTCTGGGCCGAAATCTGGCCGAGTTCGGTCGGCCTGGCGCGCTGGCTGGCGCGCAACGGGGACCTCGACGGTTGCTCCGTGCTGGATCTCGGCTGTGGTGTCGGTGTTGCCGGCGCTGCCGCGGCTTGGCTCGGCGCGGCAGCCGTGGAGTTCGCCGACTTCTTCGAGGAGGCACTCGCGTTCGCGGTCTTCAACGCGCGCGAGAACCAGGCAGGCACGCCCCTCATCGGCTCACGGCTCTTCGACTGGACCAAGGACCGGCTCGATCGTCGCTTCGATCGCGTGCTCGCAGGAGACATCCTCTACGAACCGCGCTACCACGAACCGATTCGTGAGCTGCTGAAAGGAGCGCTCGAGCCGGGCGGTGAGGCGATCTTGGTGGATCCGTGCCGTGCGGTCGCGGATCCGTTCTTCGAGGATCTCGGGCAGCAGTTCCAAATCGAGATCGAGGACCTCGAGACGACGTGGCCGGACCGGGCTGCGGACCTGCGCCTCGTGCGGATCCGGACTTGACTGCCGTATCTCAACGTCTTTGCCCTGTCGCGAAGCGAATCTGCTCGAGGATCTTGGCGTCTTGGATCTGCTTGTCGCGGGCCAGGAGAAGGACTTTGGACAAGACCTCGGCGCTGCGTGGGTCGTCGTCCTCGAACGGCAGGAAGATCCTGCCACGGTGCCCGGAATGGACGGCGACGATCGCGAGCATAGCGCCACCGAGCACGCGGGCGACGGCGCTTCCAAGGTGCAAGGAGTACGTCGCATGCACGCCGCGGATGATCGCGCTCTGCTCTTTGACTTCGACGTTGTCGATGCCGAGCAGGGTACAGGTCTCACGTACGAGGCGCGCACGCATCTCGAGTGTCGACGCGCTCGCCTCTGGGTCGACGCCGCCTGAGTGTGCGACGCTCACGACGAGGTCGAGGTCGCGCATCGTCTCGCTGAAGATCCTCGGGTCGATGTCCACGAGCGCGAGCGCGTCGTGCTGGCTCTTCTTGCAGAAGACGATCTGATCCAGCGTCAAGTCCTCGATTTCGGCCGGAGAATAGAACGTCTCCTCGAAACCCAAACGCACCGTGATCCCTGCGTCGTGGAACGTCTTGCTCACACCCTCCTCGGGCTGCGAGACCCAGCCACGGCCGCCGAGCAGCGCGAGCGCTTGCTTGGGCTGCAACTGGTGGCCGGCGAAGCGTCGCGAGAACGTGCCCGTGTCCCGCTCGCTGTCCGTCATCGGGTAGAGCTCGCGAAAGACTTGACGGAACGGTTGCACGAGCTCGCGTTCGAAGCACGCGTGCTGCCAGGCTGACCAGACACCGCGTGCGAAGAGATCGTGTGGGTGTGCGAGTCGAACGCGGTCGCTCGCCGCCAGCGGTTCGAGGCCACCCGCCGTGTCCTCGAGCGCCTGCCCGCCATGCGCCACGAGCCCGAGAAGGTCGTCGCTGCGTTCACCCACGCCAACCACGAGCAAACGCGCGAGCGTCGGCGCCAAGACGGGGTGCTGCGCCAGTTCACGCAGCTCCGCGGCAGAGAACACGTCTCCCCGACACATCGCGAGCTCGAGCGAAGCGCGCACTCGCGACGACTGGCGGCGCAGCTCTTGGACCCGCGCGCGAAGCTGTACGACATCCTCGTGCTTGCGCAGCTTGGGCGGCATGGCCTTCAGCGTCTTGAAGACCCCAGGCTTCTTCCTGTCCTCGCGCTGGATCGTCAACTCGGGGCGCCCCGCGTCGTCGAGCACGAGGGTCAGCCGCACGTCGTCGAGCGCCAGCACGACCGGCCCTTCCGCGAGGTCCTTGACGGCTTCGCGCTCCATCGCCCACTGCAAGCGCACGGGGTCCGCGAAGCCCGCCGTCCGCGCGAGGTTCTCGAGACCGATGTCGACCGCGCGTCCCTCGCTCGCTTGGCGCTGTGAACCGAATTTGCGGCTCTCGCGGCGGAAGCGCTCCAAGCGCTGATAGCGCGCGAGCAGTTCGACGTCGCGCTCCTCTCCCTTCGGAAGTGGCAGGAGCCCGAGCGCGCGCACCGAGTCCTGGTGTCGCTTCGCGTCGATGCGCGCGACGAGTTCCTCACCCGCGACCGCGCCTGTCATCGCGTCTGCGAACAGCTGCGCACGCTTGTGCCCCCCGCTACTCGAGGCGAACTTGGCCGCTTCGGAGACGAGCTTCCAACGTTCGGCGCCGAGCTCGTCATACGCCGCGCGGAACCACGCGACGTCGACCGCGCCTTCGGTCAGCTCCTCGGCGCTGAGCGGAGTCCGCTCGCTGATCTGTGCCTGCCACTCTTCGCGCACGTCGCGCGAGTTCCAATTGTCGTCCTTGGTGTGCGCGTGGAGCCACCAGATCGCTGCCTCGAAACCGGGCCAAGACAAGACGTTCGCAACGTGCGCAGTCCACTGCGGTGCGTAGCTCGCGAGCTCGGCAAGGCGCTTCTCCGAGACTTTGCGTTGGCGCGCCCACTGCGCGAAGCGCGCGTGACCGTCCGCACTCTCGTCGTCCGTGGACGGGAAGCTGCGGAGCACGAGGTGGCTGAGACTCGCCTTCTTCGCGTAGCGCTCGTCGCTGTAGGACGACATGCGCGCGAAAGGAGTCTTGCCGAGACCATCCATCGCGGCCGCGAGTGTCCGGAAGGACCCGCTACAGCGCAATTCGAGCGCGGGCATCGTCGCGGCCGTGGGGCGATCTCCGCGCTTCGCCTCCACCTCGACGATCTTGTCACGACAACGCGCGATTACCTCTTGCAGCTCCGGGAAGCCCTCGAGCTCCGTTCCGCGTCGCGAGGAAGCCGCGCGCAGGACCCCGCCGTGACGTACCCGTCCGACGCAGAGTTCGAAGAACTCCGGCAACGCGCGATCGCCGAAAGACCCGGCGCGATAGTTCCGCAAGTAGCGATCGAGGTCGATCGACATGCGTGCGTTCCCACCGCTCTCCACCTCGGCGTAGCGCACGAGTCCGTAGAGACGGAACGCCTGTTCGTCGCGCGCCGCATCCGGCGACATCGACTCGAAGCGACTCAAATGTTGGAGAGTGTTCTGCGCGGTCTCGAGGCGCTGTTCCCACGGCTGCTCCTTCTGGCCGTACGTTCTGTAGTACCGCCCTGCTCGCGCGCGCAGCGTCTCGTAATCCTTCGCGGTCAGCGCGGCGAGGTCGCCTTCGAAGCAGTCGAGCAAGAAGTCGTATGCCCCCGAATCCGCAGTCCAGAAGACACACCACGCGAGCGTCTTGTCGAGGAAGTGAAGCGTCGACCACTTGTACCCGTCGACGAGGGACTTGGAGACCTTCCCGGTCCACGCCGAATTCGGCATCGACCACGCGCGGAGGAGCTCACGGCCATCCTTGTCGCGTAGCTTGGCCGGCCGCGCATCCATCCACGCACGCCACTCATCGATCAACGGGTGTTGCGGGCAAGCCTCCTCGCCCCCGCTGTCCGGCCGCGCGAGGTAGCGCTTCCGGTCCCCTGGCGAGAAGCCGTAGCTGTCGAGCAGCAGGCGCCGCTCGCCGGAGCCAGTGTCGATTTCGGTCTCACCCAGTTCGAGGATGCGCGTTGCGAGCGATTCGATGCACGCGAGGGCGGCCTTGGTGATGACCTTGCACGCGGTCTTCTTCGGCGCGGGCCATGCGACGTGTGCGCCGGAGTCGACGAAACCGAGCGCGTCGTCCTTGCTCGCGACTTCGGCTTCGCTGTCCAAGATCGACTCGAGATGATTGCTCTCGCTGGAATCCAGCTCGGCGTGGTCGTCGCGGTACGCAGCGGCGCGTGCGCGCGATGCTTCGACCAGGCGCGCCGCCTCGACGCTCGCGCGCAACAACTCGAGCCCGGCGATGCGACGCATCTTGTGCTTGTCGCCGAGGAGCTTGTCGACGAGTGCGAGAAGGGCATCGTCCGGTAGCGCGCCGAGGCGCACGATCGCCCGGTTGCGCAAGTCCCCCGCCTTGCGGCTGAGCAGTTCGACGAGGCGATCGACTTCGGTCTCGCGGAGCGGCGTGCCGGCAAGGGCGTCGAAGGCGCATGCGCGCACGTCGGCCGACTTGTCGCCCAGAAACTCGATCGCGAGCGCGTAGTTGTCGCCTTCGAGCGGCGCCGGCACGAAGCCGCTCACGCGCTCCCAGCGCGACGGCATCTTGGCGAGGTCGCGCAGCAGCTGTTCGCGCATGAAGGGCTCGAGGTCGCCTGCGTGCGCGATCATGCGGCTCGGGTCGACTCCCTTTCGATTCCTCGCCATCGCGTTGGCGATCTCGGCGCGCACCAGCTTGGTCTGTGTCCACGGCCACAGGATCGACTCGAGCTTCTGCTCGCGTGCCGTCGTTCGGCCGAGGAGTTCTTCGCAGGCGTCGAAGAGCTCGCGACAGTCGAGCCACTCGGTCACGTCGACGTAGCGAAACGCGCTCAACGCGTGCGTAGCGACGCGAAGATCCGGGTCGACGAGCGCGCGCAAGAGCGGTGGATACGCTTTGGTCCACGAGGACTGCACGAGGAGGTTGGTCGCTGCGAAGCGCTTCTCGGGTGAAACGTCGCCCAGCAGCGCGTCGGCCTCGTGGACCGCGGCTTCGATGTCGTCGAAGGCGATCGACCAGAGCGCGAGGTAGGCATCCTCGCCGTGGCTTCCGTCGAGCGCTGCGCGACGTGCCGCCGGGTCGTCGAGGAACACCAGGGCGCGCTCGAGGATCGAGTCGACCTTGATCGCGCTCGCGCCGTCCCACAGGAAGCCGAACCACGTGTCGCACGCCCTGACGACCGACGAGAAACGAGAGAGGCTCTCGTCGCGGATCAGGCGCAGCATGCGCCGGAACGCTTGCGGGTGTGCCTCGTCGACGGCCTCGAGAATGACCTGCCGCAGGCCCTCTTGGCGCTGCGCCGCGAGCAGGAGCTTTTCGTTGTATTCCCAAGCGTCCTCGCGGCTCGATGCCATCAACGCTGTCGTGACGTGCCTGCCCATCTGACCGACGGGGTGCTCGCCGTTCGCGCAGTCCTTCAGCGTCTCGAAGACCTGCTCGGAACGAGCGTCGCCGATGTCGAGCGCGGCGGCGAGCAGCCAGGCGACGTCTGTGTCGAAGCCGTAGTGCAGAAACGGCGCGTGTGCGGCCAGCCACACGGCGTCGCCCTCGTGTGGCCCGAGCAGAGCGACAACGCGAACGAAGAACTCGGCTCGTTGCGCGGCGAGCTGTTGCTCCGCGCCGGGGCAGCGAAAGGGCTTGCGATGAGAGCCGGACTGAAAGGGCCGGAAACGCAAGATCTCGAAGGCACGCTCGAGTGCGTCCGCGTACTGCGGCAGCAGCGATCCGAACAACTTGCGCCGCGACGCGTTGGACATCGCAACGAAGCTCTTCGCCAGGCCCTTCTTCGCGTCGTCGATGACCTGGTTCTGGAGGTAGTAGTTCTCCTCGTCGAGGCACTTGCCTAGCACTTCGCGAAGGAGCTTGGGGACATGGCGGCCGAGCCGCTTCTTGACGAGATCGGGTTTGCGCTGCGCGTTCAGCTGCTCGCGGATGTCGGAAGTGCTCACTCGTTCAGCCTCCAGCAAGGAACGTCAGTCGCAAGAACACGACGTGGGTCGTGTCTCGGATGTAGACCTGCGCCTCGAGATCCTTTTGCTCTTCGCCGTCGATCAACACGAGGTAGATCCCGTCCATGAAGGCCTGCAGCGCGGTCGCGATCGCGGACTCGACGTCGACGTGTTGGTGCGCACGCTGTGCTTGGCCCGGAGTGATCTTGCCGCGCGCTGCGCCATCTTCGATCGCACGTTGCGACAAGACACGGAGCAAGCGCCGCTCGTTCTCCCGCTCGTGAAAGGCCGCGACCTCGTAGCGCACGACACGCTCGAGAAACTCGCGGAGCGTCAGCGATGAGTCGCCGTCGCCGGAGAGCGTGTCGAACGGGATCGACCAGGCGGGGATCAGTGCGCGCTTCCTGGCGAGCGCGCGCGCCTCGACCGAAACCACGACTCAAGCACCCACAGCGTCGTCTTCCATCCGGGCAGAAGCTTACGAACCGGAAGGACCTCGCGACAGGCCGGGCCACCCGGACCTTCTGATTCCAAGACCGTCCGCTGCCATGTCTGCGTACTTCGTGCTTTGTCGCGTAAGGTGCCCCGCTGATGCGAGACACCTCGTCCCCACATCCAACGTCCGCAGCCTCGGCCGGACCCGGGCCCATCGTCGTCCTCGAAGACTTCACCGTGCGATACGGGAAGTTCACCGCGGTCGATCGGGCGTCCTTCTCGATGCCGCCGGGAGCATGTGGTCTGCTCGGGCAGAACGGCGCGGGCAAGAGTTCGATCCTCAAGGCGGTGCTGGGGCTGATCCGGCCCGCAGGCGGAACGGCTCGCGTCGTCGGCTTCGACGCTGTGCGCCAAGGCATCGAGTTGCGCGACCACGTCGGCTACATGCCCGAGAAAGAGGCCTACATGCCCGGCCTTTCGGGCCTCGATTCGGTGATCCTCGCGGGCAGGCTGTCCGGGCTGCCCAAGGGCGTCGCCAAGCAGCGTGCGCACGAAGTGCTCTGGCTCGTCGGGCTCGACGAAGCCCGCTATCGCGACGTCGCCGGCTATTCGCTCGGCATGAAGCAGAAGGTCAAGCTCGCGATGGCCCTCGTCCACGATGCGGACCTCTTGTTCTTGGACGAACCGACGAACGGGCTCGACCCGGAGGGTCGCGTCGAGATCTTGACGCTGCTCAAGGACCTCGTCCGTGTGAAGAAGAAGTCTCTGATCCTCTCGTCGCACATCCTCGCCGACGTCGAGGCGTTGTGCGAACACGCGGTGCTGATCGACCATGGCCGCATCGTCGCGCAGGGCACGATCGAGGAGCTGACGCGTGGCGCGCTGCGATCCTACGACGTGCGGATCGACGGCGATCTGCAGGCGTTCACCGAGAAGCTGCGTAGTTCGGGAATCCTCGTCGAAACGGCGGCACCCGCCGCGAGTGCGTCGAGTACGGATCCGGCGTTGGCCGCGAGTGTCGAAGTGAGGCTCGCGGACGAACAAACGACGGCGATCGTCTTCGAGATCGCGCGCGCGGTCGGTGCGCGCTTGCGGCGCTTCGAGCCGAAACGACGGACGATGTCGGACGTGTTCCTCGAAACGGTCGCGGCCAACGCACCGAGCGGAGGTCGCTCGTGACCACGATCCACGATTTTGGACTTCGCGGCTACGACGGCGATCGTGTCGGCGTGCGCGAACGCATCCTCGCGATCACGACGACGGAGATCCGGCGCATCTTCAGCAAGAAGATGTTCCTCGTCTTCTTCTTCCTGATGATGGCGCCAGCCATCATGGCGTTCGTCATCGTCTGGATCCGCTTCATCGTGATCGAAGGAAGCGGACAGTTGATGGGGTTCGGCAATCGGATGGAGCGGATGGCGGCGCGCGGGCCTTTCGGCGGCTCCATCCTGGACGTCGACTTCTACTTCGATCTGCTGCGCGGCGGTGGTACCGCGCTGACCCTGATCTTCAGCGGTGTCGTCGGCGCGGGCATCATCGCGCGCGATCGTGCCGCTGGTGCGCTCGAGCTCTACTTCACGCGCGGCATCCGGCCGATCTCCTACTTCCTGGGCAAGTTCTTGACCGTTTGGTTCTTGCTGCTCTGCCAGGTGTTGTTCGGTTTCCTCATCGTCTGGATCTTCGCGGTCAGTGTCGCGCCCACCGATTCCGGCTACTTCAGTGAGACCTGGCCGTTCATCCCGCGCCTGATCGCTGCGCAGGCATTCTTCTGTGCGACGCTCGCGTTCTGGCTCTGTGCGTTGTCGACGTCGACGGATTCCGTGCGCTTCGCGATCCTGCGGTGGATCGGCGTGCTCGCTGTATTGCGCATCGTCGCTGGCATCCTCAACAAGCTCTTCATGACACCGAGCACACATCTCGTGTCGCCGCATCAAGTCGTCAAGCGCATCGCGCAAGCGATCGCGGGTGCAGAGCCCTCGGACATGTCGCTCGAGTCCTCGATCCTCGTCTGGGGCGTTCTGTGCGCACTCGCACTCTATTGGACGAGACGACACCTTCGTCCTGTGGAGATCGTCGGATGAGTGGTCCCACGACGCAGCCGGCACTCGCGTTCTCGCGTGTGAGTCTCTGGTATGGGAACGTGCTCGGTGTGAGCGATATTTCGTTCTCGATCTCGAGTGGGGTCGTCGGCTTGCTCGGAATGAACGGCGCCGGCAAGTCGACGATGATGAAGCTCGCGTCGGGCATGCTCAGGCCGAGCATCGGGTCGGTGGAGGTCTTCGGGACACCGCCGCAGGACTCGACGGAAGTGCGTAATCGGATCGGCCTGTGCCCCGACATGGACCGGTTCTACGAGCGCATGAGCGGGATCGCATGGGTGACGTTCATGGCGCGCCTCGCGGGGGTTCCTTCGGCGAAGCAGAAGGCGGCCGAAGTGCTCGATCGACTCGACATGAGCGATCGCATGCACAAGAAGATCGGCGGCTACTCCAAGGGCATGCGTCAGCGCACGAAACTCGCGCGCGCGCTCGTCGTCGGCGCGGACCTGCTCCTGCTCGACGAGCCGCTCAACGGACTCGATCCGATCGGTCGGCACGCGATGATCCGACTCGTGCGCGAGCTCGGTGACGAAGGCAAGGCGGTCTTGGTGTCGAGTCACGTGCTGCACGAGGTCGAAGCGATGACCGATCGGTTGTTGCTCCTGCACCAAGGTCGGATCCTGGCAGAAGGCAAAGTGCACGAGATCCGGGATCAGCTCAGCGAGCGCGCGCTGCAGGTCGAGGTACGCGTGCGAGAACCACGAGGTCTCGCGCGACAACTGATCGGCGCCGATCACGTCGCCGGCGTCGACGTGGAGCGCGACCGGGTCGTTGCGCGCGTCGCGGATGCAGGACTCTTCTTCGATCAGATCACGAACCTCGGTTGTGATGAACGCTACGGGATCGAGGCGATCGTGCCGCTCGATGCCGACCTCGAATCGGTCTTCGGCTACCTGGTGCGGAAGTGACTGCCTTCTTTCGGTGCTATCCCTTGATCGTCGCGCAGACGGTGCGCGAGGTCTTGTTGTCCAAGCGCACGTTGCTCTTCGTCGCGCTCGCACTCGCGTATCCGACGGTTGCGATCTTCGCCTCGATGAAATTGGGCGATCGCGAGCGTATCGACGAGATCTTCTGCGGAGTGACGCTCGGCGTCTTCTTCCAGGGGCTCGTGCCGATCGTCTCGATGTTCTTCGCGGTCTCGACGGTGCGCGAGGAAATCGCATCACGCACGCTCGTGTATTTGATCACGGGGCCGGTTCCGAGGGCTGCAATCTGGCTCGGGAAGTTCACTGCCGCGGTCTTGGTGTGTTGGCTGATTCTCGGCGCTGCGCTCTCGATCGCGATCGTCGTTCTGCCCATGCTCGGTGAAACCGGGTTCCGACACGACGTGGCGATCACCGAGGCCACGCTCTACGCGCCACTACTACCGGCGCTGCTCGCACCCGTGGCGTACTGCGCGATTGGCACTGCATTCGCGGTGAGACTGCAGCGTGCGATGATCACGGGAGCGGTCTACGTCGTCGGTTGGGAATACGTGGTCGGGTCGACTCCGGCGCAAGCTGGCGTGCGAAGCCTGACGGTCGTCGACAGTGCGCGGGCGATGTTCTTCCATGGCGTGGATCCGCAGGCGGCACGGCAGTTCCGCGGCGCGATGCTGGAATGGGCGAGTGGCGGCCGACGAAATATGACGGATGCACTGATCCCGTCGATCTCGGATGCCGTATCCAACCTCGCGATTCTGACGGGGGTCGCGCTCGTTCTCGCGTTGTGGTTCGGGCTGCGGCGAGACTACGACTCGTCGTCGGCGGATGATTGAGAGTCGTGTCTTCTCCGCCACAGTGGATCTGACAAGCCTCGCTGTATGCATGGTTCGCCTGCGCTTTTTGGAATCCACCGGGTCGAGCAGCGAGTTGAGAAACTCAGACATGCTCCGAGAACGTGCTTTGACCGTCTCGGCAGCTCCCAAAAGCCTCGGGCGAATCGCCGATTCGCTGGTTTTCGTCAGCCACCGAAACGTCGACCGCACGCACTCGGCGGGTGCCCGACGTATCCAACACGCTGCTATGGCACTCGCACTCGGCGCGCGTCCGAGCTGCTGCATCCACCGCGGATGCGCCTTCGATGGCGGGACAGCGTGTTTGCGCTGACGGCAGGTGAGTCGACTTGTTGCCTACGCGCAGAACCGTGGGTGCACCGAGCGCACTCTTGCAGCGGCACTGTTACCATCTTCCCCGCCGATTCGCCGATAAGCCTGTGTGCGTGGTTCGCCTGTGTGCGCGGTACGCCTGTGTTTTCGGAAGTCGCACAACGGTGAGATCACGCACTCGGCGCTTGTCCGAGTGCTCCCACAGTCTGAGAACATCGATCGAACATGAAGGCACTCGCTCTTGCCCTGTTGCCCGTCGGCGCGTTCCTCGTCGGCTCTGGCGTCTTCGTCTCGCCAT
Organism: Planctomycetota bacterium; assembly: GCA_020426005.1. Taxonomy (GTDB): domain Bacteria; phylum Planctomycetota; class UBA1135; order UBA1135; genus JACKHW01. The sequence goes on along the minus strand of JAGQQW010000032.1, from coordinate 6,872 downwards.
TGCGTGGACAGGACGAAACTCCGCGTCCCGTCGACTCCGAGGATGCCAAGAAGCTCGAGAAGATCGCCGACGAAGTCGTGCATGACGTCGAGGAGCTGCGCGAGCGTAAGTTCTTGCGACCCGTGAAGCGCGGTGTCTACACCGAAGAGCAGCTCCGTGGCTTTCTGCAGAAGAAGCTCTTTGGCAAGGAATACGCGGGTGGTCGACTCGAGCGGCATCAGTGGTTCTTGACCGAACTCGGGTTCTTTCGTGCGGGAACCGACTTCGCGAAGACCTATGTCGACGTTCTGCTGAGCCAGATCGGCGGGTTCTACGATCCCGAGCAGAACTCGTTCTTCATGCTCGAGAAGGCGGCGAAGTATGGCGACTTCATCAACCGGATGATGATTGCGCACGAACTCACGCACGCGCTGGACGACCAGCATTACTCGCTACAGCGTCGGATGGATGCGGCGCGCACGCATGACGGTGGGTTCGCTCTCGGCGCGGTCGTCGAAGGCAGTGCAACCGCGCTGATGTATCGATGGAGCGCGAAGAACCGCGAGTCGATGGACCTCGCGCAAATGAAGGCCGCGCAGAAGCGCGAGATGGAGTCGGCCAAGACACTGATTGGTGCGCCAGCCTACTTCCACGTTCTCGTCGCCAATTACATGGCAGGGTCATCTTTCGTGGCGAAGGGCGCCGGCGTCCTGCAAATCACGATGCACGACAGTTTCGACGACGAAGTGCGCCAGTGTTTCGAGACGCCACCGACTTCTGGCGAACAGATCCTGCACCCGGACAAATACTGGAAAGAAGAGCAACGCGATCTGCCAGTCACGCTGAGCAATCGCGACGAGTTCGAGGCCGCGCTCGAGGCGCAGTGCGCCGCGAAGATCATCGAACGCGACCGCATGGGTGAGGTCTACATGGCCATCCTCACGCGGGATCCCGAGCGCAAGCTCAACATGGGGCTCATGACCAACGCGCGCTACTGGACCACGAAAGCCGCGACGGGCTGGGACGGCGACGAGCTCTTCGTTCTCGAGCGTCCGAGCGAGACGACGCCGGACGAAGCGAAGGAGCGTGGCATCGTCTGGCTGACAGTGTGGGACAGCGACGAGGATCGCAAGGAGTTCGAAGAAGCGTATGCACGCCACTACGGCGAGCGCGTCCGCGCCATCCACTGGAGCGATGGCAAGCAACTCGCGTACGCATTCGGCTTCGCACGCTCGCTAGGGACCGACGCCCTGAAGAACCTGGCACACAAAGCCAAGTTCGACTGATCCGTCCCCGAGCACGTTTCACGCACGAAAGTACCGCGAAACGACCCTGGCACGTTTCACGCACTTCACGTGCGACGGTGGCGCGCGGCGCGAAGCGTTGCTGCGTACCAGACGAGCCATGCGAGGAGTAGCACGCTTTGTCCCTGGCACGTTTCACGCGGGAAAGTACCGCGAAACGACCCTGGCACGTTTCACGCACTTCACGTGCGACGGTGGCGGGCTGCGCGAAGCGTTGCTGGGTACCAGGCGAGCCCGGCGACGAACGCTAGACCTCCGACCGTCAGGCCTGCGATCGGGCCTGCCCGGTCGTAGCCGAGCATGATCCCGGTTGCGGTGAGTAGGACGAGGACGATCGCGTAGAGGAGGTAGGTGCGCTCCTGGGCGCGCCAGCGCATCGCGTTGGTATCGGTTTCGTCGCGGAGTGCGGCGAGTCTCTGGCTGTGTTCGCCGAAGGCGATTCGTAGACGGACGAGAATTCGGCACGAGAAGAACAACGAAACGAACGCGAATCCGAGAAGCACGACCGGCGCCGTGGATTGGATCGTGTCCACGGGTGGCGTGGTGCCTGCGGTCGGACGGATTCCTCCGAGGTTCGTCAGCGCATTGAAGAGCCCGGCGAACAGCGCGGCGGCCATCACCACGACCACGGAGATATCCGAACTCGTGGCGTCGAGCGACTTGCGGGTGTGCTCTTCGCGCAACGCGACCGGGATGTCCGCGGTTTGCCAGTGCTTCGAGAACTCCTGACACGCACGATTCGCACGGGCGTGACTCGAAGGCAGCCACGCCAGGACTGCGACGAGCACGACGGCCGCAGCGATCCACGACGAAGAGCCCAGACCGAGCCCCGCGCAAAGAGCCAGGGCGCCGAGCGCCGTGGACATCGCCGTGATGATGAGGAAGTTCGTCGTGACGCCGAGCCAGTTGAGGGGCGCGAGGACGAGTTTTCCCGTCTCGACCATGTGTAGCTTGGTTCCGTTGACGACGAGACCGAAGTGGCATCGCGCCAACACGCCGGTCACGAGGAACCCTGTCGCGAGGAGTAGCGCTCCACAGATCGGCAGCACGAGTCGTGGAAGCCAGGAGAACGAGGCTGCGACGTTGCTTCCCGCAAGGCAATCCGTGACCGCCATGACGCATGCGGGCGTGAGGACGTTGGTTAGCACGAGCATCAGGCGCCGCACTTCGAGGTTGCTCATCGCTTCATTCATCGCTGCTGCGTAGTCGACTCGTGCAGCGTGCGACGTCGAGTGCGGCTGACTTGACGACACTGTTGCCGTCGAAGCCGCCATCGCTGTCCCTGCCCGTGTCTCGAGCACGGGCGATGTCCCGGCCGAAGGCGAACCAGAACTGCGTTCCGATGCCGCCGTTCGAATCGACGCGGTCGCAGGCGCCGATGTTTCGCCGGAACCCGCGTCTACACCCGATGTCTCCGTCGTCGCCTCTCGCGGGTGTGCACTCGAAACGTCGTGTTGAGCGCCCTTTTGCGGTGCGGAATCCTCAGTCTCGTCGTCGTTCATGTTTCGCTAACCTCGATCGATTCCTCGTCACCGTGTCACGCGTCGCGAGCAGCGCGTCGCAGTGCTGCGAGTCCGGTGTTTCCGATCGCGCGTGCGCGGCGCGGACCGAAGAACGTCTCGACGAACTCGGTGCGCCGCGCTGCGATGCGGGCGAACGCTCGGCGCGCATCCCGCACGATGTCCTTGTGATCGAACGCCAGTCGCGGTGGTCGCTTGGCGGAGAACCAACGACAGTCCTGCGCATCGTCGCCCGCTTCGAAGACGAGTTCGTCAGGCGCACACATCGCGAGGAAGGCAACGCCGACCGTGTGCCCCCGAGGATCGCGATGCGGCGTGCCGTAGGCACCGAGTTGGAGGATGCGTTCGAGGTCGACGCCGGTCTCTTCGAGCATCTCCCGCCGCGCCGCGACGGCAAGATCCTCGTGTTCGTCAACAAACCCACCTGGCAGCGCCCAGCTCTCCTGGAACGGATCGAACTTGCGCTGAATCAGCAAGATCCGGAGGTCACCTCGCGGTCCCGCCGTCCCGAGAACCGCATCGACGGTGACCGCAGGGCGTGGATATTCGTACGTGTATGGCACGCTGGCAGTTTGCATACGCGGGTTCGAACGTGCTAGCAGCGAGTTGTTCTCCACGCTGCCATGAGGAAACGTGGCAGGGACGCCTCGCACAACGCGATCTGCCAGCGATCGTCTTCGATACGTCGTGAGGCACGTCCCGACGTACACTCGGCTTGGGAACGCGACGTCGACGCGTTCGACGGTCGATCGCGCGCGGGCGCTCTTCTCGCCAACCAACCACCCGACCGGTCGGTTCGTCAAATCTCGCTGCGGGATGTCACTGCGGAATCTCGCGACACTTGTCGAGCGCTTGACAACTGCCGGACAGGCGCCCGGATATCGTGCTGCAATGCCCGCCGTCCGCTCCAAGACCACCGCCGTCGCGCTCCTCGTCGGCGCGGTTGCGCTGGCGTTGGTGACCTTCGGGATCGTCGCCCTCGAGAGCGCATTGCACAATGCCGAAGCAGCAGCCACGGCCGAAGCGCGTCGCGCGGCGTTCGCCGCCGTGCGCGAGTTGCGGTCGCGCGTCCTGCATCCGGCGTTCGTCGATCGGTTGCCAGGGGACGAAGGCTTCGTTCTGGATCGGCACGCGTTCCGGTCGCCACGAGCCTTGCCGCAACGCTCGCCCGTGCACGACATCGACTTCGTGACGCGCGCGACGCTCGATCTCGCTCGCAAGCACGAGTTCGTGAATCACGAACCGGCGATGGCACTCGCGCGCGTCGACGAGGCGATCCTGCGTGGCGACCGCGCCGCTGCCGACCTCGGTGTGCTGCTTACCACGGCGATGTGGATCTGCGAGCGTCAGGGAAACTCGTCGCGAGCGAGGGCCTACCGTCGTCGTGTGAAATCGTTCGACGCAATGCCCCCCGATGCGATTGCGCGCACGCTGCTCTTCGATGCGATGCTCGCGGACCGCGCCCGCGTGATCCGGCCCGTGATCGTGGTATCTCCGCAAACGTTCGCGGTCGAGAGCCATGGGGCGAAGAGCATTCCCGGTCCGGTCACACGCGCGCAGACACCTTCACCATCGCCGAACCCGCCGCGACAACCGAGTTCGGCGCCAACTCGCGGCAGCAGAGCCGAGCAGCAGGCGAGCAGCACGCAGTCCGAGGGGGGGCTACAACCGATTCCCGTCGACGCCCCTGCGTGGGCGTCCATGCGCGAAGTGGTTCGCGCCCTTGTCACGAGCGGTGACGATGAGCTCGTTCACGACACGATCGCGAGCCTGCGGACCTACGCGACTACCGATGCCATCACGGAGCATGTCGAAGCGAGTCACGAGCGGATCAAGTTCTTGCGCAGCGCGGCAGAACTCCTCGAGAACGAACGGCCGAGACTGGTCGCTGCCGGCGAAGCGGTCGTCGAACACGTCGTTCTCGAACCCGCCTCGAGCGGGACAACCGGTGCTCCGCGTTCCGCAACGGGTCGAGCGGTGTTGCTCTACTACCCCGGTACGCAGTTGCCTGCCATGCGTGTTTCCACCGCGCAGTCGTCCGTTGCACGAGAGCGCGGTGTGGAACAGACCACGGCAGAAGGAGGCGGCGAGCGAGGTGCGAGTGTGTCTCCTTTGCGTCGCGACGGCACAGTCGGAAATGCCTCGCGGGCTAATTCATCGACATCGCAATTCGTTGCCATGAAATCGCTCATGGACTCGCCTACGACGTTCGATGCCACTGGCGTCGCCTTCGTGCTTCCGTTCGAGCAGTTCGAAACGCTCGCACTCGCCAGTGCCTTCGACGATGGTGTACCACAACCATCGCCCATTCGGCGTCTCGAGCCACGTGCGCCGTCGTCGCTCACGGCGGACGTTCTGCCGGTCTTCGATGGCATCATTGCAATCCCCTTCTCGCGATCCTCGAAATCGTCGAACCAGCCATCCCGGTTGCTGTTCGTGGCACTTGCCGTTCTGCTCTTGGCAGGATTGTGGCTCCTCGTGCGTTCGTACCGAGCCGAGCGCCTCGCGCTCGCCGCACGCGGCGACTTCTTGCGGTCGATCACGCATGAGCTGCGCACGCCGCTTGCGTCGATCCGACTCTTCGCGGACACGCTCGCCGAAGGACGCGCCAAGGACGAGGCGGCGCGCTCCGAGTTCACACAACTCCTCGCGGTCGAAGCGGGGCGCTTGTCGACTCTCGTCGAAAACGCGTTGGAACTCGGCCGTACCGAACGCGGCGAGCGGACCCTGCACTTCGAGGTCGCACGTGTCGACGAACTCGTGCAAGAAGGCGTTGCGCTGTTCGACCCGCTTGCTCGAGAAGCGGGGTTGTCGGTGCAGTTCTCAGGTGTGCACGCCGTGGCGCACGTCGATCGCGACGCGTTGCGCCAAGTGCTCTGGAACTTGCTCGACAACGCGCGCAAGTATGCCGGGCGTGGTCGCAGCGTGTTCGTCGCGGTGTCCGTGGAGGCTGCCACGGGGAAGATCGTCGGCGCGGCGAACACTGCTGGCGCGTCGGCTACAGCGAGCGCAGAGCCTGCGGTAGGACCGACGGGCGCGGCCCGCACGGCTGACCCGACCGGGAAGTCTCCACTCAGCAGCGGTCCGGCACGCGTCGTCCTTCGCGTGTGCGATGACGGGCCGGGTATCGACACGGCGGAGAGATCGCGCGTATTCGAGCGATTCGTACGGGGCAAGGCGCAGAGCCATGGAAACGTCCCGGGCGCGGGCCTCGGTCTCGCGATCGTGCGCAGCATCGTGACCGCGCACGGCGGAAGCGTGCGGTGCACCACGGGTCCACGAGATCGCGGGGCCTGCTTCGAAGTCACACTTCCGGCATCGCGTAGCGATGCAGAACTCGATGGTGGAGCGGCATGACGGTCCCATGTCGACTACCGGGTTGCATGACCGGACGTTGCGCAGGAGCCGATCGATGACGACACGCATCCTGCTCGTCGAAGACGATCGCAGCCTCGGGCACGGCATCGTCAAGAACCTCGAACACGAGGGCTACGTCGTCACGCTCGCGACCGACGGGACCGAAGCCGCGCGCGTGCTCGCGAGCGAAGAGTTCGATCTCGTCATCCTCGATCTGATGTTACCTGGGCGTTCGGGACTCGATGTGCTACGCGAGTTTCGCGCGAGTGGGGACACGACGCCCGTGCTCATCCTGACCGCAAAGGACAGCGAGGACGACAAGGTGCTCGGCCTCGAACTCGGCGCGGACGACTACATGACCAAGCCTTTCGGCGTGAAGGAGATCATCGCCCGCATTCGCGCCATTCTGCGCCGCTCCGCCTCCCGCGGGGGCGGCAAGTCCGACGATGACTTCACGATGGACGACCTGCGGGTCGTCCCCACCGAGCTCCGCGCCTACCGTGGGCAGGGAGAAATCTCCCTCAGCCCCCGTGACGTCAAAGTCCTCCGCCTGCTCCATGACCGCCGCGGCAAGGTCATCGACCGCAACACCCTGGCCGACGAGGTCTGGGGCGTCGATTACTTCCCCGAGAGCCGTGCACTCGACCAGCACATCTCCCAGCTTCGCAAGCGCATCGAGAAAGATCCCGCCCAGCCGCGCATCATTCGTACT
>JAGQQW010000328.1 GCA_020426005.1 Planctomycetota bacterium | reverse complement strand
CGGACTCCGTCACCAGGACGAGGCTGACACGGTCGATCTCCGGACCGGAACGACGTTCGCCGTCGACGCGATGCACTCTTCGGTCCTCTTCCGTGTGTCCCACCTCAAAGCCGGTGTGTTCTGGGGGCGCTTCAACGACATCAAGGGGACGTTCAAGATCGACGACAACGACCTCACGGACAGCTTCGTCAAGGTGACGATTCCGGTCGAGAGCGTCGATACCAACAGCAAGGACCGCGACAAGCATCTGCTCGGCCCGGACTTCTTCAACGCGAAGGAGTATCCGACGATCTCCTTCGAGAGTTCGAAGATCGAGCGCGCGGGCGACAAGTACCGTGTGCACGGGACGCTCGAACTCCGTGGCACCAAGAAAGACGTCGTCTTCGACGTCATGCACAACGGCACGGCGAAGCTGTCCGATCGCTTCGGGCTGCGCAGTGGATACGAAGCGATCGCGACGATCGATCGGACCGATTTCGGCGTCAGCTACATGGCCGAAGGAGGAGCGCTCGGTAGTGACGTGCGTATCGTCATCGGTGTCGAAGGCACGGTCGCCGAAGGCAAGTGAACTGGTGATCTGACCGGCGCCTGTCATGCCGCTACCCAAGCTCGAGGACCTTCTCGTTCTGTTGCCTGGCGGGCTCGTCGGGATCCTTCTGGCAATGTGCGGGCTCGTTCTCGTGCGTGCCGGAACCTCGCACGAGTACACACGCGCACGGCACGCGATCGGCGCACTTCTCGTGTTCGTCGCGGTGCCCGTCGCGGCCATCGTCACTTGGTATGCGACGCACGACGGGCTCCCGCGCTTCGATGGTGCAGCGACCGAGCGCGCGCTGATCGGGTGCGCTCTCGTGGCGGTCGCGGTTGCCGCGGCAGCAGCTTCGAGGAGTCCGCTTCTCGTTCGCGCGAGCCTGTGGATCGCGTTCGTGGGCGTCGTGTTCTTGACGTTGCGCACCTTGATCCAGCGCGCTCCGGATGACAGCGGCTATGTCAGTCCGATGCTCGCCGCAGCGATCGGGATCGGTGTCGCTGCGTTCACGACGCTCGGCGAACTCGCAGTGCGACGCGATGGACCCGCTGGCGGGCTCTTCGCTCTATCGATCTCGCTCGGAGCCGCCGGGCAGATCGCGTTGCTCTTGGGTTCGGCGGTGTTGGGGCAGCTCGCGGGCACGGCCGCCATCGTCATGGCAGTGGTCGGGACGAGTTGCCTCGTAGCGCCGCGCAAATTGCCTGTTGCGGCGCTCGTCGGCGCGTCCGCTGCGGGCTTCCTCGCGCTGATCGGCGTTCTCGCTGCGTTCTTCGGTGCCGAACCGCTGCCGCTCGTCGTTGCCATCGCGCTTCCGATGGCGGGATGCGCGGGTCTGCTCGGTCGACTTCCGTGGTTGCAGGGGCGCGCATTCCTGAGGTTCGCGGTGCCGATCTCCTTCGCGATGCTCCTTGCCGGTGCGGCTGTGTTCGTCACCGCGTCGTCCGCCGCGGAGAAGGCGAAGAACGATCCTTACTCGGACTTTCGCTGAGCTTCGCGCTCGTCCCGAACATGGTCCCTGGCTGTCGCGTCAAACGAAACGGCTCGGCCGGAACATCGCGGCAGCGGGTCGTTCGGTTCGACCGCTTTCGATGAGGTCGACGATCGTCGCGCCCGCGGCGAACGCGAAACTCATTCCGTATCCATTGAACGCGGCGCACGTGTATTCACCGGGCCGGCCCGGGATGCCACCGACGAGCGGAAGTCCATCGCGGGTGCCCGCCATGATGCCAGTCCAGGACATCGCGGTTCCCGCGCGTGCGATTGCGGGGAAGTGTGCTTCGAGCCATGCCTCGAGCCGGGCGGTGACGCCGTCGTGCACCGTGCTGTCATCGACGATGCCCGTCTCTTCGCCCGGGACTGCCCATCGCATGCCGCCGAGCGTCAGGCGGTCCGCGTGCATGCGGAAATACTCGTAGCAAAAGTTCGACGACATCGCCCACGGCGGCATCGCGCGACAGACCTCGTCCGGGAGCGGATGCGTCGCGAGGATCTGGCCACGAAACGGAAAGATCGTTCTGCCGAGGAAGCCCGAGCGATCGAGTTCGGGAGCCAGGGCGGAGGTCGCATGGACGAGGACCGTCGCGTCGATGCAGGGGCCATCCGCACAGTGAATCCGAAAGCCTCCGGCTTCGCCTTCGATCTTCGCCACCGGGCAGGCTTCACGCACGCGAGCGCCGCGGTCCCGCGCGCGCATCGCGAGTTCGCGAACGAAGGCGAAGGGGTCGAAGATCGCCTCGCGTTCGAGGAAGAGGCCACCGACGAAACCACGCGAGAGCGGCAGCGCCTCGGCGACTTCGGGGGCATCGAGATACCGCACTGGCACTCCCATGCCAGCGAGTAGCTCGGCGCTCTCGCGAAGCTCCGCGGCCTCGGTTTCGGCCTCGGCGAGGCGCAGCCCTCCGTTGCGGATCGCGGAGCACGCAAGTGTCTGATCTTCGATGACGGCGAGCATTCCCTCGTGGTTGTCGTCGATGAAGCGCCACAGAGCCTCCGCGTCCCTCGCGCCCCATTGGCCGATCAAGCGGTTGTAGTGTTCTCCGAGTCCGAGCAGGATCTGGCCGTCGTTGCGGCCGCTGGCCCGGCTGGCGATCGTGCCGGCTTCGAGCAGCACGCAGCCGACGCCGCGCGAGGCTGCGTGGTAGGCGCACGATGTTCCGGCAACGCCGCCACCGAGGATCGCGATGTCGACGGTCCGCTCGACCGTATCGCGTAGGGGGCGGTCGCCGGGAGTTCGCTGCCAAAGCGGAACGCTGCCACTCGCGCCGTCGTGCGCGCCGTGTTCGATGTCGGGCGAGTCCTTCACGTCAAAGATCTTCGCGGAGCCAGCGGCGCCAGTCTTCCTCGAGTTTCGGAAACGCGATGCCGATCGTGTCCTCGAGGGCTCGCGCGACCAAGCGGAACTCGCCGCTCGGCAGGACTCCGGTGCGAAGCAAGACCGTGCGGAACTTCGAACGATGCTCTTGCGCGAGGTAGCGAACGAACGACGCCGAAATGTCGTAGAGCTGCAACGCCTCGAAGCCGAGTCGGCCACCGCCCCCGAAGAGGAACGAACGCTCGGAAATCAGGGCCTCGAGCTTGGGGAAGTCCTTGCGCGAACGCAGCAGATTGCGTGCGTTGCGAGCGGGTAGTTCGTGGGAGTACTGCGTCTCGATCCAGCGCGCGAACCCTTCCTGTAGCCATGGTCCGCCGCCGTCGAGGCCCAACGTGGCTGTCATGTACTGGTGCGTGCCCTCGTGGACGTGCACGGCGCTTCGCGCATGTTCGAACCAAGTCGCATAGTTGTCGTCCCACGCGTGTCCAGCCATGGCCTCGCCTTGTTGGGCGGACAACCCCAGTTGCATGGACGCGAGGATGTAGTTGCTGCGACCGCGGTGCACGAACAGCGAGAGCGGGTCCGAGCGCGAGGGCGACACGCCGCAGATCGCGACGACGCGGGGCAAGAGCTCTGTTTCGAGGAACTCGAGAATCGTCTCGTCCACGGGAGCCGTCGTGAACAGGCGGTAGAACGTCGATTGCCGTATCTCGACCTTCTTGCGATCGGCCTCGATGAATCCCGCCTCGATGCGACGACGCAACCGTTCTTCTTCGCCGAACTGGACCGCCGTCAGGCCGGTCCGTTCGACGAGGCGCACGAAACGCAGGAGCTCCCGAGCGGCACCGCTGGTCGTCGAAGGTGCGCTCTTCGGAATGTCGCACTCGACCAAGATCGCCTCGCGTCGCGGGCAGATGACGAAGCCGATGCGGCGGTGTTTCGTGCCGACCAGTTCGCGCTCGCAAACGGCCGTCACGAGTCCGTCGGTCCGTCCAGCATCGACACGAAGCAGCGTGCTGTCGGCGGCGAGACCGAGGAGCACGCGACTGACCGTGGCGAAGTTCTTGGTGAGCCACGCGACTTCGAGTTCGACCTTGCCGCCGCCGAGGTTGCCTCGAAACCGCAGCGGGCGAAGCGGTTGGGTGGGGAGGCGCTCGAAGTCGCGTGGAATCGCGATCTCGACGCCAGCTTCGGCGAGCGCGATCGTCCGCCACGATTCGGGTGGGGCCTTCCGAAGTGCATCGTCCACGAGCCCGCGCTGAGCATGCATCGGTCCTGCGCAAAGGAAGGGCAGGACGGCCCACGGCCACAGGGATTCGATTCGCTGGCGCAAGGGCTCCATGGTACCGCTCGCAGCGTGCATCGAGACGGCGGCGGGGGCTCCGGGTACAAAGGACGGGCCGACTCACGAAGAGTCGGCCCGCTCGTTCCCTGCCATTGTTCCCTCAGGAGTTTCCTGCTTCGGAAAAGTTGCCCGGGACCATCGCCTGAAACGGCCCCGGGCTCCTTGATCCGTCGGTCTCTCACCCCCTCCGAGGGGATGCGGGGCCGACAGGTCCCACCGTTGTGTCGGGGGATAGAGCAGATGCCGTGCCACAGAGG
>JAGQQW010000327.1 GCA_020426005.1 Planctomycetota bacterium | reverse complement strand
GAGATCTCCGGGATCGAGGATTGAGACAGGGGTGCGTTGACGGTGGTCGCTCGGACACACCGACGTACGCGGAACTCCGAGTAGCATAAGGCGAGGTACGGGCGCGGGTCACCGTAGAGAGCGAAACAGGGCGAACTTCAGCGTTTCGCAGGGTTTGCGCTCTCGCGATTCGTTTCCGTGGTGTCTTCCGGCGGCGGTGCGCCCGGGATCTCGACGTCGATGGTCACGTCCTCGTCGGGAATCGCGCGCTGATGCGCGTTCGCCATCGAATACGTCTTGTTGCCCTGCCGCAGATACGCGTTGAGGCCGAACATCGCGGACTCTTGCCGCCTCAGCGCGAGTCGATAGCGCCCCGTGGCATCGGCCCTCGATTGAGTCGGCATCAGGATGCGATCGCGAAGCGACGTGTCGTTGTTTTGCTTCCACGTCCACACATTCACGTAGGCGCCCGGTAGGGGCTGATTCTTGTCGTTGCGAACGACACCGCGAATCCAGATCGGAGCTTCGAGTCTCAGTACGATCGGCGCAGCTCCTGTCATTCGGACCGTTGCGTTCATCGATTCCGACTCCTGACCGCTGGCGATGTCGAAGTCCGCGAGTTCGGGGAGGACGACCGTCGTCCTCCCCGCTCGATCGCATCGCGTCCGGACGAAGAACATCGGATCCTTACGTGCGAACAACACCTCGGCGAAGCGCGCTGCCTGCCCGTCCGAACGCAGGACACGAAGTGCCTGTCTCGGTAGCAACGCCAAATCGATCGTGCCGATGTCGTTTTCGATCGCCTTCGCGTTCGTCGACCCGCTGGCGATCATTCCGGTCGAGTGCACGCATGGGTCGCCGAGGGCTTTGGAGATTCGCGCGTCGAACAGCGCCTCGACGAGGAACGGGCCTCCCGGCTCGAGGCCGGCGAACGCGAACGCGCCCTGCGCGTCGGTTCGTGTGCGGATCGCCTCCGTCGCGGTGTTGCCGCGGCTGAAGTTCGGACTCGAGTTCGACTTGTCCGGTCGTGTCGATGCGCGAAGTTCGAGTCCTTCGATCGGCTCGTCGCCGATGACGATGCGGCCAGTCATCGTCGCGCCGCGTTCGAGCTTGGCCGTCAAGTCGGGCTTGCCTGCCCGTATCAGCGCCTCGATATCGCGACCTTCCTCGATCTCGATCCCACCGTTCGCGATCGGCTGTTGCTTGGCGCCATTCTTCGCCTTCGCCGTGAACAGGAAGTCGAACAGCGATGGGCGGTAGCCATCCAGATGCAACTCGTTCTGCGCGGCGTGCCAGTTTCCGGGTTGGACACGCACGTGGATCGGGATGCGTAACCAGCCATCCTCGTCACTCGCACGAGCCATGCCGGTGCTGCCGTACGTGCTCTTCGCGTGCACGCCAGCGACGGGCTTGCCATCCGCCGTCACCCGTACGAGGACCGTCGTGATGTTCCTGTCCGGGAGCAACCAATCTTCGAATGCGAGCCCTTCCGCGAGAGCCCGCTGGGCGCGATCGAGCTTGTCGTCGCCCTCCGCTTCCGCAGCGTCTGCATTCGTTTGGACATCGGTCGCGCTGTCGCTCTTCGTCGCCTCGGTAACCGACTCGGTTTCTCGTGCGCGTTTCGCGTCGTGTGCCTCGACGACTTTGCGGTGGCGCTCGAACGACGCCGTGCACGTTCGTTTCGAGATCGCGATCGACCGCGCGAGAAGCACTCGGCGATCCTCGGCACGGAGAACCGCGAGCTTCGCGTACGTGCCAGGCCGCGGTGGAAGCAGCACGTCGCGCTGCGCATCGGCACTCAGCTCGATCGGCGGCCATGTTTCCTCGACGACCACGACGACATGCTCCGGATCCACGGACATCGGCAAACGCACGCGACGCTGCAGGTTTCCTCCCTTCGTCTCCGTGAGTTCGACGCGCGATCCACCCTGACACGAATGGATGCCGGTACTGCGGTAGGTGCCATCGCTCGCGGCCGGGCCGACCGAATACGCTGTGTAGACGAGATCGGCGATCAATCGCGCCTCGAAGGAACCGTCGGCATCGACGGGCACGATCAGCGTGTCGACAGGGGGCGCATCGTCCCAGGGCCGCGCCATCAAGTGAACCTCGGCCTGAGGCCACAGCGGTCCGTCCGTCGTCGCGATGCTCCCACGAAGCAAGGTTCGCGGGCGCGGATCGTCCTGAGCGATCGTGAAGGAACCGCACAACGCCAGCGCGGCAAGTGCGGAGACCGCTCGTCTCGCCCTGGAGCGGTCGCGCCTGAGTGCACGACGGTGCGTGACGGGGCGCGCGGAAACGACGAACGCATGGGGTCGATCGGACATCGGACGCATTATGAGCATTGGATGTCGGTGGAGCGCGGCACGAGGAAGAACGGGTGTATTTCCGCAGACCCTACGCGCCGTTGCGGCATCGCGACTCAGGCAGGGCGTGCTCTGTGCTCGTCCTGCCCATGTCATGGATTGGTCCTCTTGGACTTTCTGCGCCGGGCGACTTGTGAAGAATCCGTTTCGTGTCGATGATTGCAAGCGGACACGTCCCCGGTCCGTTTCCCCGTAGTTCGAAGGCCCCCGTTGTGAAGGTCCGCGAGTTTCGCGGACTTCGTCCGGTATGTCGCGAATCCAGTTCGCAGGACGCGCTCGATGGTGAAGCGCGATGAGCTGACGCGCGCCATGATCCAGCGTGCGCTCGAGATCTATTTCCACTTCGCCTATGGAAGCGATCCGCGCCGGATCAAGGGCTTCGACGATGCCGCGGACGGCGACGTCTTCGCGGGGTTCGTCAACGAATCCCGCGTGCCGGAGGCCGGGCATGCGCAGCTCGAGCGGTACACGCTGCGCCTCGGCAATCGTAGCTACCCCTACATGAAGCTCGTGCTGCAGGAGCACGTGATTCCCGGCCAGTTCTGCTTCGGCGTCGACACGCACGATCAGATGGAGATTCGGCCCGATCTCCCGGACTACGAAGCGTTCATGCGCTTGCGGCGGCACAACTTCGAGCTCAAGCGCAAGATCGAAGACGCGTTCACCGATGCCGGCCTGCCGACGATGCGCACGATTCGCGACCAGGCGTTTCTCGCTCCGCAGCGAACGCGGACGCAGCGCGATCGCCCGTTGATCTTCGTCGTCGACGACGAGGTCGACGAGGCGCAGGCCCTCGAGGCGATGCTGCGACGTGAGGGGTTCGATGTCGTGCTGGCCTTCGACGGGCGAGAGGCGCTCGAGCGCATGCCGTTCTTGCATCCAGCGCTGGTGATCCTCGACTACGAAATGCCCGAGATCGACGGATTGACCGTCATTCGCGAACTGAGACGCGATCCGAGCACGAAAGAATTGCCGATCCTGCTGACGACGGCCTGCCGTGTGCTCCAGAACGATTGTCCAAAGGCCGATGGGTTCTTGGCGAAGCCATTCGCGTCGGGAGAGCTCATGAGTCTCGTGCATTCTCTCCTCGCGAGTTGAGTCTCCACCGCGCACGCGGCTTGTGTGTGTCCTGCGCGGGGCTATCCTCATTCGCCCTCGAAGGACCCTGATGACCCGTTCGACCGCGAGCAGCCTGCCCCTCGTCATGACCCTCTGTCTGTGGGTCGCGGGCTATGGTCTTGCCAAGACGTCGACGACGGCAGGGCCTTCTGCGACGGCGACGACGCACGTCGCGCGGCTTCTCGAGGCCTTGGAAAGCGACGCCTCGGACGCGTGGTCCGTACGCCCGTCAGCACCGCTCGTTCCGAGTGTCCTCCTCGTTCGCAGCTCCGAGCGTCCGTCGTTGACGGGGCGCACGCACGCTGCCTCTCCGCGCATTCGCGGACCGACGGCCTGATCTCGTCGGCGGTGTGGACAACGGTGTCCACGTCGCTCCATCAGGCAGTCGTGGGGGCCGCGCGGGGAAACGCCTCGCTGGCCTCTCGAAAGAACGAGAGAGAGACGAGAACGATGGCGAAATTCGATTTCGGTAGCCTGCCGCTGAAGCTCGGTAAGGGCTTGCAGAAGGTGTTCGGGTCGGCGAACGAGCGCGAAGTGCAGCGCGTGCAGCCGATCATCAAGCAGATCAACGATCTGTCGAGTTGGGCCGAAGGGCTCGATCGGGATGCGATCCTCGCGCGCGTCGCCGAGTGGCGTGAGAAGGTGCGCGACGGCCGCTCCACGCTCGACGATGCGCTGCCCGAGATGTTCGCGATGACACGTGTTGCGAGTCAACGCTCGAATGGCGAGCGTCACTACGACGTCCAGCTCGTCGGGGGCATCGTGCTTCATCAGGGCAAGATCGCCGAGATGATCACGGGGGAGGGCAAGACTCTCGTTGCCACACTGCCGGCCGCACTCAACGCGATCTCGGGCAAGGGCGTCTACCTCGTGACGGTCAACGACTACCTGGCACGCCGCGACCGCGACTGGATGGCGCCCGTCTACGAGTATCTCGGGTTGACCGTCGGTGCGATCCAGAGCGAGATGGACTCGCGCGAGCGGCAGGCCCAATACGCGTGTGACATC
>JAGQQW010000326.1 GCA_020426005.1 Planctomycetota bacterium | reverse complement strand
GGGCGGTGACTGGCTGCTCGGGCGCTTCTTCACCGTCGTCTGGTCGTGGGGGATGCCCGCTTGACCATGACCGATCCTTCCTCACAGTCCCAAGGCCTGCAGTGGTACATCATTCGCGTCCCGGTCGGGCGTGAAGAGCGTGTCCGCCAGAACCTTCTGAGCCGCGTCAAGCAAGCCGGCCTCGAGGACAAGGTCCCCGAGGTCTTGCTGCCCGTCGAGAACGTCTCCGACATCAAGGCCGGAAAGCGTCGCGTCACCAAGCGCAAGCTCTTCCCCGGCTACCTCCTCGTGCACATGGAGATCGACGAGGACGTCTGGTTCGTGTTGCGCGAGACGCCCGGCTACCAAGGCTTCGTCGGTGGTGGCGATCAGCCCGTGCCGATGACCGAAGACGAACTCCAGCGCATCCGCGGCAAGATGGAGGAGTCCAAGGAGAAGCCCAAGCTCTCGATCAGCTTCAAGGCCGGCGATCGCGTCAAGATCAAGCAAGGCCACTTCGAGAACTTCGACGGCGTCATCGAAGAGGTGAACCCCGAGAAGGGCGTCGTGAAGGTCAGCGTCACGATCTTCGGCCGCGCTACACAGGTCGAAGTCGAGTATTGGGAAGTGGAGCAGATTTAAGATCCGCGCGACTCACGCTTCGCGTGTAGGCGCCCCCGCGTAGCGCCGACCCGGCCGTAGGTGTTCGTTCTTCATGACGACGCCATGCGGATCGACCGCGCATTCCGCTCCGAGCTGCGCGCCGTAGAAGAGCACCGTTCCGCGCTCTACCGTCGCGCGGGGTTCGATCGTGATGCGATCGATCTTGAGCACGCGGTCCTCGAAGCTGTGTGCTTGGAATAGTGGGCGATCGAGTGTCGCTTCGTCCCCGAACGTGAGCATGTCCGGGTCGACGAGTTGGGCGAAGGCGCCTCCGAGGATCACGCGTTTGCCGATCCGAGCACCCATCAGGCGCAAGTAGATCGCGAGCAGGAGCGTGCCTCCGAGCGGCGTGAGCACGCTGCTCGCGATGCGGTTCCACGCCATGTAGACGAAGTCCCAACGCGCGCACCACGTCGACCAGAACGCATGACGTCCCGGGCGTACGCGTCCGAGAAGCGTCCACTTGCAGGCCCACACGATCATCAGGAACGCGCACGCGACGACGAGGGTCGCGATGGCTGCGTGCGTAACGCCGCGGCCCGCGATGGCGAGCCATGCGATCGCGCCACCCGTCACGCAGATCGGGATCGCGAAGCGCAGCGTCTCCCACAGCAGCCTGTGCAGCCAGAGCGCGAGCGGCGGCGTGTGCGTGAGGCTGCGGTCCATCGAGACGACTTCGCGTTTCGGGAGTTCGAACGCGGGGTGCCCGAACCACGAGGTCCCGCCTGGCATCGTGGTGCCGTCGACGACGGTCGACACGCCGACGAGGACGTCGTCCCCGAGACGCGTGCCGGGAGGCACGACGACGTGGTTGCCCAGGAAGACGCGCCGACCGACCTCGCAGGGCTCGACGCGAATCGTCCCTTGATGGACCACCGGGCCACCGAGGTAGATCCCGTCGGCGAAGAAGCTCTCGTCGCCAATCCGCACGTGCTCCGGCAGGACGTCGAGGATCGTGCTGACCTCGGTGTTTCTTCCAAGGCGCATCCCGGCGAGTCGCAGCCACCAGCGCCAATACAAGCTGCCGCTGAGCCAACGCCCGGCGCGGTCGACGAGGCTCGTGCGAATCCAGATGAGGATCGCTTGTCGCGAGAGGCGATCGCAGCTGCCGACGCGGCTCTTCGGCAAGGCGCGCAGCGCGAGCGCCTGGAGCAGGAGCGTGATCACGAGAGCGAGCGCGGAGAATGACGCGAGCGCCGCGCTCGCGAGGGCCGAGGTCGTGGACCCGAACGGATCGGCAAGCCAGTCGAGTGCCTGCGACGCATCGACGTGCCACCCCGCGAGAAGTACGACGAAGAGCGACAGCGATCCGCACGCGATCGTGCCGTGCACGAGGCTCATCGATGCGATCCGCGACAGGCCGTGCGCGCGTGCGTGCCAGCGATCGGCTCTGGAAGCGTTTCGAGGCGCATCGTGCGCATGGCGCGAGTCGGCGTGATTCGTGTTGGGGATGCGCGAGTCGGCGTGATACGTGTTGGTGCTGCGCGTGCCGGCGTGGAACGTGTCGGTGTCGCTCGCGTCTGCGCGACCGACGGGCTCTGCGGGGACGCCGTCTTCGCGCGAGTGAGGGCTCGTCGTTCTTCCTGCAGCGACGAAGGCGAGCGGCGCGACATCGGTCCCGCGCGCGAGCCGCGTGTTCTCGCCGACGCCGGCGCGCACGCCGAGCGTGCAGCCGTCCTCGATCGTCACGCTGCCGATGACGAGCCTGCCCGCCTCGAAGTGCACGAGGCCGAGTGAGCTGTCTTGACCGAGCGTGACGTCGTCCCCGATGTCGAGCAGGTCCCAGCCTCCGCTCGCGAGGTCGACGCCGCGGTGCACGTGCAGCCTCTCGCCGACGCGCGCACCGAGCAGACGCAGCACGTCCGCGCAGAACTCGGTTCCGCGGAGGAGGTCCCAGGGGATCGTGCGGGCGCACGCGACGACGATCCAATGACGGAAGGACGCGATGCTCCACGCTGGCACGCTTCGCGCGGTGTATCTGCCGATGAGGAGTCGCTTGGCCGCGACAGTTGCGCCGATCGCGAGTGCCGTGAGCACGAAGGCGCCGAGTGCCGCGACCAACGGGCTCAGTAAGACGAACGGCGCGAGTCCGACGAGCTCGATGCCGAACGGTACGAACAAGAACACGATGGCCCACGCAAAGGCGCTCACGATCACCATCCAAGTCGTGAGCCACAGCGCCTGCAGGATCGTGACGAGTGCTGGGTGCGCGCTGTCGGAAGCCGCTTTGGTACATGCGCCGACTCTTCCGTGCTCTTCGTGACCGCGCGCCCCATGGCGAGTCGCGCGAGTTCGCGTGCGGTGCGCACTTCGTAGACGTCGCGCGCCGCGAGGCATGCGGTCGCGTCGTGCTCGCGGAGTTCGGAAACGACCATCGCCACCGCGAGCGAGTCCCCACCGCATTCGAAGAAGTCGTCGTCGACTCCGATTGGTGCGCCTTCGACTGTCGTGCGCATCGCGCGAAGGATCGTCCGCTCGAGTTCGGTCGCCGCTGTGGATGGCCCTGTGGATGGCGCCGGGGCGGACGCCGCAGACGTGCTTCGTGGTGCGATCTTCGGGAGCGCGCTTCGATCGAGCTTGCCGCTGTTCGAGGTCGGCAACGCGTCGATCGCGACGATGCGCGTCGGCACGAGGTGTTGCGGGAGCGTCTGAGCGAGCGTCGCGCGGAGTTCGTCTTCGCTCCGCGGGGTCGCGGCGTCGGCAGGCACGAAGAACGCTTCGAGCCACGCGGAGGTCGCCGTGTTCGACACGCGGCACGCAGCGGCCCGGATACCCGGCAGGGCGCCGAGGTGCGCATCGATCTCTTCGAGTTCGATGCGGTGCCCGCGTAGCTTGACCTGACTGTCGGCGCGACCGAGGAAGTCGAAGTTGCCGTCGTCGCTCTCGCGAACGAGGTCGCCGGTCAGGTAGGCGCGACCGATGTTCGGCAGATCGGGGAAGCGCTCGCTCGTGAGCTCGGGTCGCTTCCAATAGCCGCGAGCGACCTGGATGCCGGTGATCGCGAGTTGTCCGGCTTCGCCGCGCGCGACCGGGTGCAGATCGGGTCCGAGCACCCACGCGCGATTGCCGTCGATCGCGCGACCGATCGTCGGCCCGTGCCCCGGGAGGAGGCGTCGGCGCAGGATCGTGATCGTGCATTCGGTCGGCCCGTAGCCGTTCTCGAGGTGCACTGCCGGTGCCCACGTGTCCACGATTGCGGGAGGCATGGCCTCGCCGCCCGCGTAGACGAGCCGCAAGTCGGGAAGCTCGGAGCGCGGGTCCTTGCAGGCCATCGATCGCAAGAGCGTCGGTGTGGGCATGAGTACGCTCGCGCGTGACGAGCGGAGCCATGGCACGAGGTCCGGCCCGAGCCTTGTCGTCTCGCTCCCTGCGACGACGATCGTGGCGCCGGCGGCGAGGGGGAGCCACGTCTCTTCGAGCGACGAGTCGTAGCTCGGTGACGAGACCTGGACACAGCGGTCGTCAGGACCGAGTCCGAAGTATGCGAGTTCTTGCTGGATGAGGTGCACGATCGACCGGTGTTCGATCATCACGCCCTTCGGCTGTCCGGTCGTGCCCGACGTGTAGATGAGGTAGGCGAGCGAGTTCGGCGTCAGCCAGTCGGGCGAAACCGTGTGCGCGGCGCCTGGCGCGTGCACATCGAGGATCGTGAGCGTCGGCGCGAGGCTCCGTACGCGTTCAGCGTCGTCGCGCTCGCACACGACCGCGACGGCGTCGCTGTCCGCGAGCAGGTAGGACAAGCGCTCGTCCGGATACGCCGGTTCGAGGCATACGAAGGCCGCGCCGGCGCGAAGCACGCCGAGCTGTGCAGCGAGCCAGTCGGTCGACGACCTGGGGAGCAGGATCGCGACGATGCCCTCGCCGTGGA
>JAGQQW010000325.1 GCA_020426005.1 Planctomycetota bacterium | reverse complement strand
CGACTCCAGGTCCGCGAGGATCTTCCTCTTCTCGAGCGAGCCGAAGCGCTCGATCGCGTCGCCAAGGACCACGCAGGCACGGAGGCCGCCAAGGCGGCAAAGCGCGAGGCGGAAGAACTCCGAACACGTCACGCCGCCGAAGTCGAAGCTGAGAAGAAAGCGAGCGAAGAACTCGCGAAGCGCATCGCCGGAATCCGCACCACGGTCGACGATGCTGCGACCGATCCCGTCGGAGCCTGGCAACGACTCACGAGCCTCGCGGGCGCGGCGACCACGGGATCGGAGTTCGCGAAGGCGATCGAATCCGCCAAGGAAGACGTGACCCGCATTTGGACGGCGCGCGCGACCGATGCCTACGAGCGCTTCGAAACCGCTGCACGAGCCGAGGGCAGCGACCTGTCGGCAGTCCTCGCGACCCTCGAGGAGAGCTTGCGCACGCCCCCCGAGGGCTTGCCGGAAGCGGTCGGCAAAGCGTTCGAAGAACGGACTGCGGCGGGACGCGAACTCGTCGCAGCCATCCGCAAGACGCGCCGGGACGCGCGACGCGCTCGCGTCGGGGAACTCGCGAAGATGCGCGATCAAGTGCTCTTCGGCGATGCGGGCGTGCTCGCCCTCGTCCGCAAGGGACAGTTGACCGAAGCTCGCGCCATGCTGGCGTCGATCGAAAAGGCCCCCGCGGAGCTCGCCGATCTGGACGCACCGCTGAGCGAGCTCGAAGCGCTGCTTCAAGGCGGCCAGCAATCCCTCGACGCGCTCGGCAAACGCGCTGCGACGACTCCGTTCGCCGTGTCGCTACGCGGAGCGGACGTCAAGATCACGCGCATCGAAGGTGCGCGCGCGACGGTCGTGCAAGCCGGTGGCGGAGAATCGACCGTTTTGCTCGCGGACGAAGCCGACCTCGTGGCCCAGCTCGTCACGGCTTCGGGCGCGAAGGACGCCTTCGGCAGCTCGCAACTCGACGCGGCTGCACGCGCACACGGGAGCCTCGTCGTGCTCTTCGCGCTCGCCGAGGCGCTGCCCGAAGCGCGGTCCTTCCTCGCACGCCAAGGAAGCGGCACGCCGCAGTTCCCGTGGAGCTACCGTGACCTCATCGCGCGACTCGCAAAGGGCGCGGGCTCGCCGGACGCGCCTGCCGACGCACTCCGCTCCGAGGCCGTCGCGCTCGATGCGCTCGCTTCGATGCTCCAAGCGTTCCGCGATCATGCAGAGATCGCGGCGGGACACTGGGCAGGAGTCCTCGAACGTCGCGCAGCATCCAGTCTCGTCGGTTCGGCACTCGGCATCGAGGGCGGCAACTGACCTTCGTTCTCTCGCTCCTTTCGACCCTCGCTCTCTCCAGGATCCACACGTGCTGACCCGTACCGAAATCGAAGCCGTTCGGCAGCGTGCACGCGACGCCGCTCAAACCATCATCGGTCGCAGCGGGCTCCGTCCGCGCGTTGCCATGTTCCTCGGCACCGGACACTCGGAGTTCGTCCGCCAGCTCACGGATTCGACGACGGTCCGTGCGTCGGACATCCCCGAGTTTCCGAGCGGTGTCGAGAGCAGCACGATGATCGTCGGCAACTACAACGACCTACCGGTCATCGTTGCGGACGCGCCACTCGCACCGTACTTGGGAGTGACGGGGCTCGAACTCGCATTTCCGGTTCGTGTCTTCCGACAGATGGGAGCCGAGATCCTGGTGATGACCGCGGGGGCAGCTGCACTCCGTCCCGGTGTCGTTCCCGGTAGCATCGGAATCGTCGAGGATCACCTCAACTTCACGACGCTCAATCCACTCGTCGGTCACAACGACGAGCTGCTCGGGCCGCGCTTTCCCGACATGAGCGAGCCCTATGATCCGACCCTCCGTCAGATCGTTCGCGAGATCGCGGACGATGCAGGGTTCCCGCTCGTCGAGGGTGTCTTCGCCGCCATTCAGGGTCCCAGCCTCCCGACCCGCGCCGAATACCGACACTTGCGGAACACGGGTGCCGACTTCGTCGGTATGTCGACCGTGCCCGAAGTCCTCGCCGCCGTGCACGCGGGGTTTCGAACCGTCGCGTTGCTCGCAATCACGCAGTACGTCGATCCGGTTGCACCCGAACCAACCGACCTCGAAAGCATGGTCGATGCCGCCGACTTGGCGGCGCCGCGTGTCAGCAGCATCCTGAGCGGCTTCCTCGATCGAGTCGGGAAGTCGTGATCGCCGCCTGATGCATTCCCGTCGTGAGATTCCACGGTTCGCCGTGTTGCTGTCCGGCGGTGGACGCAGCCTCGAGAACCTGCACGCGTGCATCCTTCGCGGAGACGTCGACGGCGAAATCGCCCTGGTGATCTCGAATACACCGAAGGCCTACGGACTCGAGCGCGCCGAGCGCCTCGGCATCGAACGCTGCACGCTGCGACCGCGCGACTTTCCGGATCGGCAGGCGTGGTCCGACGCGGTCTATCGACAGTTGCGCGAACACGACATCGATTGGGTGCTCTTACTCGGCTTCTTGGCTTTGCTGCCAATCGCACCGGACTTCGAAGGCCGCGTGCTCAACATCCATCCGTCGTTGCTCCCGAAACACGGTGGCGCCGGCATGTATGGCCATCGCGTGCACGCGGCTGTGCTCGAGGCAGGAGATCTGGAGAGCGGGTGCACCGTGCACTTCTGCGATGACGAATACGACCGCGGCACCGTGCTACATCAACGTCGTTGCCCGGTCCACCCGGAGGACGACGTCGAGTCGCTTGCCGCGCGCGTCTTCGAAGAAGAGAAGCGCGCGCTTCCCGAAGCGCTGCGCAAGCTGGCCCGGTTGCATCGCTAGGCCTGCATTGCTAGGCCTGCATCGCTGAGACAGTACGCTGAGCCAGCATCGCTGAAGCCTGCAATGTCGTGCAGCGACGCACGTGTGCGCGCCGCATGCGTGTTCAGCTACAACCGCTGGTCGAGCCGCAGTTCATGCACTTGAGGCACGTGCCGTTGCGCACCAGCATGAACTGCTGACACTCCTGGCACGGATCGCCCTCGTAACCCTTGATGCGCGCTTCGGTGATCAGCGCCGTGCGTGTCCGGGTCCGGGTGTCCGTTGCCGGCTCCCGCCGCGCGCGTGGCGCCGCCGAAAGCGACACGATGGGCTCACGACCCGCCACAGGCTCGTTGCGACGTCCCTGCATGCGTTCCGCGCGCGACGCACCATCGCCAGCACCTAGATCCGTATCGGCATCGGTTCCACCGCTCGCGGGCCTGATGTCGGCCGGACCCGTCGCCTCCGCTTCGGTCTGCTGCGCCTCGATGATGACCTCTTCCTTGACGTGGGCGAGATCGTCGCGACCGAGGTAGCTGATCGCGAGTTCGCGGAAGATGTAGTCGATGAGCGATGTCGAGAACTTGATCTTGTCGTGACCCTGCACGACACCGGACGGCTCGAAGCGCGTGAATACGAACGCATCCACGTACTCGTCGAGCGGAACCCCGTGCTGGAGCCCGAGGCTGATCGCGATCGCGAAGCAGTTCATGAGGCTTCGGAACGCGGCACCTTCGCGGTGCATGTCGAGGAAGATCTCGCCGAGCTTTCCGTCCTCGTATTCTCCCGTGCGCAGGTAGACGTTGTGCCCGCCGACGACGGCCTTCTGCGTGTAGCCCTTGCGGCGATACGGAAGCGTGTGACGGCCCGGTAGACGACTCGCGGCTGCTGCAGCCTGCTGTGCGACGGCGGCGACTGCCGGTGCCATCGTCGTCCCTGCGATCTCGACACCGGCTGCGGCGACATCGAGTTCTCCGTCGGCGGCCTCGAGTTCGTCGAGGGCGAAGCTCGACAACGGTTGGCTCAGCTTCGAACCGTCGCGATAGAGAGCGACAGCCTTGATCATGCGCTTCCACGACTCGGTGTACGCGCGGGCGACGTCCTCGATGCTCGCCTCGGTCGGCATGTTGATCGTCTTGCTGATCGCGCCGGACAAGAAGGGCTGCGCGCTCGCCATCATGCTGATGTGCGCGTCACAGGCGATGAAGCGCTTGCCCCGCCGTCCACATCGATTCGCACAATCGAAGACCGCCAAGTGCTCGTCCTGGAGCGTCGGCGCACCTTCGACCGTCATGGTGCCACATGCGTAGTCGGTCGCGGCGCGGATCTCTTCGGCGCTGAACCCGAGTTCTCGCAGGAGGTCGAAGTCCGGAGCTTGCATACGCTCCGCAGCGATTCCGAGCGCGTCGGTCACGAAGTCGGCGCCGAGGTTCCAAACACTGAACGGGAACGACAGATCGAACGCCGCGGGAAGCTGCGCTTCGACCTTCTGCAGCGCCTCGTCGTCGAAACCGCGTTGGCGCAACGCATCATGGTGCAGAACAGGCGCACCGCGCAGCGTGCCGTTGCCCTTCGCGTATGCGACGATGCTCGCGATGCGTTCCTCGTCGTAGCCGAGTTTGCGGAGCGCAGGCGCGAGGCTCTGGTTGACGATCTTGAAGTAGCCGCCACCCGCGAGCTTCTTGAATTTGACGAGCGCGAAGTCGGGCTCGATCCCGGTCGTGTCACAGTCCATG
>JAGQQW010000324.1 GCA_020426005.1 Planctomycetota bacterium | reverse complement strand
GTGGCTCCTCGAGTAGGACTCGAACCTACAACCCTCCGGTTAACAGCCGGATGCTCTACCATTGAGCTATCGAGGATCGCGTTGTGCTGGTTCCAAGAGGCGTGCGCAGCGCGCCTCTCGGGGCGAAGAACGGTAGAGAGCAGTACTCGATCGGTCAAGACCACACTCGAACCGTAGTGCAGGCGCGGTCGCAGGCCTGGAGCCGGTCGCAGCGGGGCTACGACGCGGCGTCTTGGAGCGCGGCGACGCCGGGGAGGACCTTGCCCTCGAGCAGTTCGAGGCTCGCGCCGCCTCCGGTCGAGACGTGGTCGACCGCGTCGTCGAGTCCGAGGAGTTCGAGGGCCGCGACCGAGTCGCCGCCGCCGACGCAGCGGAACCCTTTGCAGTTCGCGACCGCGCGAGCGACCGCTTCGGTCCCCTTGCGGAAGGCCTCCATCTCGAAGACCCCCATCGGGCCGTTCCAGAGCACGGTCTTGGCGTCCTTCAGGTGCTCCGCGTAGAGCTCCGACGTGCGTGGGCCGATGTCGAGCGCGAGCATGCCGTCCGGGATCTCGGTCACGACCTCGTGCGGGCTGTCGGCGCGGAACTCGGCGGACACGACATGGTCGACCGGAAGCGCGAGCACTTTGCCCGCGGCCTCCGCATCGCGCAGCACGCGCCGTGCTTCGTCGATCAGATCGTCTTCGACGAGCGACTTGCCGGTCGGTTTGCCTTGGGCCTTGAGGAACGTGTACGCCATCGCGCCACCGATGATCAGCCGGTCGACGCGCGGGAGCAGGTTCTCGAGCACCGGCAGCTTGTCGCTGACCTTCGCGCCGCCGAGGATCGCGACGAACGGACGCTCGGGATGGTCGAGCACCTTCGCGAACGCGTCGATCTCCTTGGCGAGCAACAAGCCGGGCGCACTCGGAAGATGCTCCGGAATCCGCGCAACGGATGCGTGTGCACGGTGACAGGTCCCGAACGCGTCCTGCACGAAGACTTCGCCGAGTGCGGCGAGCTCGGCACCGAACTCCGCGTCCCCCGCTTCTTCGCGCGGGTCGAAGCGCAGGTTCTCGAGCATCAGCACTTCGCCATCCTCGAGACTGAGCGCGAGATCCTTGACGAGCGGGCCGATGATCTCCGGTGCAGAGCGCACCGGCCATCCGGTCAGCTCGTGCAGTCGTTCGGCGACCGGCAACATGCGCAGCTTGTCGTTAACGGCCCCCTTCGGTCGACCGAGGTGCGACATCAAGATGAGGCGCGCACCACGATCGCGGAGCGCCGTGAGCGTCGGGATCGCGGCGACGATGCGCGCGTCACTCGTGACGTTCTGGTGCTCGTCGAGCGGAACGTTGAAGTCGACGCGCACGAGCACGCGCTTCCCGGCGACGTCGAGATCCTCGAGACGCTTCATGGCCATGATCCCTCGTCGGTTCAGCGTCCGAGGTGATGCGCCTTGGCCACGAGATCGCAAACGCGATTGCTGTAGCCCCACTCGTTGTCGTACCAGGTGACGATCTTGACGACGTTGTCGATCACCATGGTCGACAGGCCATCGATGATCGAGCTGTGCGGATTGCCGATGATGTCACTCGAGACGATCGGGTCCTCGGTATAGGCGAGGATGCCGCGCATCGGTCCCGAGGCAGCGTCCTCGAAGGCCTTGTTGATCTCGTCCTTCGTGACCTTCTTCGAAAGCGTGGCGACGAGGTCGACGACCGATCCGTCCGGAACCGGCACGCGCATCGCCATACCGTCGAGCTTGCCCGCGAGCGCCGGCAGCACCTTGCCGACCGCGCGCGCCGCACCCGTCGTCGTCGGGATGATGTTCTGCGCACCGGCCCGCGCACGACGCAGATCCGAGTGGATCATGTCCGCGATGCGTTGGTCGTTCGTGTAGGCGTGCACCGTCGTGACGAGACCGTTCACGATGCCGAACTTCTCGTGCAGGACCTTGGCCGCGGGGGCCAGGCAGTTGGTCGTGCACGACGCGTTGGAGATGACCTTGTCGCTCGCCTGCAAGTCGTCGTCGTTGACGCCGAGCACGACCATGCGATCGATTTCGCCCTTCGGCGGAACGGTGAGACAGACCTTCGGAGCGCCGGCACTCACGTGCTTCATGCAGGCTTCTTGCGTCGTGAAGAAACCGGTGCTCTCGACGACGAAGTCGACCCCGAACTTGGACCACGGAAGATTCGCAGGGTCCTTCTCACTCAAGATCGCGACATCGCGGTGTCCCACGGTCAGCTTACCTTCGGTCGCTTGCACCGCATGCGGGAAGCGGCCGTGGACCGTGTCGTACTTGAGGAGATGTCCGAGGGACGCGGCTGGCGCGAGGTCGTTGATCGCGACGACTTCCATGTCGCTGCGACCTTCCATGATGCGGAAGACCATGCGGCCGATGCGTCCGAACCCGTTGATACCGACTCGAATGGTGGCCATGAAAGCCCCTCCTGAAAGTTACCCAATAAACGGAAAAGATAGTGCGGAAACAGGCGAGAAATCCCGTCGGGAGTCGCGCCACAGCGGCCTGTCGCCGCCGATGATTCGCCGCGTTGTCTTATCTCACAGAACCGTCCGTCCGATCAAGTCAACTCCAAACCCGGACACGCACATTGTGGGTCCGGTCTCCTTTGCATCGGACGAAGGCGGTGCTAGGATGGGGCCTTGACCGAACGTTCAAATCCGAAACGGGAGTCGGACTGCCCATGTCCTTGAACTTGCCCCGAAATTGGCGCCGCGATTCGCGACGGATGCTCGCGCCCGCGCTGATCGCGCTGCTGGCGCTTCTATTGGTCTTTGCCGCCGCCTGCGAGCGGGAGGGCGACGAAGAGGACACGCGCAACGACAACGGCGGCTTTACCGAATCGGTCGGCGATCAGTCCGAGGACGACGAAAGCGCCGACGAGGACGGGGACACCGACGCCGACGACGATACCTACGGCGAGGAAATCTCCGATTCCAACTTGGAAGGCTCGGGGATCGAAATCGGCTGCGACGTGGAATCGGCCGACGAATTGGACTCGGCCGCCTCGCGGCTGCTGGATCTGGTGGAAAGCTCCGCGTCCCGCGCCGACGACGACGGGTCCGAACCGGCGGTGTTCGAATGCGTCCGGGCGTTTGCGCTGGATGTGCTGGACTGCGTCGCGGCCGAAAGCGCGCGCTCGTGCGTCCAGAAGGAAGAGTCGGCGATGGTCGCATGCCTGGGCGCCGATCCGGCCAAGGTGGCGATCACCGGCCCCGTGATGAAAGCCCTCCAACGCACCCGCCCCACCGGCAAGGATCTGACGCGCTTGCGCGACGCGGTCCGGAATTCGACGTCGATGGAAGAACTGCTGGCGGTCTACGAAGCGGTCGCGGGGGAGTAGGCGCCGCTTCACGATCCCGGCGGAAACAAAATCTTCGGCGCCCACGCCGGCTTCGCGGCCAGGGGCGGCGGCTCCAGCTTTAACCGCGCCACCGTCCTGCGCGTTCCCGGCAGTTTTCCGTCAACGGCGACAACGAAAATCGCCGCGTCCTCGTTCGGCCCGCACGCCACCGCTACCGCCTGACCATCCGGGGAAAACACGATCGAACGCGGCAGCGGCGCGCCATACTTCGGAGGCACTTCCGCAAAGTCGGCGAGAACGCGCTGATCGTTCCCGGAAAAATCCATCACCCGCACACTCGTGCCCAATAACAGAGCGAGTCGATCCACATCCCGGTTCACGGCCACATCCGCCACGGCCCCCTCGTCCAAGCCGTAACGTACCAGCGGCGGCAGCCCGCCCTCCGGTCGCCGATCCGGTTCCAGGGGATTGACGACCTGCTGAATCGCCAGGGCCTGCCCGTCGGACAGCAACAGGCGATTGGTCCCCGGCGCGAAGGCCGCGGCGGTCACTTCCGGCGCCACCAACGGACACGGCCCTCCCCCCCCCGCCAGGCGCAATTGCCGCTGCCCCAGGGCATCCACCCCAACAAATGAGACCAGATCGCCGGGATGGGAATAGGCGGGGGACTGCATCCTGAAGAGAGGCTCGAAGGTGGTCGCGTCGCAAAGAGTGTCGATGGACCCGGTGGCCAGGGACATGGTCGCGGGAAGCTGCCCCGCCCCCGCGGACAAAGCGAACGCCATCTGGCGACCCCGCCGATTGACGGCCACGTCCGCCGCGCCGTCCTGGGCCAGGATCGTCGTTGCCCGCCCGGCGGCCAAGTCATAGGCCACGATGCCGTGCGCGGCGGTGGAATAGACCAGATAACCGGTGAGCTTCGGGGCGCGCTCGCAGGCGGTGAGAGTGGCGAGAAAAATCATCGCAAAGCCGACGAGGATCGCTCGCCGTTT
Organism: Planctomycetota bacterium; assembly: GCA_020426005.1. Taxonomy (GTDB): domain Bacteria; phylum Planctomycetota; class UBA1135; order UBA1135; genus JACKHW01. Next base: position 227 of record JAGQQW010000324.1, on the reverse strand, counting down.
CAGAGCCGCGCGCGTCAGCAAGCGGGTTGGACCGTCCCAACAACCAGCGTTGATCGCCGCGTTGAGGCAACCCGCTCCCTTACGGTCGCGGCTCTGAATTGTTCTCGCATATCCCCAACGCAAAAACGCCGCCGTTCGATAACGGCGGCGCGCGGTGTCCAATGCGGTCAATGTCGGAAGCGGACGAATCGTTAGTTGGCGCTGTGGTCGTGGCCGCAGGCCCCGTC
>JAGQQW010000323.1 GCA_020426005.1 Planctomycetota bacterium | reverse complement strand
TGTTCGGGTCGGCACGCGCCGACTACATGGAAGTGCTGCTGACGCGGCGTGACGCGCTCGAGTCCCAGATGGAACTCATCGAGACGAAGACTCGCCAACTGCAAGCGACCGTCGATCTGTACCAAGCCGTCGGTGGTGGTTGGCGCGAAGCGCCGATACCCGAGACCGCGAAGGACGCCGAGAGCGCGCGTGCGGACGGATAGCGCCATGCATGACCACGACTCGAATCGTCATAACTCCCACTGCCTGTCTCACATTCACCAAACCATTGCAGCCATGAAGTCCATGTTCCTACGAATCGCGATCCTCGCGTCGATCTCACTCGCGTCGACGGCCTGCGAACACTCCTCGGCCGAGGGGCGAGCCGGTCACGAAGAGCATGGTGGGCACGAGGAGGCGCACACGGTCGTGGCCACGAGTGCTCTGCAGCAGGATGTCATCCTGACCAAGAAGTACGTTTCACAGATCCACTCCCGCCGACACATCGAATTGCGGGCTTTGGAGCGTGGCTATCTCGAAGAGGTGTTGGTCAAGGAAGGACAGTCCGTCAAGCAGGGTGAACTGCTCTTCAAGCTCCTCCCAGCCGTCTACAAGGCTCGACTGCACGCTGACCAAGCGGAACTGCAGAGCGCCGAGATCAAGCTGCGCAACACCGAAGAGCTGTTCAAAGAAGGTGTGGTCTCGGATCAGGAGGTCGCCTTCGCGAAGGCGGAAAAGCAGAAAGCCGAGGCGCGTGTCGAACTCGCAGCGGCAGAGCTGTCGTTCACGGAGATCCGAGCTCCATTCGACGGCATCGTCGACCGGCAGTACGAACAGCAGGGCAGCCTCTGCGAAGAAGGGGACATCCTGACGACCGTGTCGGACAACACGGTCATGTGGGTCTACTTCAACGTGCCCGAAGCGGACTACCTCGACTTCCAGGACAAGCAGGCTTCGGTCCATCCGGAAGGGCGACAGTACTTGACGCTGCCCGACGCGAAGATCGAGTTGCAGCTCGCGAATGGCAAGGTGTTCGACCAAGTCGCGGCCGAGACGGTGACCGTCGAGTCCACGTTCAATCACGAGACCGGCAACATCCACTTCCGCGCGGACTTCCCCAACCCCAAGGGGCTGCTTCGTCACGGACAGACCGGCACGCTCTTGTTGCACCAGACCTTGAAGGGCGCGTTGATCATCCCGCAGCGTTCGACCTTCGAGATCCTCGACAAGCGTTACGTGTTCGTCATCGGTGAAGACGAGAACGCGCATCAGCGCTGGGTCACCGTCGAGCACGAAATGGACGACGTCTTCGTTCTCGCGAGTGGACTGGAGCCGGGTGACAAGATCGTGCTCGATGGGGTTCGACAGGTGCGCGACGGCGAGCGCGTCGAGTCCGAATTCCGCGATCCGAAAGTGGTCTTGAAGAACCTCAAACACCGCGCCGAGTAGCGCTTCCACGTTTCCAGCGTCGGCTGATCGGATTCCAGAGAGCCATGTTCACCAAAGTACTCACGCGGCCAGCTCTCGCGCTCGTGACCGCGATCTTGATCCTGTTCCTCGGTGGTCTGGGGATTCTCAATCTGCCGATTGCGCAGTTCCCCGATATCGCACCGCCAACGGTCTACGTGTCGATCGCGTATCCCGGTGCAAGCGCCAACGTGTTGATCGACTCGGTCATCATCCCCTTGGAGCAGTCGATCAACGGCGTCCAGAACATGCGCTATATGGTCTCAGACGCCACGAGCGCGGGTGAGGCGACGATTCGTGTGTTCTTCGAGCCGGGCACGGATCCGAATATCAACGTCGTCAACGTGCAGAACCGCGTCAACATCATGTTGAGTCGGTTGCCGCCCCTGGTCGTGCGCGAGGGCATCCTCGTGAGTCAGGTCGTGCCCAGCATGTTGATGTACCTCAACCTGTACAGCACGGATCCGAACACCGACCAGAAGGACCTCTTCAACTACTCCAACGTCTATGTCATGCCGGTGCTCAAGCGCATTCCGGGCATGGGCATTCCGACCAATCTCGGCAACCGCAACTTCGCGATGCGCATCTGGCTCAACCCCGAGCGCATGCGTGCCTACAACGTCTCGGTCAAGGACGTGATGGATGCGCTCGCCGAGCAGAGCATCATCGGTTCACCAGGTCGTCTCGGCCAAGCCACCGGGATGACGTCTCAGTCGAAAGAGTACGTGCTGACGTACATCGGGCGTTACAACAAGCCCGAGCAGTACGGCAATATCGCGCTCAAAGCGACTCCCGACGGCGAGATCCTGCGCTTGCGCGACCTCTGTGTGCCGCCGCCGAGCGGCGAGAAGGCAGACGCCGGACATGGCGACTCGCCAACGGACGACGGGAATGTGCGGAGCAAGCCGCGTACGGGTATCGAACTCGGTTCGGAGTTCTTCGATATCTACTCCAGCGTGGATGGCCACCCAGCGGCGTCCGTCGTCCTCAAGCAAGCGCCGGGCAGCAACGCTGCCGATGTCATTGCGGAGGTCAAGCGCACGCTCGAGGAGCTGCGTCCCTCGTTCCCGCCCGGAATGGACTACGAGATCGCATACGACGTCTCGAAGTTCATCGATGCGTCGCTCGAGAAGGTGCTCCACACATTGCTCGAAGCGCTCATCCTCGTTTCTCTCGTCGTCTTCATGTTCCTCGGCGATTTGCGTTCGACGCTGATCCCGACCTTGGCGGTTCCCGTCTCGCTGGTGGGTACGTTCTTCGTGCTCAATCTGATGGGGTTCTCGATCAACCTGATTACCTTGTTCGCCACCGTCCTCGCGATCGGTGTCGTCGTCGACAATGCGATCGTCGTCGTCGAGGCTGTGCACGCGAAGATGGCCGAGAAGCACTTGTCGCCTTACAGGGCGACGCTCGAAGTGCTTCACGAAATCAGCGGTGCAATCATCGCCATCACGCTGGTCATGACGTCCGTGTTCGTGCCCGTGACCTTCGTGCCTGGGCCGGTTGGTGTCTTCTATCGCCAGTTCGGTGTGACGATGGCCACGTCGATCATCCTGTCCGGGGTGGTTGCACTCACATTGACGCCGGTGCTGTGCGCGATGATCTTGCGGCCGCATTCGGAGTCAGGCAGCAATGGAGCGCTCGTCGAAGAGGCGCCGCGGGTCCGGAGGTCGCGTCGTGTGCGCAAGATCCTGGCATACGCGTTGCTCGGCCTGCCGATCCTCGCCGGGCTCACCTACCTTGCCTACGTGCTGTGGGGGCCACTGGGCTTCCTGCTCGTCGCCGTGCCGTTCGTGCAGCCGGCGTTCAGTCGCCTCATCGACGGGATCACCAACGTCTACGGCGGCATCCTCCGCTTGATCGTTTCGCGTCGCATTCTGACGCTCGCGTCGGTCGCGGCGATCGTGTTCGGCACCGTGTCCGTCGACACGTCGCTGGCGAGCGGTTTCATCCCGGGCGAAGACCAGGGAATCATCTACGCCGTGTTGCAAACCCCTCCGGGTTCGACGCTCGAGTACACCAATGCGAAGTCGGAGGAGCTACAGAAGATCGCCAAGACGATCGACGCGGTCGCTTCGGTGACGTCCGTCGCGGGTTACGAAGTCTTGACCGAGGGGCGCGGTTCGAATGCCGGGACCGCCATCATCAATCTGAAACCTTGGGCAGAGCGTGACCTGACCGCGGTGCAGATCATCGAGCGCCTCAAAGAAGAGACGCTTCGCATCAGCGACGTAAAACTCGAGTTCTTCGAACCACCTGCAATCCCGGGTTTCGGTGCTGCCGGTGGATTCTCGGTTCGTGTGCTCGACAAGACGCAGTCCAGCATCGCCGACTATCAGAAGCTCGGCGAGGTGACCGACAAGTTCATGGAAGCGCTCAAGCAGCGCAAAGAAGTCCGTGACTTGTTCACGTTCTACGCCTCGGACTACCCGCAGTACGAACTGATCGTCAACACGGATCTCGCGATGCAAAAGGGCGTCACGGTCAGCGAGGCGCTCGAGAACCTCAACATCCTCATCGGCAGCACGTACGAACAGGGGTTCATCCTGTTCAACCAGTTCTACAAAGTCTACGTGCAGTCCTGGCCGGAGTTCCGGCGCATGCCGCGCGACCTCGACACGCTGTTCGTCAAGAACGAGAGCGGGGAGATGGTGCCGTACAGCGCGTTCATGCAGATCAAGAAGCAGCAGGGGCTCAACGAGATCACGCGGTACAACCTCTATCCCTCCGCGGCGATCCAGCTCGTTCCGGCGACCGGCTACTCGACCGGGCAGGCGATCGCGGCCGTGCAGGAGGTCGCCGAGGCGACGCTTCCCCGCGGCTACGACCTCGGATGGGAAGGCCTCTCGTGGGACGAGGCGCGCAAGGGCAACGCGGCCCTCTCGATCTTCCTGGTCGTCGTCGTCTTCGTCTACCTCGTGCTGGTTGCGCAGTACGAGAGCTTCCTGCTTCCGCTCGCCGTGATCGCGTCGCTTCCGATCGGGATCTTCGGCTCGTTCCTCTTCCTGCAGGCCGCAGGGCTCGCCAACGACGTATGGGCGCAGCTCGGTCTGATCATGCTCGTCGGGCTGCTGGGGAAGAACGCGATC
>JAGQQW010000322.1 GCA_020426005.1 Planctomycetota bacterium | reverse complement strand
ACATGCGCACGACTTCGGACCCCTTCACGTAGACCGTGGCCGTGTAGAAGTTGTCCATCTTGACGTAGAACTCGGGGCGGATCGGATGCGCCATCGGTCCCGCGTCTTCGGCGAACTGGCTCGCACGCAGGTTGCGGACGTTCTCGATTCGCTTGACGGCAGCCGACCAGAGATCCATGGAGAACTGCTGGTCCCGGAAAACCGTGAGCCCTTCCTTGAGCGTGAGCTGGAACCAGTCGCGGCATGTCACGCGATTCCCGGTCCAGTTGTGGAAGTACTCGTGCGCGATCACGCTCTCGATCCCGTCGTACTCCTCGTCGGTTGCGGTCTCGGGTCTCGCGAGGACGAACTTGGAGTTGAAGATGTTCAGCCCCTTGTTCTCCATGGCACCCATGTTGAAGTCGCCGACCGCGACGATCATGTAGAGGTCGAGATCGTACTCGAGGCCGAACGTCTCCTCGTCCCATCGGAACGCGCGCTGCAGCGATTCGAGTGCGTGCTGACACTTGTCGATGTTCTGTGGTTCGACCCAGATCTCGAGTCGGACATCCCGTCCCGACATCGTGCGATACGAGCCCGCGTGACAGCTCAGCGTTCCGGCGACGAGGGCGAACAGATACGACGGCTTCTTGAATGGATCTTCCCAACGGACCCAATGTCGACCGCCATCCGTCTTGCCGGAGTCGAGACGGTTGCCGTTGCTGAGAAGCACCGGATAGCGTGCCTCGTCGGCTTCGATGCGGACGCGGTACCGAGCCATGACGTCGGGTCGATCCAAGAACCACGTGATCCGACGAAAGCCCTCGGCTTCGCACTGCGTGCAGAAGTTCCCGCTCGACTTGTAGAGGCCGCTCAGCGCGGTGTTGGATTCGGGATGGATCACGACGCGCGTCTCGAGTGAGAAGCGCTCGGGCACGTCGGGAATCGTCAGCGATTCCTCGGTCAGGTGATACTGTTCCTTCTCGAGCGCGCGACCGTCGAGCACGACGTGCAAGGTCTCGATGCCCGTGCCTTGCAGGACGAGCGGCGTGGCTTGCGCGCCGGCGCGGCGCACGATGGAGAGAGTCGCATCGACGACGGTCTTCTCCTCGTGGAGATCGAACGACAGGTCGACGTGCTCGATCTCGTAGTCAGGAGGCGTGTAGTCCTTGCGATAGACGGGCTGAATGTGGGCATCTCGCGCTTGCATGCCCGCAACGCTACTCGATCTTCGACAGCTCTTCTCGTGTCCAGGGAAGCTTTCGTTCGCCGGTCGCCGAGCGCGCTCTGGTGACCTCTTGGGGATCGACGGCCGTCGCTGTATGCCCCCAAGAGCGGCGCGTGAAGGTCAGGATCGCGGCGATCTGTCGATCGTTGAGCTTCGGGCCGAGCGGCTCCATCGTCAGTTCTTGGGTCTTGCCCGCGATTTCGACCGGTCCCGTGAGCCCATGCAAGACCACACGAATCTGGCGCGCGGCGGGGCCAAGGACGATGGGCGAGTCGTGCAGGCTCGGCGCGAGGCCTGCCTGTCCGCGCCCATCCGCCTGGTGACATTGCACGCAATGGGCGACGAAGTAGTGCTTTCCGAGCTTGAAGAGCCGTTCTTGGTCCGGCGTGAGCGGCTTGGCCTCGGCGACGGACCCCGACTTGCCCTTCCAGGTGATCGCTTCGTCGAGGGCTTCGAACGTGCGTGCGGGCGTGACCTCGCGCAGCGCCGCGAGCGCCGCTGGCTTGTTTGCGAAGCGAATCGAACCCTTGCGCGCATTGCCCTTGGGAAGTGACGCAACCAGGCCTTCGGCGATCGCGCGCCGCTGCCATGTGGCTTCGCGCGAGACAGCGAAGTCGAGCAAGCGTGTGATGTTGTCCGGCTTCCGGTCCGAGCCGACGCATTGGGCCAAACGTCGCCACAGCGCAACGCCGCCGTCCGGTGCTTCGGTCTTCCAATGCGGTCGTGCACCGAGGAAGGCCGCGAATTCGAGCTCGCGACCCGCGAAGCCCGTCACGGCCGCTTGGCGAACGCCCCGATCATCGGCATGGAGTTCGAGGAGTGCAGCGAGCACGGGCAGACGCGCTGCGTCCGCCGATGTCGAGAGCGCGAGCTGCACTCGAACGATCGGGCTCGGGTCCCGTACGAGGGACGTGAGATCGATCTTCGAACGCCCCTCGGAGAGTTCGACGCCGAGAGCGCGCACGCGGGGTTCGTCGTCGTGCAAGAGCGCAACGATCGCATCGTCGGTGAGAGCATCGACTCGAGCGAGCGTTCGTGCAGCGTGATACCGCGCGAGTGCGAAGTCGTGTGTGCAGAGATCCACGAGCGCTCGTCGAACGTCCGCTTCCAAACCGGACGTCGAGCGTCGGATCAGCTCTTCCTGAGCCAGTTCGCGAACGATGCCGTTGCGGTGCGCGTGGAGTGCGACGAGTTCGATCGAGGCCTTCGCCGTGAGGTCGGCGGTGCGCGCGGCCGTCGACCCCTCGGGCACGATGCGGTAGATGCGTCCGAGTCCGATCGGCGTCGCGAGCTTGCGTTGTTCGATCTGCTTGCGAAGGAACGTCGTGAGGAAGTTGCGGTGCTGGAGGATGCCGCGATAGAAGTCGACGACGTAGAGCGCGCCATCGGGACCGGTAAGGCACTGCACCGGACGGAAGCGCTCGTCGGTCGAGGCGAGGAACTCACGATCCTGCCAACGGTTGTCGGCGCGTTTTTGGCCCCGATCGTCGACCGTGATCTTCATCTGTCGAACGAGGTTTCCCGCGGGCTCCGGAATGAAGACATCGCCGATCCACGCATCGGGTAGCAGGCCGCCGCGATAGACGCCCGGGCCACACACTGCCGTCGTGCGTGCGAGTTTCCCATCGCGCAGCATGCCGTTCTGATAGCCGCGGTTGATCCCGGGATTGGGACGGATCGGGAACAGCGTCTGGTCGTTCGTGAGCCGATCGCCGACGCCGAGAGCAACGCCGAGCGCGGGATTGCGCACGGCATAGTGCGCAGCGAATCGGTCGCCGTGCAACCAGGAGCTGTTGTAGTTGTAGACGTGCAGGCCCCAGTCGTCCTGAGACAGTCCCCATTGCCCACTCGTGTGCGTGCGGTGCGTCTCCCAAGTTCCGTCCCCGCGTCTCCGCACGCGGCGACCGAAGTTCGCGAAATCGATCCAGCCGTCGTGAGCCAGAGTCGGCTGGTTGCCAGCGTGCTCGGGGTTGTCGAGGCCTGCCTCGAATCCACGGTCGAGCACGACCTCGCGCTCGTCGGCGACCCCGTCGCCGTCCGTGTCGCGCGCAAACTCGAGTCGCGGTGGCAGGATCACGAGGACGCCGTCCTGATAGGGCAGGACTCCACGTGGAAGCACGAGTTCATCGAGGAAGTCGGTACGGCTCTCGAACCGACCGTCACCATCGCGGTCCTCGAGAATCGCGATCTTCCCGGTGGGATCGTGCTCGCCTTTGCCGTCCGGATCCGGCATGAACCCGCGCATCTCGACGACGTACAGTCTGCCACGAGCATCGAAGACGACTTGCACCGGATCCTCGACGAGTGGCTCGCATGCGGCGATCTCGATGCGATAGCCGTCGACGAGCGAGAACGCAGCGAGAGCCGCATCGGGTTGCAGCGGTGGGGCCTCAGGGAGTCGCAACTCCGGTGGCAGGTCGCCCTGGACTTCGCCCTTCTTGTCACCGCGTTGCGCGAGGAGCGGACCGGCCAAGAGACAGACCCCGAAGGCCAGGAATCGTGATGTTCGGCGGCTCACGAGCGCGTTCGCCAGGCTCGGGAAATGGAAGCACATGAGGGACGAGAGCATTCGGTTCCTAGGACGTCCAGGGCGATCTGTGGTGCGGACGAGACGCCCAACCATATCGCTGGACCGCCGCGCGGTGCTATGGTTCGCCCATGCTCCAGCGATTCTCCGTGCGCCCACCGACGATCGTCAGGGCGATCTTCTCGTTGGTCTGCACGATGCCGATCGCGCTCTCGACGACGCTCCGATCCCAATCGGTGCCAGGGACCGTCATCGGCAGGCTCTCACTCGAACCGAGTCCCGAGATCACGGCCCGCCTCGAAGCGACCGCGCTCGCAGGCGTGCCGGTCCGCTTCCGAATCGCACGCGACGTCGTGGATGCGCACGGGCTCGCTTCGGACAGCACGCTCGCGATCGTGGATCCTCATGGCGAGCCACTGTCGCTGATCGAGGCGCATCCCGATGCTCGAGGACTGTCGTGTATCGCCTCGCTGCCCGTTCTCGGTGGTTCGGCACCACGATCCTTCGACGTCGCAATCGGGACGTTCGCGCGAATCGCGCGCTGCGGGCCCGCGACCGACGCCATACCTGGTGGAATCACCGTGGACGGACGACTGCGGCTGCGAAGCGAACGCGGCTACGATCGCGACCGGCGCGAGGAGACGTGGAAGGCGCACGATGCGGTGTTCGGTGTCGATGGCGAGATGTTGACGAAGGGTGCCGGCGGCAAGTTTCCGCACCATCGCGGCATTTTCGCGGGTTGGAACAAGATGACCTGCGGCGGGAAGGCCTACGACTTCTGGCATGGCCGCGCCGGTGAGACGATCGAAGTCGTGGAGGACACCGAGACGCCGAAGCCTTCCTGTGTCGCGTCTCGTCGCGTCACGGAGCTCGCGTGGAAGGCCGCGGACGGCA
>JAGQQW010000321.1 GCA_020426005.1 Planctomycetota bacterium | reverse complement strand
TCGGGTTGGTGATCTTCGCGAGATAGTGCGTGCGCGGCTTGATGTTGAGCTCGTCGAGGACCTTGTAGGACCGCCCGAGCGCCTCGCGCTTCGTCACTTCGGCATCGCCGTTGGCGAGGTCGCCGAAGACGATCGCTTCGGTCGGACAGGCTTGCTGGCACGCCGTCTTGATCTCGCCGGCGCCGATCGCACGACCTTCGCGCTTGGCTTCCTTGCGCACTTCGGAGATGCGCTGCACGCAGAACGTGCACTTCTCCATCACGCCGCGCGATCGCACCGTGACCTCCGGGTTCATGATCAGCTTGTAGAGATCGCCGCCCGGCTCCTTGAAGTGCTCGACGTTGGAGAAGTAGTTGAAGCGTCGCACCTTGTAGGGGCAGTTGTTCCCGCAGTAGCGCGTGCCGATGCAACGGTTGTAGACCATGTCGTTGAGGCCTTCCTCGTTGTGCGACGTCGCAGCAACGGGGCAAACCTGCTCGCATGGAGCGTTCTCGCAGTGATGGCACGTGAGCGGCTGGTGTGCGAGTTCGGGATTCTCGGGATCGCCACCGAAGTAGCGGTCGACGCGAATCCAATGCATCTCGCGACCACGCAGGACCTGCTCCTTGCCGACGACCGGAATGTTGTTCTCCGACGTGCAGCCGACGACGCATGCGTTGCAGCCAGTGCAACGCGACAGGTCGATCGACATGCCCCACTTGTGACCGTCATACGAACGCTCGTGCCAGAGCGACTCGAGCGGCGGATGGTGCACCGCGTGCTTGACGTGGTCGGGGTGGTCCTTCCAGCTGTCGAAGGTGTCCTTCCGGATCAACACGTCGATGCGCGCTTCGCGCTCCTCCATGCCGATCCGGTCCATCACGAAGTGATCTTGCGTCGAGGCGACCTCGAACTTCTTGCCCGTGCCACGGACCGAAGCGTTGGACGCGCTCCCCATCGTCGATTGGGTGCGGAGCGGGTAGACGTTGCGACCGATCGGTGTGACTTCGTTCGCGACATCGCCACCGATTCGTCCGGCGCACGTGCGGCCCCAGCCGACCGCGATCGCGATCGAGCCCTTCGCTTGACCTGGCAGGATGAAGGTCGGCACTTCGACCTTCGCACTGCCGATCGTGAGTTCGAGCAGCGTGTTGTCGGCGAGACCGAGTTTCTCCGCCGTCTCGACGCTCACGTAGGCCGCGTTGTCCCACGTGACCTTCGACATCGGATCCGGAGTCTCGACGAGCCAGCCGTTGTTGGCGAAGCGACCGTCGCCGATCGTGCCGTCCTTGAACACGACTTCGATCGAGCCGTTGGCCAACGGGTCGGCCGCCGCGTTCGGCGCCGGCGCATCGAAGGTCTGGAGCGTGACGTTCGCGGGCGTGAAGGCCGAGCCCGTCACGAAGCCGTCGTGCAGACAGCGAGCGAACCACGCGTCGAAGTTGCCACCGGCGTTCGGGAGCTTCTTGAGCGTGCGCTGGACGAGGTCGTTGCCAGCAGTCTTCTCGTCGCCGTTGATCTTCGCGAGAACCTCGATCTGCGACAGCCCCTTGTGCAGCGGCAGGATCTGCGGCTGCTGGAGCGTGACGGTCCCGTCCCAGCTACGCGAATCGCCCCAGCTCTCGAGCGGGTGCGCTTCGTTGACGTGCCAGGTGCACTGACGCGCGGTCTCGTTGCGGTAGAGCCCGACGTGAACCGACACGGGCACCTTCGCGAGCGCGGCTTCGAAACCGAGATCGGCGGGCGCGTCGAACACGGGGTTGCCGCCGAGCATGACTAGCGTCTTGACGGTGCCGGCGTTCATCGCACGAACGAGGGCGGCGAGCCCTTCGGTCTGCTTCGCAGCGACGGGCTCTTCGGTCATGACGACCGTCTTGCCGATTGCACCCTTCTTCTGATTGATGCGGTGCGCGATCGCGTGCACGACCGCAGGCTGACGCGGACCGACGGCAACGAGCACCTTCGGGCCCGCACGTTGAAGGTCCTCGACCACCGCGGCGATGAACTTCTTGGTCGGCTCTTCGTCGAGCCATGCGGGCCGCGAGGCGAGTACCGTGCCGTCGAGCGAGCGCTCGATCTCGAGCAGGAGCCCGTGGATCCGATCGCTGCGCAGCGGCAAGCGGTGATCCGCGACCGAACCGCTCACCGATGGCGTGCTCTCGACTGCGTAGACACGCGTCATCATCGGCTCGCCGTCTTGGATCGCGACCTCCGCAACGCGTCGGCTCGCCCAGTCCCGCGAATAGCGCAGGCTGTTCGGATGCGAACCGAGCGGGTCCGCGTCGAGCCAGAGCTGGACGTCCGCTTCATCCAGCTTGTAGTGCGCGCGCAGCGGCTTGCCGAACGCGATCGCTGCACCCTCGACTTCGTTGTCGCGGTTGAGCGGCTCGTAGGTGAACCAACCCGCGTTGTCCGGGAAGACGTCGCGGAATCGACGCGCGAGATCGAGCATCGTCGGCGACGACGTCGGAGCGCCGAGAACCGCGAGGCCAGCACCACCGTCACGCAGCTCGCCGAAGTGCTCGTCGACGAACTCCTGGAACGCTTCGAGATTGGACTCGTCCTGCGTGCCGCCCTTCTTGTGCGTGATCACCTGACTGCGATCGGGATCGGCCCACTCGAGCGTCAACGCCTGCGCGTGCATCGTGCTCGCGCCGAGCGACGCGGGGTGCTCGGGGTTGCCCTCGACCTTGATCGGGCGGCCATCGTAGTTCCGCAAGAGAAGCGGCTGCGCCACCCCACCGAACTCGACGCACGTCGCGAAGTGCTTCGCGACCCCCGGGGTCATGCCCTCCGGACGTCGATTGAACGGCAGGATCTGCTCGGCTTCCCAGCGGCACGACGACAACATCGCGAGTGCCGCACTCGCCCCCATGAGTTGCAAGAAGCGACGCCGATCGACCTCGGGCACGCTTTGCGGATCCTGGTCGGGGAACTCGCGCGCGAGCAACTCCTGGAACTCGGGCGTGTTCTCGAGATCCGAGAGACTCCGCCACTCGGCCGAACTCGCTCCGGCGCGCGCCGAAGCCTTGAGAGACGCGCCTTCCTGCGCGTTGGGGCTCATCGGTGACATGTCGAGCAGTCCGTCGAGGTCTTGATGCCGTATTCGTTCTTGAGCTGCAGACCGAGTTCCAGCTGGTTCTCGGGCGCCCACGCCATGTTCGTGATCTGGTCGAGCGGACGCAGGTGCTTCTCGGGCGAGCGGTGACAGTCGAGGCACCATGCCATCGAGAGTGGCTCTTGCTGGAACACTCGCTCCATCTGGTCGATGCGACCGTGACACGACTTGCACCCGACACCACGCGTCACGTGTGATGCGTGGTTGAAGTACGCGTAGTCGGGGAGGTCGTGGATCTTCTCCCAGCGCATCGGCTGCTCGGTCGCGAACGCTTCGCGCAACTTCGCGAGCTTGGGGCTCGTCGTCTTGATCCCCGTCTCGTGACAGTTCATGCACGTCGCGGTCGGCGGGATCGCGGCATAGGCAGCGGTCTCGACCGTCGTGTGGCAGTAGCGGCAATCGAGCCCCAACTCACCCGCGTGCATCGCGTGACTGAACGGAACGGGCTGCACCGGCGAGTAGCCGGCGACGAGCGTCTTCGGCGACGCTCCGAGCCACACCAGGACGACCATGTAGACCGCGCCTCCCACCACCAGGGGTAGGAGAAGATTCTTGATCTTGTTCGTCCACTTCGGGAACAGGAATCGACTCATTGCGGAGCGCCTGAAGGGGGTTCGCGCGAAACCGGTTACGGTGGAAAGCTCGTGCTCGCATGCGAGCGACGGTGCACCGACATGACGAGAATCACTCGACACCGACGGACGCCGTCATGAGATGGCGCTCAGAAGATGGCCGAGTGGACCGAAGCGTGAAAAAAGTTTTCGGAGGTTTTTAGAAGCGACCCGCAGCGGATCAACGTGTCCCGTTGTCGCTGCGACACCGAACTAAGGGCACCGCGCCCCTGCGTCGCGGGTTCGATTGCCGAATCGACCGGCTCGATGCATGCGCTCGGATCCAGCGAAACGCGACACGATGTCGCAAGTGAATGAGCGCGCTCGCGAGCCACACGCAACCACGCTCAGATCGCCTCATGGCCCTCCGGCGCATCGAGATCCTCGGCCCTGTCGCGCACCGCGAACACCTCGAACAGCTCGTGCGCGCGTGCGACCCGGTTTCCTCGTGGACGCAGTGCGATGCCGAGAGCTGCGAGGTGCGCGCGCTGTTCGAGAGCGGCCGCGTGGAGCCCCTGATGAGCGATCTCGAGTCGTTCCTCTCCTTGCACAAGGACGCCGCGATCCAAGTCGCGGTGCTCGACGTCAAGGCCATCCTCCCGCGGCTACCGAAGGCGGAAGAAACCAAGAACGACGATGGCACGCGGCTCCCCAAACGAATCAGCCGCGACGAACTCAGCACGGAGATCTCCAAGGGAGCCGATTTCGGCACGATCTACGTCGTCACCGTGGTCCTCTCGACGATCGTCGCCGCCATCGGACTGCTCCGGAACAGCCCGGCGACCGTCATCGGCGCAATGGTGATCGCACCTCTCATGGGCCCCAACGTGGCGCTGGCCCTCGCGACCAACCTCGGCGACGGCGAGCTCGCGCGACGGGCGCTGCGCACGAGCATGATCGGCCTCGCGACGGCGATCGCCTCGGCGGCGCTGATCGCGCTCTTCCTCCCACCGATCGACCCC
>JAGQQW010000320.1 GCA_020426005.1 Planctomycetota bacterium | reverse complement strand
GTCGACACGGGACAACTTGGTACATCGTGGCACGGCCTTTGTAAGACTCGCACTCGAGAAACCGCGGCGGCCACCCCGACTACCCCCCAGGGTCGTCGGCGGACCGACAGGGCAATGCAACAACCGGCCGCCGCGGCTTCCTCACTCCTTGGACCGTACAGAAGGGTCCTGCCGTTCCTTCCTGTGAGGGTACCCCGGACTGGCGCGCATCCCACAACCCGCGCGCCAGTCGTCCTTTCCTCGTGAACCGCGTCGCAGACCCCCTGCGACGCGGCCTCGCGACCCGCCGCGAACGGAACTCAGCCCTTGGCCGCGATCGCGAGGAGCATCACGTCATCCTCGAACGTGTCGGTCCAGGCCTGCAAGCGTTCGCGCAAGCGATCGACGACGGCTTTGGCGCCCTGGCCGTGCGCAGCATCGAGCACTTCGCGCAAGCGTCCCTCGCCGAACAAGTCCCGCGAAGGGTTGCGCGCCTCGGTCACGCCGTCGCTACACAAGAAGAGCAGGTCGCCTGGCTCGAACGCGATCGGCGGCGACGACTCGTAGGCATACCCATCCGCGACGCCGAGCGCCGGGCCGCTCGTGTGGAGCACCTCGACGCCGCTCTTGCGCACGTGCCACGCGCAGCCATGCCCGCCGTTCACGTACCGGTACTGCCGCCCGCCATCCCCCGCACGTTCGATGCGCCCGACGAACATGCTCATGAAGTTGCCCGCCTCGACCGTCTTCGCGAAGCGGCGATCCAAGCGGCAGAGAACCTGACCGGGATCGGAGAGGACTTCGAGATAACTGGTCACCGCGGCCTGTGCCGAATGCGCGATCAACGCCGGTCCGATGCCGTGACCCGACACGTCGCCGATGAGGACGCACACGCTGTCATCGCTGCCCACCAAGAAGTCGTAGGTATCCCCCGATGCCTCGCCTGCGGCTTCGTACCAGAGCTCGGCATCGAGATCGGCCGGAAGATCGGTCGGGTCGGGAAGCAACTGCTTCTGGATGTGACGAGCGAGTTCGAGCTCTTTGCTGAGACGCGCGCGCTCGACCGACTCGGTGTAGAGCCGAGCATTGTCGAGGGAGACCGCGAGTTGTTGGGAGAGCGCCGCGAAGAACGCAAGGTCACGCCGCGTGAACTCGAGACGCTCCGCGCGACTGTCGACGTAGATCGCTCCATAGCGCTGACCGCGGGACTCGAGCGGAACGCACATCACCGCTCGTAGCTTGAGGTCGTAGACCGACTGCGCGAGATCGAGCGCCTGCTGACTGCTCTGCACGACATTCGCGATCGGAACGCCGGTCGAGAAAACCTTGCGTGCAACCGTCGTGCTGTAGTTGGTCTCGAGTGGGATGTCTTTTCCGCCGATCATGCGTGCCACGCGCACGGCGAGCGTCGGCTCCACGGTGCCCGGCACGGACTCATCCCCTGCAGCGCTCTCATCGACGAGCAACAAGAACCCTCGCTCGCTACGCGTCGTCTCGATCGACTTGTCGACGAGGTCCACGAGCAAGCGATCGAGTTCGAGAGTCGTGCCGACTTCGGCCATCGTGTCGAGCAGGAGTTGCAAGCTCCGGCGATCGATGTCGGCGTCACCCGTCAAGAACTCGCGCGACTCCGCCGCTGGATCCGATCCGCTCGGGCTCGGCCCAGGACTGCCGGAGCCACCGGTCGGGCGTTCTTTCTGTTTGCGGAAGCGATCGAAGATCACGGTGTTCGTCCAGGGATTGGCGGAAGCTGACGGGGAGTCTGGACCAGGTTCGCTCCGGCGTCTACCTTCTAAGTCCGTCGGCTCAGGGCTCTTCGCTTGCGCGGAGGGCTCGTCGCGCCCGCTCTGGGCCGGATGTCAACGGCCGGTCGCGCGAGCGACTCGCCGAGTTCGCCCGTCTTGCCAGGTTCTTGTCAGGAAACCGTTCGGATGAAGATCGACAAACTTCTCTACGAGCACTTCGCCGAGCTTCGCCTGCGCGGCGAGTTCGATACGTTCTACGCTCCGAAGCTGCAGGAAGAAATCGACTCCCTGATCTCCTCGGGCACGACGTGGGTCATCCTCAACTTGCGCCTCGTCAAGTTCATCAACTCGACTGCGCTCGGCGCGATCATCAAGGCGAACAAGCGCATGCGCGCCGAGGGCGGCGAACTCGTGATCGCGCAGCCCAGCGCCTTCGCGAAGGAAGTCCTGACGCAGATCGGCATCGACCGCGTCGTGCCGATGTTCGACGACGTCGAGGCAGCGCAAGAGCACCTCATGTCGAGGATGTTCGACGACGAGACTCCTGGCGTGATCGGTGAGTCCAACGTGCTGTTCGAGTTCGCGGACAGCGAGCGCATCGACATCATGGGCGGACGACGCACGGGTCTCGGCACGGTGCTCTCGGTCGACCACGAGCGCATCAAGTTCTCGTGGGATGGCGGCGGACGCGGTCTCGGCAAGCAGCAGATCGAACAGCTCTTCGCCAAGGGCTTGCCGCTCAAGACCAAGTTCAAGGTCAAGCTCTGCAAGAAGGACTACTTCCACGTCGACTCGATCATCGAGCGGAGCGAAGCCCGCGAAGAGGACGGGACTTGGGGCGTCGTCGCGACCGCCGGCTTCCAAGAACTCAGCGACGCCGATTCGCTCGCGCTCGCGCAGTTCGCGGACGACCTCGACTACCTCAAGAAGCAGCTCGACGACGTCCGCGAGTAGGGCGTAGCGCGGGTCCGCGAATCGCGCGTGGCGCGCGAACGCGAATCAGCTGCCGGCGACCATCCGGACGGCGACGACTTCGACTTTGCCGGTCGTGGTCTTCGATGTGTCGAGGCTCAGGAAGAAGCGCATCGCATCGCCGCGATTCCGATCGAGGTTGATCGGCTGCACGGTTCCGGTCGACCACGAGGTCGCCACGACGACGTTCCCTGACGCGTCGAGCTGCGCACTCTGGAAGCTCGCGACGACGGCTTCGCCCTCTTTGGCTTGCTTGAGGAGCGGATCCCGATCGCTGAACGTCACGGGGTTGCCATCCACGAGCGCGTCGATCTCGTAGCCGACGTAGTGCGAGTTGCTTCGGAAGCGATACCACTTGGAACCGACGCCGCTTCGCGTTTCGAAGTCCGCGGGACGCAGGATCGCGAGGTTCTTCGTGACGTCGACCGGCGGCTGACTCTGTGGGAAGTCGGCGACCTTGGGAATCGTCAGCGACTCGGCACGCCAGTAACCGGCACCGCCCTTGCCCCCGTTCACGGCGACATCGAGCAACTGACTGACTTCGTAGAACTTGCCGGCGGAGCCACCACGCACATCGATCGCACCTTTCGTCGCAGTGACGGACCGGACCGATTGCAAGAGGACGGATCCACCGCTCCCCGCGCCACCCGGGGTGATCGCTGGCGGCTGGCCATTGCTGTTCGACGTAGTCGGGCCATCGGCACCACGCGCCCGAAGTTCGCCATCGACGCTGATGAGGCCACCACTGCGCACGGCGATCGCACCGCCGCCGGCCGCGCCACCGCCTCCCGGACTCCAGACGTAGTTGGACTTGACCGCGGTGTAGGCGGCGTGCGTCCCGGTTCCACCGCCGCCAGCACCGCCGAGAAGGAACGTGTCGACGCTGGCGAGCGAAGCGACTTCGGGGAGAACCGGAAAGTACGATCCCGGCAGCGTCGGCGGCGGGAACTCTGCTGCCGTGTATGGCCCGAGGATCGGAATCGCCGCAGTCTTGACGACGTCTCCACCGGTCGCTGCATACGTTGCGCCGGCGTCGAAGAGCGAGCCGCCGCCCCCACCCGCCGACATCTGGCGCACGAAGATGTCGAAGCCCTGGAGCATGATCCAAACGACATCGACGTTCTTGCCGGTCACCGGAAACGCGGAGCTGCCCTTGCCGCCCGTACCGACCGCCTGGACAGCGCGTGGGTGACCGCGTGGAACGATCACGTCGCCGCCATCGCCACCCGCGATCGGGAGGTTCTTCGTGGGAATCTCACCCCCGGAGCCGCCACGAGCGCCGCCCAGACGTGACGGCATCGGGTCCGTCACCTTCTGCTTGGAGAACTCACCGACGTAGAGATCGACGACACCGTCGACGCGCACCGTACCAGCGACGCGGAGCACGACCGGCTTGGAACCGACGAAGCGCACGTGCTCGGTCGCAGCAACGCGGAAGTTCGCGTA
This sequence comes from Planctomycetota bacterium, assembly GCA_020426005.1. Lineage (GTDB taxonomy): Bacteria > Planctomycetota > UBA1135 > UBA1135 > JACKHW01. The sequence goes on along the minus strand of JAGQQW010000320.1, from coordinate 531 downwards.
CTCGAGAACGCCACTGTTCACCATGATCGGCGCACCGGTCAGCGTGCTCGATGCGGGAACGGTCAACGCGTCCACATCGAATTCGTAGATCCGACGCCCCGCGTTGTCGAAGGTCGCCGTGTCGCGTCCGTCGCTCGCACGGAACTCACCGAGCACACCGCTACCACCGAGTTCGGCGGGAACGACCTTGCCGTTGTTCCAGACGGCGCCCTCGAGATCAGGATCGAGTGCGGTCTGCGTCTTGAAGTCCTCGGCGACCTGAACGGTCCCGGTGAATGGTCCCGCAGCGATCCCGTTCGACGACTGCAAACGCATGGTCGGCATGTCGAGCACGACCATTTGGCTATTCAGCGCGGTGAAGGCGTTGCTTGCAGGACCCGCGAACGCGAAGTAGCCACGCCCCTGGGCATCGACCGAGACGGGAAGGACTACGAGCGGCGCAACCAGCAGCGGGCAACCTCCGGGCAGGAGCGCATTCGCTTTGTTGAGGCCGATCGCGAGGATGCCGGCGCTGCGCGGAGTCGCGTTGTC
>JAGQQW010000319.1 GCA_020426005.1 Planctomycetota bacterium | reverse complement strand
GTCCTGGTCGGCGAGCATGTCGATGTCCGCGCCTGCAACGAAGGACTTATCGCCTGCACCCGTGATCACGATCGCACGCACGTCATCGTCGACGAACGCATCGGTCACGGCTTCGGCGAGCTCTTCGAGCACGTCCGCGTTGAGAGCGTTGAGCTTCTCTTGACGATCGATCGTCAGGAGCGCGGTGCTGTCCCGGCGCTCCGCGCGCACGAAGCGAAACTCATCCATGGGTGTCCCCCGCCTCGTTGTTCTGCGCCGGGTTGCTTTTTTCTGGGGCCTCAGGCTCCGAGGAGTGGACCTCCGCGACGGGGTCGCCCTCTGCGACATCGCGCTCTTCGATCGTGATCGACCGAATCACGATGTCCTCGACCGGGACACTGCGTTCACCGGTCTCGCTCGCGATCTTCGTCGGCACCGATGCGATCGCATCCAGCACGTCGAGCCCGTCCTGCACGCGCGCGAACGCCGTGTACTGCCCGTCGCAGTGCGGCACGGCTTCGCCATGCACGATGAAAAACTGCGAACCCGCGCTGTTCGGGTGCCGCCCGCGTGCCATCGACACCGTACCGCGCACGTGTTTCGTGTCGTTGAACTCGGGCGCGATCGTGTAGCCAGGACCACCTGTGCCGTCACCACGTGGACATCCGGACTGGACCATGAAGTCCTTGATCACACGATGGAAGCGCAGGCCATCATAGAAGCCGTCCTTCGCCAGCTTGACGAAGTTGGCGACGGTCGCGGGCGCGGCTTCGGGCAAGAACCCGAAGCGTAGTTGCCCCTTGTCGGTCTCGACGACGGCCTCGAGATCGGTGCAATCGATCGTGACTTCGTCCACTTCGCTCGTGTTCGCGTCCACGGATCAGTTGCCCTTCATCACCGGCAGAACGATCGCACGGCGCAGCCAGACCTTTTCGACCGGCGACGAGACTTCCATCCCTCCGCCGCCTCGCGCGACATCGACGTTGGCGATGCGATCGAGGACGTCGAGGCCGTCCGTGAGCTTGCCGAACGCGGTGTAGTTGTTGTCGAGGTGCGGGGCCAGGCCGTGCATCACGAAGAACTGGCTTCCTGCGGAGTTCGGATCGTTGCTGCGCGCCATGGACAGGACACCACGTTCGTGCTTCATGTCGTTGAACTCGGCGTCGATCTTGTAGCCCGGATCGCCTTGTCCGTCGTTCGCGGGATTGTCGTCCTTCGTGTTCGGGTCGCCGCCCTGGATCATGAAGCCCTTGATGACACGGTGGAAATACGTGCCGTCGTAGAAGCCGGACTGCGCGAGCTTGACGAAGTTCTCGACGGTCTTCGGGGCCTTGTCCGGGCGAAAGCCGATGACCATGGTCCCGAAGTCGGTGACGAGGGCGACCTTGGTCTTGGTGAGCTCGAGTGAACCGAGATCGACGTCGCGTACGTCGGGCACGACCTTGAGCGTCGGGCTCTTCACGTCGAAGCCAGGCAGGCTGAACTGCAGCTCCATCGTGTCCGTGCCTGCTGGCTTGTTGCCGACCACGGCTTTCAGGTCCACGGGGACTTCGATGCGGACCTTGGTCCCCTTCTTGAGCGCGATCTTCGAACTCGAGGCTCCGGAGCCGACATTGGACTCCTTGCCACCGACAGACATGCGCAGTGCTGCGCCGGAAAGCACCGCCGGGTCGATCTTGGTGTCCTGGAGCGCGTCGAGGCCGATCTTCACGGCGACAGTGTCGGAAACACGCGCCAGATCACCATCGAGCTCGAGACTCACGCGGACGTCGCCCTGAGCGATCGACGCGCGAGTGGTGCCCGCGAAGAAGAACAGTCCGGCAAGAGCAGGAAACACAACAGTCGGCAGTCGTCGCATCACGGTCCTATCTGTCGATTCATCGATTGGGTGACGAAGCTCGGGATCTTACAGGCACGCTCCGGCGTGCACGACGAAGATCAATAGAGCGTCGCCATGCTGAAACTGAACACCCGCGTCCGGTCGGTGTCCTGACGCAGGATCGGCACACCGAAGTAGAGCGCGATCGGCACTTGTCCAAGGCCTGGGATCTGGATCTTCAGGCCAAACCCTGTCGAGACACGAATCTGGTCGAACAGTGGATCGTGGAACCCGTTGCCGAGCATGCCCCAGTCGACGAAGAGCGCACCTCGCAGGATCTCGGTCTCGTCGAGGCTGCCCTGCAACTTCGTCGACGCACCTGGAATCGGAAAACCGTACTCGAAACTCCCGTTGACCCTCGTAGATCCACCGGTCGGGCGGCCGAATTGCGTCGGACCGACCCCCCGGAACCGGAAACCACGCAGTGACGTGTCCCCACCGAGGAAGAGCCGCTCGCTCAGGTAGAGCTCTTCGTTGCCTTGAATGGCCTCCCCGTAGGACAGTTGATTGCGGACCGTGAGGACATGCGCCCGATTGCGGACATCGGTGTAGAGCGGCAAGAACGTCGCCCCGCTCGCCTGCAACATGTAGAAGCGCGCCTCGCTGTCGAGCCATTCGGGCGCGAGCGTCGCGCCGATCGAAACGTCGTAGCCGCTGCGCGGCTGCAACTGCCGATCGAGATCGGTCACGGCGATGTTCGCTCCGAGGCCTCGCAGCCCGGTCTTCCCTTCGGCGAGCCAAATGATCCGCGGCGCGTCGGCGACGATGTCGCGGATCTTGATCAGCTCGTCCCGGTAGCGCATCCCAACGCGAACATTGCGGCCGATCCGCTTGTCGAGGCGCAGCGCGAGCCCGACCTTGTTCTCGTCGTAGGATTCGAAGGCACGCAGACGCGTGAAGCCATCGATGCCGAACCCGATCGTATCGAGGTGTTTTCCGAAGACGTCCGGTTCGTAGAACGAGATCGATGCCTGACTGAGTTGCGTTCCGGGCGAGACGTCGATCGCGAACGTCTGCCCGCCACCGTGGAACGCTTCGTTCTCGATGATGTCACCGAACCACCCGATCGGATTCCAACCGCTCGGCGGCCGACGCCAGTCGAAGTTGCTCTTGCGATACTGGATGTTGGCGAACGGTCCGTTGTTGGACGAGATACCCGCCCCCCACAAGAACTGCCCGGTCGACCCCTCTCGCACCGCGACCTCGAGGTCGAGTAGATCCGGCTCCCCTGGAACCGGCGCGAGCGTGATGTCCACGCCCACGTCCCCGGTCGCGCGATCGCCGAAATACTGCAGCCCGAGCAGACGATCACGACTCTTCGCGAGCTCGACCGAATCGAGCACGTCCCCCGGAAACACCGACAGTTCACGTCGAATCACCGCATCCCGCGTCCCGTCGTTGCCGACGATCGAGATCTCGCGAAGTCGCTTCTGCGTCCCTTCGTTGATCTGGAACACGACATCGACGACTCCCTCGGCTTCGTTCACGACTTCGATCGGCGTCGCGACTTCGAGGGAGGTCGCCGTGTCGAGCCCGCGATGCTCGGCACTCGACGGAAAGCCCTTGCGACCATAGAAGCGCACCAAGCGCAGGACGTCGTCGTCGATCGCGGTCTTCGAGTAGATCTGGCCCTCGCGCAGCTTCATCTCCGCGCGCAACTCGTCGGGCGCGAACCGCGACTGGGATCCGCGCGGATAGCCATCCACGCGCACGGCGACCTTCCCGAATCGGTAGCGTCGCCCTTCGACGATCCGGATGCCGAGTTCGACTCCGGTGAAATCGCGGTTGAAGTGAACGCGAGTCAACTCCACGACCGCGTCCTTGAACCCCTGATCCCGATAGAAGAGACGGAGCCGATTGAGGTCCTCCTCGACGATCTTCCGCGAGTACGGCGCGGTCGAGAACCAGTTGTGGGACGGCGCGGACTTGATCTCGGCCGAACCGAGCAGGTTCCAACCGAAGCTCGAGAACCACGCCTCACCCGCCGGGAACGACTCGTTGCCGACGAAATCGATGCGTGTGACCGCGCAACACTCGCCTTCGTCGACGACGAACTCGAGCGCCGACTTCGCGAGATCGGGGCGCAGGTCGACGCGAACGTTCGGGTAGCCCTCTTGTCGGTAGATGTCTTCGAGGCGACGAGCGAGGCTCTGCCCGGTGAGCTCGGTCATGCGCTCGATGTCGTCGACGCCGAGCCTGCGCAACAGGTCGGCGCGGCCGGACGTCTTGTCGACCTTGAACTTCTTCATCCCCGAGAAGGTCATGCGCTCGAAGAGGAAGAACTCTTTGACGACCTCGAAGCGCACTTTGACGCCCGCGTTCGCGTCGGTTCGCTCCGACTTCTCTACGAACACGCGACATTGGAGCTTGAACCGACTCCACAAGAACGCGAGGTCCTCGCGAACTGCACGCGCGTTGAGACGCGATCCGGCTCGCGTGCGCAGCTCGGCCAGGACGACGGATGGCTGCAGGTTCTCGAGGCCGGTGATCCGCACCGAAAGGATGCGTTCGTCCTCCAGTCCTTCGAGCGCGTTGCGACCATTCTTGTCCTGGGGTGGCGCCTGGATGTCCTGAGCCGCCACGGCGTACGAGAACGAAGTCGCGACTCCCGCGCAGGACGCGAGGCGAACCAACGCGCGGACCGGGCTCGTGGCGCGACCCCGCATTTCAGGCGAGAGGCTCCGGCATACCCGTGTAACTCTCGAAGCGCATGTACTCACGGAAGAACCGGAGTCGCACGTCGCCCGTAGGGCCGTTGCGCTGCTTGGCCACGATGATCTCGGCGAGCCCAGCGTCCTCTTCCTTGCGCGTGTAGTACTCCTCGCGATGGACCATCATGATCACGTCCGCGTCCTGCTCGA
>JAGQQW010000031.1 GCA_020426005.1 Planctomycetota bacterium | reverse complement strand
AGTCGGGAACCGCGACGCAGTTCTGGGTCATGCCGGCGGGACTCGCGGGCAAGACCTTCTACACGCAGATCATTGCCGTCGACTCCAAGACGCTCAAACTACCGTTCGAGTCCTCGAACGTGATCAAGCGCAGCGTTCTCTTTTGAGATGCAGCGTCTGCGATCAGTCTGAGATCAGGCGTCGCCGAGTTCGCGCAGAACCGCGCGGATCGGCGACGCATCGCTTCCAGCGATCTTGAGTGGGAGCGCAATGAGTTCGTAGTGCCCTTCGGGCACGGCGCTCAGATCCAGGTTCTCGAGGATCGCGACGCCACCGCGCAACAAGACCTTGTGCGCGGTCATTTCCTTCGACGTGAAGTGATCGATCGAAGGCGTGTCGAGACCGACGAGGCGAAGGCCCAACTCGACCGCCGCGCGTGCGGCGGCTTCGCCGAACGCGCAAAACTCCTCGTCGAATCGTCGCTCGTCGTGTGAAGCGTTCGTGCGGAAGAGCGCGCGTTCTTCGCCAGCGAGTCGGCGGATGACGTGTTCGGGTACGAAGCCGCCTTCTGGCTCGACGTGCACGACGACGCACGTGCCGAGATACGCATCGAGCGGCACCTGGTCGATGGACGCACCTTCGTCCAAGAAGTGCATCGGTGCGTCGCCGTGCGTTCCGTTGTGTACCGATGTGTGCACCGTCGAGACGTTGCACGAGTTGCCGGCGTCGATCCGCATGACCCAGTCGCGTGTGAACGGCGAGTCGCCGGGCCACGTCGCAGTCTCGGGACCGAGAGTCTCCGAGATGTCCCAAATGCGGCGGCGCTTCATCCGGGCTTGTGCTCCTTGCCCACGAAGCGCTCATAGGCGCGTGATTCGAGGATGTCGTCGATCGCGTCGATCACGGCCTCGCACTCGGAATCGAGTGTGTAGAAGTGCGGGGCGATGCGAATGCCCGCGCCGGGCCGGTAGTCGACGATGATGTCGCGTGACAGCAGTTCTTGGCAGACTTCGTATCCATGGGGGACGTCGATCGCGATCGTCCCGCCACGGACTTCGGGATCCGCAGGTGCATGCACACGATACTCACGTGCGGTCGCGAGTTCGTAGAGCTTCGCAGTCTGACGCATCGATTGCTCGCGCACGCGCTCGATGCCGACTTCGCCAAGGATGCGAATCCCTTCGCGACCGGCATAGAGCGCGGGCACGTTGGGGGTGCCGTGCAAGAAGCGCCAACCGTCGTTGCGGAGATCTTGCGGTCCTGGGTCGAAATCGAATGGACGCTTGTGCGCCATCCAACCGGTGAACGCGGGGTAGAGATCCTTCGTCAGGTCCGGGTCGACGTAGAGAAAGACGTTGCCCGGCCCGCCACAGAGGAACTTGAGAGCGCCACCGACGGCTGCATGCACACCCCACGCCTCGAGGTGGAGCGGGACGGTTCCGACCGATTGGAAGACGTCGAGCAGGACGATGGCTCCGACGGAACGCGCCTTCTCGACGATCGCCTTCGCGTCCTGGATGAATGCCGATCGGAAGAGCACATGGCTGATCGGCACCAGCGCCGTCTCGTCGTCGATCGCATCGAGGAGGGCATCCGTCGGAACGTGGATCCCGTCGGGACTCGCGATGCGTTCGACGTGACAGCTTTGCTGACGCGCGATTCCCTCGTAGAGATACATGAGGGACGGGAAGTTGAGTTCGGTGAAAACGATCTTGTTGCGCTGCGTGAAGTCGAGCGCGGACGCGAAGACGGCGGACGCGATCGTCACGTTCTGGTGCATCGAGATCGCAGGCGCTGGGCAGCCCAGGATCGGCGCGAGCAACTGCGCGACCTCGTCTTGCATCGTCCACCACCCCTCGGCCCACGAGCGCACGCCGCGTCGTTCCCACAGGTCCGCGTAGGCCGCGAGGCTGTCGCGCGTCGATCGCGGCATCGCGCCCAGCGAGTTGCTCACGAGGTAGTTGGTCGTTTGCGTGATCGGAAACTCGTCACGCCACGCAGCGAGATCTTGTTGGGTCGCCATGACCACAACTCTGGGACCAGATTCGCGTCTCCGCCATCCGAATCCCTAGTGGGGTGTCGCAAAAGTTCGCACGGTTGTTTCCGGCCACTTGCACGCCTGGTGTCGTTGCGCTCCCTCGGCGTAACCGGGGCAGCGTGTCCTAATACTCCTACGCGCTACGCGGGTGGCATCAGTCGTAGATGCGGCCGTTCGGGAAGCGATCCAGGTGGATCTGCCACCATTTGTTGGCGGAGAGCCGCTCGATGCCGGCACCGCGATGCATCTGCCACAGTTCGTTGGCTCGCCTCAAGAACAGTGTCCTGTCGGCGTCCCGTCCCAACTCCGAGGCGACTTCCGCAGCGAGCACGAGGGCCGGACTCGCGAACTCCTGGCAGCCGATGCCGGTGCCCGATTTGAAGTTCGTGGGATTGCCGATCGCGTACGCATGCTTGGGGCCTACGCCTTCTTCCCAACCGTCCGTGCACAAGATGCGAGAGACGGTCAAGGCGAGTTCCGCGAAGCGCTGATCTCCGAACTCTCTGTATGCGGCGATCATTCCCATGACATAGGCCGCTTGCTGCCAGGGTGAATCGTACGGAACACCCTCACCAACGGCGCGCGCATCGCCGAACTGCGCGACCGCCGCGCCGGATTCCCGCTGCGCCTCTTCGAGGATCGGGATGCGCTCGAGCGCGAGCTGACGCAGCGATTCGTTGCGGGTCGCGCGGTGGATCAACGCCAGACCCTTCATGCACCATCCCTCGCCACGCGTATGACGCGGCGTCGAGAAGTAATACTTCGCAGGGCGAAGCATGCCCTTCAGTTGTTCGCCGAGCAGCGCGAGTTCGTCTTTCATCCACGCCATTCCGGTCATGCAGTAGCACTCGTAGAGGAGGTCCACGGTGAAGTGCTCGTAGTCGAATGCGTTGAATCCGTACGGCCCGCGATACGGAAGCAGCAGTTCGCGTCGGTGCAGCTCGGTGATTTCGGGTAGGTGACTGCGACCGAGCGTCTCGCGCGAGACCCATTGCTCGCCACGCCGCATCGGCATGCCTTCGAGATAGATGTCCTGTTCGGGCTCTACCTGGAGTCCGAACAGGTGGTACGGACGCACACTCTGTTGAAGGGATTGTGCGATCCCCATCACCATCAGGCCCCGATCCTTGGTTCGATAGGCCTCGTGGAGTGCGATGGGCGTGTTGCGAGGCGTTCCGGTTTGATGCGTCGACGCGGCATCCCCCCACGTGCCGAAGACGCCGAAGTGCTCCCGAGCACGCCATTGACGGTACGTCTTGTCAGCGAGGGCTCGGGCTCGCGGTGTCGCCGGCGCAGGACCGCCATGCGCGTTGGCGGCACCGGATCGACGCAGGTCCGTGAGGTCGACCATCGGGATCAAGGGCGCAGCGGCGAGGGCATGAGCGCTCTCGCGGCGTCGTTGCTCTTCTTCGTTCGTGCTCGCGATTCGCGGGTTGCCGAGCGGCGCGAACATCACGAGATCGAAGAGCTTCGTGCACCCGTCGCCCAGGTAGAGGCTCTTGCCCGGACCGATCAAGTCCTGACGCCAACCCACGAACTCGCCGTCCTCGCGGATCTCGGTTGGCGGGCGCAACTCGTTTTCCTGCACGTACCGCGGAACGAACGCGAGTTCTTTCCCGCGGATCATGAGCGAGAAGCGTCGAAACCGCACGTTGCCGAGCGGATAGAGGTTGGGATCCTTGGACTCACCAGGATTGTCCGCACCGCGATAGTCGTTGCCGAGGACCAGAGTGAACTCGGCGTGCGCACAGAAATGGAAGAACGTGAGGTATGCGGTCAGGGATAGAAAATCGCGACCGATCCCGGGCTTCTTCGGGTCCTTCGGACGGTGATAGCTGCGGAGGCGATAGGTGATGAGGTAGGGCGTCGAGACGACGACACCGTTCGGCCCCGCGGTGTAGTCGAGTTCGAGTCCGGTGTCGTAAACGGTGCCGTACACGTCCTCGACCTCCGTGCGAATCTTCCCCTGGAGGATCGGCGCGAGGAGCCATGGTGCGGCGATCGTCAGGCGATCCTTCGGGACCGCCTTGCCGACGATGATCTCGTAGTGGTGGAGAGCCGACGGGTCGAGGATGTCGAAGAACTGAGCCTGCGCCCACTGGATGGAGCCGTCATCCCAATAGGTGAGCGGTAGCCACGCTGTGTCGATACCGCGCACCTGGAGGTTCGCGAGGTCCTTGCACGCCCCTTTCGCGAACGGAATCGAAGCACGGACGATCTCCTGCCGGATCACGGGAGCCGTGTTTTCGACCGTGAACCCTACGATCGGGCGACCGAGCTGCGCTCGCACGGGGGCCGCAGCGACGTGGGTGCCTGCGACGACGACAAGGGCCGCGACGGTTGCGCGGAGTCGAGACTGCATGATTCGAGCATAGCAGTCGGTGCCGCGCCCCCATGGCGTCCTTGTCGGCGAAGCCGCGGTACGATCGCGCGCGCCGGGGTCCTCGGCGATTCGTCCTCGACCCGGGAGCACTCGGCGACCCCAACCGTTATTCTGCATTCGTCCGGCCGCCACGGTGGCCCGTAGCTCCGCTTTCCGCATCATTCCGTGGTCCCCATGATTTGTTTCGATCGTCGATCCGCGTCCCTTTTCTTGGCCGGCTGCCTCGTGCTGCCACTGGCACGTCCCGCATCAGCGAGCTTCCAAGACGAGAAGCCCGGCGAAGCGCAGAGCGGGGACATCCCGCCGATGAACGAAGACAAGCCGATTCCGGAAGGCTGCTGGTTCAAGAAGATCCATATCAGTTTCGGCAAGCAGACGGAGTCGACCGAACCAATTCGGCTCAAGGGCGAGTACGAGTTCGAGAACACGAGTGGTGCGGATCAGGAGATCACACTGCTGACCTCGAGCTGCAAGTGTCAAGAGCTCGAACTCTTCGTCAACGGTGAGAAGCAGTCGCTCGAGAAGAAGCTCGACGTTCAGCAGTCGCTCAAGGAGCCGATCAAAGTTCCGAAGGGCGCGAGCGGGACGGTCAAGCTCGTGTTCGATGTGAGCGGCCCCGCTGGCCAGCGCACGGGGTTCATCCAGGTCAACACGACGGATTCCAAGATGCCGACGTTCAACCTGACGGTCGACGCGGCGATCGATGCCGCGTTCTTGGTCGAACCCCCGCTCGTCGATCTCGGCAAGATGTCGCCGGTCGAAGCCAAGCCGTGGTCGGTCAAGGTGCGGTGCATGCTCGACGGTGAATGGGAGCTTGCGGAGAAACCGCTCGATCCGATCACTCCCGGGATTTCGATCGAATCGGTCGCTGTCGGCACCGATGAACGCGGCAAGTTCTACGAGATCAAGGGTGTCTACGGTCCGAACCTCGACGAAGGAGCGCTCGGTGGAAACCTGCTCTTCAAGACGAATCGTGAGGGCCGCAACGTCCTCGTCGGCGTACGGGCCGAGGTCAAGTCGAAGGTCCACCTGACGCCCGGCTTCTTTTCGCTCAATCGCTTCAAGCGGGCCGATGGCTGCGAGGACACGGTCTACATCTGGCCGAACGATGTCGCGAACGAAGAGATCGCGGTCGATCACGTCGAGGTCGTCGAGAGCAATTGCAAGGAAGGCGGTATCGACTACGAGATCGTGCCGCCGACGCCTCTCGACCCTGCCAAGGGTGTGGTCGATGTCGAGATTCCGCGCCGAACCGAAGGTGGCATCCCCGCGCACAAGCTGTGGCGCATCCGGGTGCACGTCAAACCGGGACTCGAACTCGAGGGCGTGGCGCGACGTCTGAGCACGACCATCAAGGTGCACTTCAAGGGCGACGGCATGGTGCCCAAGACCGTCCGCTTCAACGGCTTCCCGTACTGAACGGATCCAGGTCGACGATCCAGTCCGTGAGCGCGTGGCGGGCGATCACGAACTGCGCGAGGGAGAACCACGATCCGCAGCGATCGAGAATGCCCGAGTCGGCCGTCGCGATCGGCACTGGCGCTTGCGCGAGGATCACGTCGGGATCAGGGACGAGGGCGACTTCGACCGCGCGATCGCCGAGTGCCGTGACGAGCATCGTGCGCAATCGCGCGCTGTTCGAGACCGGTTGGTCGAGATACAGGATCGCTTCGCTGATTCCGAGCTCGTCGATCGCGTCGACGAGGAGTGCGATCGCCCTGTCGGTTTCCGCGACTCGCCGCCACGAACCGTGCATGCTCGCCATGTCTCGATACGTGCCATCCGCACATGCGAGGATGACGCCTCCGGCAAGCGCCGCTTCGATCGACGTGAGCACGTTGTAGCCGTCGATCCAGAGTGAGCCTCGGAGCCGTTTGCCAGGACCGAGTTCGCGTTCGCGACGAGAGCTTCGCTCTTGTTCGCTACAGGTGGCTCGACGAACGGCGACTCGCTGTCGCTGCACGAGTGCGTATTGATTCCCGACGAGCGCGAGCGATGCGTCGATCGGGTATCCGCGCGTGAGCAGCCACGTGAGGTCGGTGCATGCCGCGCGCAGCGACGAGTGCGCGTTGCTCCCGAAGAACTCCTCGTCCTTGGGTGCAGGGCCGCGGTGCTTTCGTTGATCCGGCATGCGATGCGTCGACCGACAGGTCGTCGAGAAAGTTCACGCGGACGAGTCGGTCGGATGCGGAAGGTAGAACTGGATGGTCGAGACCAAATCGTCGTGACCGTTGGACCGCGCCGTGTCGAGCAACGATCGGATCTCGACGAGTTCTTCTGCCGTCGGATCCGAAAACGACTTGTTGAACGAAGCGAGCCAATCTTGGAGCGATCGTGCGGATCGATCCGCGAGCGCGGAGTCCAGGAGTCCGAGCAGAGAGTATCGGAGTCGTGCCCATTTCCCGCCGTTGCAGAGCACGGTCCATGCCGCACGACGAACGTGTTCGTGGGGACTCGTCTCGAACGCGCGTCGAATCTGTCGTGCGTCGTATGGGACATCGCGGGTACCGATGGCGATGCGCGCCGCCTTGACGACCGACGGGCTGGGGTCTTCGAGCGCCGCCGCAATCGGATGCGCATGCGCTTCGCTGGATAGCCGGGAGATCGCGGTCACAGCGGCCGCGCGAACCGATGAGACTTCGTCCTCGAGCATGCCTGCAGCGAGCGTCGCGTCGTCGTCGGTTCCGCATTCGGCGAGACCCAGAAGCCCGAGGCGGCGCATCTTACTGTTCGTCGAAACGGCTTGTCGTCGATAGAACCCGGCTGCATCGATGCGGTCTCCGGCATTGCGGATCGCGACACGACGGGTCACGGAAGACTCGTCCACCAAGGCGACCTGCAGCGCCATTTGGCGCAGATGCGGGAAGCGCTCGAGGATCGTACGCAACGCGATGCGACGAACCGCAGGAGTCCTGTCTTTCAGCAACCTCGTAACGAACGACCGTGCACGATCTACATCCGCATGGTTCGTGAGCATGCGTGCGGCACGACACCGGATGGCGATGTCCGTCGTGTCGAGCGCAGCCTCGACGACTTCCGTGAAGTTCGCATCGATCGCGATCTGTAGGCAGCTGCGACGGATGGATCTCGAGTCGTCGCGAAGCCCCCGGATCAGGAGCTCGGGAGAGTCGAGTGAAGTGAGCATCTGGCTCACGGATGCCACGAGATGCGAATGGTCAGCGCGCCTGCAGTCGTTGAGTCGAAGCACGAGCGGCAAGTTGTCGAGGAAGTCGACGTGCCGACCTCGTGAGATTCGCTCGTGGATCGCGTTCTTCGCGGAATCGCGAACTGCATCGACCCAGTCGTTGGCTCGTAAGAGCAGGAAGGGAAGCTCTCTTCCGCTCTCGATCTCACTCAGTCGGCGCACTGCGGCCTCGCGGACATGACCATCCCTCGACATGCTCGCGGTGCCGAGCATGACGATGGCATCCGGGTCGTCGGCGTCGACCTTGGCGATCTCCTCGAGTGTCGATTTCACGTCGATCTCGATACCGCCGAATCGTCCGCTCTGTTCCAAGCGAAGGAGTTCGACGGGGGATCTTGTATTTGCAACCAAGGCTCTGAGTCGGCTCGTCTCGTACTCGACGTACGGATTCACCGCAGTGCCGCGCTGCCGCCACCATCGTGCTATTGCTTGCCACATCAACGGCAGCATCGTTCGCCCTTCGTCCTCACGAGAGACCGCGAGAATAGCCGCATGGCCCCACTAGGAGCACAACGTCCCTTTGATTCGGGATCAGTTCCCGACTGTCGCAGCGCCGCCGTTCGACATCACGATGCCGAGCGAGTTGGCGGCTTTGTCGAGCACGATCCACTGGTTGTAGAAGCGGACACCGACGAGTTTCGGGTCGCTCGGGATGTTGAGTGCGACGCTTCCGGTTCCGGTTGAGCCGGTCGCGACTCCACCGAGCAGGATGTCGTAGCTGCAATAGACCGAGCATCCAGGCGCTGCGCCGCCGATCCCGAAGTTCGTTTGCCTTGCGCCGAGCCACAAGATCGCGACCGTGTTCTGGGCAGCGCCGGCGAGGTCGATGCGGCACGTAGCGCCGGTCGCGGGGAGTCCGGAGCCTTCGAGCGTCACTGTGGCACCGGATCCGCCGTCGCGCAGGATCTGCGTCACGAGACAGAAGCCAGGCGTCGTGATGCCGAGTGTCGAGTTCGTGCTGCCCCCGTAGTAGATGCGGCACGACGGGTTGCTCGCGCTCGAGACGGCGTCGAAGTAGTTGACCTGCGAGGAAGTCTGACCCGCGTTCTGGCATTCCCAGAGGAAGTGGCCGTTGCTCGGATCGTAGACGAAGGCCGTGCGGAACGGGATCTTCAGTGTGAAGGTCTGGGGACTTGCCTGGATCGGCATCGCGGGCACGTTGAGCACGCCCTGGAACACCGTTGTCGGAGTGCCCCACCAGTTGGCATCGAAGGTGTTGCTCAGATACTGCGCGTTCTGCCGCGTGTAGCCGGCCTTGATCGTCACGTTGAGCGCATTCGCGTGCTGCTGGAGGTTCTGACCACTGCGGAAGGCGATGCCGCGCATCGTCGTGGTGCCCGAGAACTGGTACGCCGCGTGCGATTGCATGTAGCGCATCGGCGACACGCCGAACGGATACGAGTTGCCTCCGTGCCCCCATGCCTGACCGAAACCCGCCGGTAGAACGCCGGCGCTCGCGAGCACGCGACCAGTCCCCTTGCAGCCGCTACCGAACGTCGTGTAGCTCGCCGCCACGTCGACATGGCTGGCCCAGCCGAACGGTTGGGACGTCGCACCGACGACCGAGCCTTGAAGCGTGACCTCGAAGGTGAGCGTCTCGTTCTTCGTCGCCGTGTAGCGCACGAACTCCTCGGTGTTGAGGCTCGTAGTCGAGCTCGCGACCGTCGTCGAACCGCTCTTCAGTGCGAGGTCGAGGTTGGTCCAGCTCGAGCCGTTCGCGAGTTCGAGGCGGTTCCACGCGATCGCGATTTGCACGGTATTGCCCTGCTGAACGGCGATCGAGCGTCGCCAAACACGAGTCGTCGCGCTGAGCGTTGCACGGCCATGGCTGCCGCTCGACATCGCGACGTCGTACGCGACGTCGTCACGAAGATATCCCGCGCCAGTGCCCGTGGAGTTGAGCCCGCTTCCGGATCCCGGATTCTTCTCGGTCGCGGCAAGCAGGATGGCGCGCGTTTCATCCGCCTTGAGATTGCGGTTGGCGCCGCGAATCAACGTTGCAGCACCGCATACTTGCGGCGACGCCATCGACGTGCCGTCCGAGATGTAGTTGTCGAATTCGTTGTCACGCTTCGCCATGTCGGTCGAAACGCCATTGGCACAGAGGTTGGGGAAGAGTCGCCCGCCCTGGACACCGCGCGAGCTGAAGCTCGCGAGCGTGTGCGTGTCCTCGGCCACCGCGCCGACCGAAAGGCCGTTGAGGTTGGTGACGCTCTTGGTCACGTCCTGTCCGTTGTTTCCGGCAGCCGTCGCGTTGAGCAGGTCCGCATTGAGTGCGGCACTGTCCATCGCGAGGTTGATGGACGAGCGCGGATCCGAATCACCGCCGTACGACATGTTGGTCGCGACGATCTTGTAGCGAGCGGCGTCGGCAGCCGCGCGCTGGAACGCGCTCGTCTGTACGGCTGTGCTCGAACTGCCTTGCGTGTTGTTCGCAATCGCGTAGCCGACGATGTCAGCGTCATACGCGTGGCCGTTGTCGGCCTCGTTCGTCGACCACTTCCAGCCTGCAGCGATGCTCGCGACGCCGGTTCCATGCCCGTGACTGTCGTCCGCCGGCATCAGACCGACTTGAACGTTGGCGACGAGGCGTGACGTCGACGTGCCGCGCTTGCTGTAGGTGATGTGCGGACGGCCAGAGCCGCCACGGTTCGAATCCTGACCCGAGTCGATGATCGCACACGCGACTCCCGCGCCGGTCACCCCGCGAGCGTTCAAGGAATCACTATCGTGATTGAACTTGTTCGTCGCTTTCTTGATCGCCGGCGACGACTCGCGGTCGGCTTCGAGCCGCGCGACGTTCGTCATCGTGCGGACGGTGTCCAAGTGACGCGGCGCGATCTCGATCGCACAGCCATTGATGAGCCACCACTGGTGCGTGACGCGTCCACCGAGTGCTTCGATGTCGTGGACGAAGTCCCGCTGGTGCGCCTGCATCTTCGTCTCCAGGTCCTTCACGATTGCCGAGACCGCTTCGGGGTTTCGATCGCCGTTCATCTCTCGGCGAAACGCATGCAGATCGAAGGGTCTGGACTCGAAGTGGACGATCCAGCTCTCGGTGCCGGGCGTGGCGCCGGGCAGGGCATCGTGAGGGACAGGGGCGATGGCGTGCGCGCGAGCGCCGATGGCGACGGCTGCTACGAGTAGGGGGAAGAGTCGGGGTTTCATGATCGGTCTTGCTCTCGATGGAAGAAACGTGTCGTGTTCGCTCCTCCATGCGCATTCGACGCGGGACGGGGGCCATCCGCCGACCGTCGATGGCTGGCGAAGAGGCGTCACGGCGCGCTGCCACCGCGCCGAGCGGAACACCCCGAGATCGGGGCCCTCTCGATTTCTGCGAAACAGGCCGGAACACTCGCCTCGATCCTCCCCTTTGCTTCACGTCCATGACCGACCGACAACCACCGACCAGCGCGCCACTGACCTTGCAGCTCCTGCAACGCATTCGTGCGGGAGACGTGGGGGCCCGCGAGGAGCTCTTCGCGGGGGCCGTTCCGCCGCTGTTGACCTACGTGCGTGTTCGGCTCGGGCCGCGCCTTGCTTCCAAAGTGGAGCCGATCGACGTCGTGCAGGACGCTCTTGCTGCGGCGTTGCCCAAGATCGACGAGTTCGAGCCGCACGGTCGTGGAGCGTTCGTCGCGTGGCTCTGTCGAATCGCCGAGCGTCAGATCCACGACCTACACGACCATTTCTCAGCGAAGAAGCGTGATGCGAACCGGGTCGTGTCCGAGTGGTCTGACATCGCGACACGGCTTTGTGCTGCGGGAACCAACCCGCTGTCTGCCGCGGCACGCAACGACGAGCGCATTCGGCTCGAAGCTGCACTTCTCGAGCTCGAGAGCGGCGAGCGCGACGTCATTCTCGCGATCTATTTCGAGGGGCGCTCGCTGCGAGAGTTCGCAGAACTCGAGGGCGTCGCTCTGACGAGCTTGCATCGCATGCTCGGTCGCGCGATCGCGAAACTCGGGACTGCGCTCGCAGCTCCTGACACGAACGAATACCACGGAGATGCAACGTGAACGACTCTTCGTACGAAGAACGAATCGCACGACTCGCCGAAACGCTCCGCGAACAGTGCGGTGAACTCCGCCGAGAAGATGCCGAGGAGTTGGCAGCAAGGTTCGACCTGGATGTCGACGTCGTCTTGGATTGCAATCGTGCAATCGTGACCCTGACGCGTGCGACCGAGCCCGTCGACGGCAGCGTCGATCCGGCCATCTTGTCGGCGGTTCTGCCCGAGACGTACGAAGTGCTCGGAGAGCTCGGTCGCGGTGGAATGGGCGTCGTGTATCGAGCGCGTCACCGATCCTTGGGTCGCGAAGTCGCGATCAAGGTGTTGCGCAGCGGCGAGCAGTTGATGTCGGACATGTTGCAACGCTTCGAGCGAGAAGCGCAGAGCCTCGCGAAGTTGCGTCACCCACACATCGTCACGGTTCACGACGTCGGTCGGGCGGGTGGTCACGTGTTCTACACGATGGACTTCATCGAGGGTCGGTCGCTCGACGTCGTCCTGAAGGATGGCGCACTCTCACCCTCGGAGGCCGTGCGCATCGTCACGCAAGTGACCTCGGCCATCGAACACAGTCACGAACATGGCGTCATCCACCGTGACTTGAAACCCGCGAACATCCTGCTCGACGAGAGCGACAACGTGTATGTCGCGGACTTCGGCTTGGCACGTGACGTGAACCTCGACGTCGAACTCACGACGACGGGTCAACTGATGGGGACGCCCGCGTACATGAGTCCGGAAGCGATGCGCGGTGATGGTTCTCGGATCGGAGAACGCACGGACATCTGGGCGATCGGAGCGATGCTCTACGAAGCCTTGACCGGTGTATCGCCGTTT
Organism: Planctomycetota bacterium; assembly: GCA_020426005.1. Taxonomy (GTDB): domain Bacteria; phylum Planctomycetota; class UBA1135; order UBA1135; genus JACKHW01. Next base: position 20,767 of record JAGQQW010000031.1, on the reverse strand, counting down.
CGACGGAAGAACCTCGTCGACACGATGCAAGCCGTGTTGAACGAAGAGGCCGTGCCGCTCCGCAAGCGCAATCCGCGTGTTCCGCGTGACCTCGAGCTCGTGTGTCACAAGGCGATGGCGAAATCGCCAGACGACCGATACGCGACCGCTCGCGCGATGCGCGAGGACCTCGAGCGCTTCCGTCAGGGGCTTCCGGTCCTGGCGGAGCGACCGAGCGTCACCAAGCGGGTGAGCCGTTGGTTCGTTCGAAATCGACAGGCAGTTCTCGGGGGTGCGGTCGCTGCCACGTTGGTCGCGTTCTTCATGGTGTTCGTGCGTCCCGATGCTCCGAGCCCGCGGATCATCGACGCGATGATTCGATCTGCCCAAGCGCGCGAAGGTCAAGAAGCGTGGGAAGAAGCGTTCGAGCTCTATCAGCACGCACGCGGTGTTCTGGGTAGTGATGCCGAACGTCCGCACCGTGCCTCGGATCAAGTCGTGTCCGATTCGTTGCTCGATCAGGTTTGGCGCGGCCTGCTCGAATGCCGTTCGCGATTGTCCTGGAAGGACGTGTCGAGCGGGCGGCGATCCGAGGCGGCGCGCGACATGGCAACGTGGTTCCTGCAGTGTCCGCGCGGCGTCGATTGGCGCTGGCGTGCCCGCTACAGCGGCGAGCTCGCCGCGCTGTGGACGTATGCGGATCAGCCTTCGAATGCGATCGAAGTCCTCAGGAACGCTTACCGCAACAAGGAAGGCGACGACGGTTCTCGATCATGGACCACATGTTGGAGTGCGTGTGAGCCGCGGTTGCGGACGCTGTGGGAGAACCCCGAAGACACGAGTTACCGAAGCGCGGGGCGAGTCCTCGCTGCCGTTTTGTCCATCGTGACGAACGGTGCGTCGTCCGATGCGGAACTTCGAGGATTCGATGTCACGACCGCGTTCATCGCGGCGTGGTGGGATTCCGACAGCCTCGATCCACCCGTGAGGAGCCGCATTCGGTCGAGGCTTCGCGACGCTGCATTCGGTAGCGATACCCCGATCGGGTGGGGTGGCCCACGTCCCGAAGTCCTGCGCGCACTGACGACGCTCGCTGCGGATCGCTCGCTGTCCATATCGACGCGTCTCGAAGCGCTGGACGTGCTGTGTGCGCTCTCGGATCTCCCGTGGCGGCCCGAGCTGTCGGGCACGCTGACACGGATCGAAGACGGTGTCGCTCTCGATGCGCGGACGCTGTGCGTCGCTCTTCGTGACCGCAATCGTGACGAAGCGAATCGCATGCGAGTCGATTTCGCCGTATCGCTCCTCGCTGGTGCGAGCGAGTCGAACGACGTCCGCCTTCGCGAGTGGTTGGCGGGCAGAACGGGCATGGATCCCGCCACGGACTTCGCGACTTGGTGGCCTCGGCATCGAGGGGAGTCGTTCGAGTCGAGGCTACGACTCGCGTTGGAGTTCGATGCCGACAACGATGCAGAGAGCGGAGAACGCATTGCAACGCAGTTCAGTCGTCTCGATGGCCTGGATCGCAGGAGGTATCACCAGTGGAGGCTCGAGGTCGCGGATCCGGGGCAGGCGATTCCGGTCTGGCCGTCGCTCGAGCCCGAGCCGGCGAATCTCGTCGCAACGTGGCAGAGCGGTGTTCGTCGTATCGACGATCGCTACGTCCTCGACTACTCGTTCGAGCAATGGGACCCGGACGGTCGCCGCCTCGTCGGCTCTTGGAAGACCACGTCCGCGTTGCCGATGGACGAACCCGAGCGCACCTATTTCGCGAGTGACCTCGTATCTCTCGCCGAGCTCTCGTCGCCTACGCTCTCGTTCGAGCGTCGTACGCCGCAGCTCGGAGTGACGCTCCCGGGATTCCACGACTTCGTTGGGGATCCGCCGAATCCATCGCTCCGCGTCGACCTCGAGGGCCGGCTTGTCCTTCGGGACGAACTGCGATTCGCGTGGTCGGCTCGCGTCAACAGCGGAAGCGACTACACGCGCACGCTTCCGGAGATGCTACCTCAGAAGCTCGACAGTCCCTGCGTGCGCGTCGTCGACGGTTGGTATGGCGGCTACGAGGGTGAACGTTGTGGTCCGCTCGTGTTGGCGGTCGGCGCGCGGCTCGCGGATGGTCGTGATGGCTTCGTCTCGATACAGAACGTTCTCGATGGCGCACTGGTCAGCATCATGGGGTCGTCCGACGAGAGCCTCTTCGACCTTCTCGGGTGTGTCGAGGCGCGAGCCTTCGAGTGGAATGCGTTGGAGACGATCGCGAGAATCGGAGCCCGAGTACCGAGCAACGAACGTGTACGCGAGCTCGACGAGCGCTTCGCAAGGCTGCGGACCGACGACGCCGGGATCGCCCGAGCGGTCGAAACCATGGGCGGAGGCGCGGAAGGAGCGCGCATCGTCCGTGGCAGGTTGGCTTCGATGTTGGCAGCGCGAATCGTCGCCGGCGACGATACCGCGTGCGACTCGGTGGATTTCGAACGGAGGCTCCGAGAAGCCGAGACTGGGCTCGGTCTCGACGCTTGGTGGTGGCTACGCGTCGCCGAGTCGGAGAGCACGCGTCTGCGGCGTATCGCGTACGAACGGCTCGAGAGACTCCCTCTCTCGAACCCGCTGTTGATGCATCTGTCGAAGCACGAACGGCTCTCCGAGTTTCCCGCTTCGGTCCAGGCGCAGGTGGAGCGCATGAACGCGAGTCGCTCCGACGAGGTTTCTCGGGTCACGATGCTCTTCATCGCTCTCATCGGCATCCTGCTCGTTGCCGGGGCCTTCGCGACGCGCGACTTGCTGCGTCAGTCGGACTCCGAACGCACGCCCTCGATGCTCGCTCATGCCTCGGTCGGCGTCTTGGCTCTGGCCAGTCTCGCTCTCGTCGTCGTCGAGACGCGCTTCGGGCGGTGGCGTCTTCCGCCGGTGTCGGTCGGTCTGGTCGGGCTCGTTTGGGCCGCGGCAATACACGTCGGTTTCGCCAGAACACGAGTGCGGATCACGGCTCTCGTCTTGGCGGTGCTCGCACTGGTTGCCGGAATCGTGGCGGATACTCGATCCCATGACTACGCGAGTGCCGTCGCGAGCATCCTGACCGCCGCGAGTCTCTCTCTGATGTCCTTGTCGCTCGTGCCCCGAGGTGGGCGTCGTAGCACTTGGTCCGTCGTCCCCGCCGTGCTCTTTGGCGTTGCGTTCTCGTTGTCCGCGTTCGAAGGCGTGCGCGCACTCGTCACGGAGAGATTGCCTTCGAGCTTCTCCGCACTGATGCAGGCGAGCGCGTCAGGCACCGTCGTCCGCGAATGCTCGATGCTCGGTCTCGTCGCATTCACGGTGATCGCGGTCGCATCGATCGTCTCGAGTGCCCTGCGCCGCCGTACCGCTTGAGACCTCCAGGTTGTTGTCCTGCCCCATGGGCGGAACGGCGAGAGGCGTCCTATGCTCTCTCGTGTTCGACGACGGTTTTCAGTGAGGCCACGAGGGGACATGCAAGACAACTGGATCATCCCGTGTTCTTCGTGCAAGACGCTCAATCGAGTGCCGACAGCTCGTGTCGAGGATCGACCGGTCTGCGCGAGCTGCAAGGCCCGGCTGCTCGGCGGTTCGCCGGCCGTACTCGACGCTTCGAATTTCGAGCGCTTCTTGACCAAGTCGGACTTGCCCGTCGTCGTCGATTTCTGGGCGCCGTGGTGTGGGCCGTGCCGTCAGATGGCTCCGGAATACGAAGCGGCATCTGCGCATTTGGCCGGCGTTGCGATCCTCGCCAAGCTCGATACCGAAGCGTCGTCGGACCTCGCGCGGCGGTACGGCATCCAAGGGATACCGACACTCATCGTGTTCGACCGCGGCGCCGAGGTCGCGCGACACAGCGGCGCGATGCCGCGCGATGCGATCGCGCAGTGGGTGCGCGCCTCGGTGGATTGAACGTTACCTCGGGACGAGGTGCGCGCTCGTTGGTGTATCGATGACGAGCTTGGATCGCAGCCCGTTCGGGTCGACTCGGAGGACGGGGCGGAACGGCGTGTTCCCGACGCGGACTTCGATCTCGTACGGCACGGTTCCCGTCAGCCTCAGCTCGCCCTCGCGGCGTCTGTCGCCCGCGGCTGCAAGGACCGCGTAGTTGTCGACGTGTCTCGTTACCGTCGTCCCGTATTGCTCGAGAGAGACGGCGCGCACGACGACGTCTTTTGGGCCGGATATCGAACTTGCTTCGACCGGTAGCGAGACGGGGGCTTCGAGCAGCACCCGGTGGGTTCCGGGTGTCCAGATGCGCGATATCGAGCGCCAATGTTTGGGCAGGATGTCGAGCGCAAGGGTGTCGTGCGTGGAATGGATGACGAGCGTGCGACCTGTTTGATCGAGCTTCGCTCGAGAGAGCTCGGCAGCGACCGTGTCGTCTCGGCTACGTACGCGAACCTTCGATTCGACGCTGTTGCCTCGAGCGTCGATGAACTGCAACTCGTATCGGTGCAACGTGCTCGCATCGAGGATCACGGGAATCTGCTTGCCCGGGACGATGTCGACGGTCGCCCGTAACGAACCGACCACGCCGACTCCGTGTCCCTCGATCGTCCACTCACCTTGGCGGAAGCCCTGGATCGGATAGTGCATCACGCCATTCGGACCGGTCTTGATGGAGAGTCCATGCTTCTGCTCGAACGGGTCCGGGTCGCGTGGCGTGAAGCGACACGCGCAAACCCACGGACGCGAGTCGGGTGCACGCACCGTCACGACGATCTGCCCTTTGGACAACTGGGTCAACACGCGCGGGGAAGGGCCACGAAGTGGAACGACGGCCGAGCTGTGATTCGCGCCGGCACGCGCGGCGAGGGCGAGCGGGGGATCGATGGGCAAGCGGGGCAGGTCGAACCGCACGAACCCCTGCGCATCGCTTCGACGGACGAGCCCTGGGAGATCCGCGTACCCCGTGCCCGCGACGTGTTTCACGACGCGAACATAGGTGTTCGCGATCGGGCGATCGTCTTCGTCGACACAACGAGCCGTGACTCGGTCCAGGGAATCACTGAGAACGAGTTCGGGCCACTCCTCCACGGTTCCTCTCGTGAGAGACACGTCTTCGAGCAGACCCGAGACCGACGGCGAAGCGGGGATCCACGCATGGATCGTCTGCGTTCGCGGGGAGCCATCACTCAGGTAGCGTGCGACATGTACGAATCCTTCCTCGATCGTCGCCACGGGCGAACGTGGCCTTGGTGAGGGAGGCTCGGGAATGTCGAAGACGATTCTCTCGGGCAGGCTCTTTCCGTCTTCGCGTCGGACGCGAGTCTTTGCGAAGGCATAGCCGCGGTCCATCTCCACGGTTCTCTCTTCGTGAGCATTCGGTGAACGTGGACCGACGAAGGAGCCGCCGGCGTCACACTGCACGTGAGTGCCGTAGCAGTAGAACTCGAAGCGCGCGCCGATCCCGACATGGTCGAAGTGCACGGTGTCGGCTCCGCATGGTTTCCACGCGCGCAAAGGCTCTCGCTCGACCTCCAGTCTGCCGAGAAACAGCGACTCGAAGTCCAGGTTCCCCTCCATTGCGAACTCGAGCTTCGAGCCGTCTGCAGCGACGACGCGGAAGTCCAACGAGCCTGTCTCGGGGACGATGAGGAACACCTCTTCGGTGAGAAAGCCACCGCCGTTGCGACAACGTGCCAAGGCATGTGTCGGGTTCGCTGCGGGGACGGCGGGAGTGCACAGGAGTGCAGCGAGCCGGAGATCGTCCGCCGTCTGCGTGCCGTTCGCATCTTTCTCTTTGGACTGCGATGATTCGTGAGGTAGCTCGAGAGCACGCAGATCTTCGAGCAGGTAGCGAGCGAACGGCAGACGGATACGCCCTGTCGGGCCCGACACGAAGGTCCCACAAGGAGCCGCCTTCTTGCGATCGAGCGAGGAGTCCGTGCTCTTGGGGGGAGTGTTGTAGTCGTTCCACATGGGCGCATCGAGCGCATGTACGACAACCGGGCAACCCGCTACGTCCGCCCCACTGGAGTTCACGCAGTGGATCGTGACGTCGCTCGCGGGCTCGAGAGTCACGACTCGCTCGACGGTCGGCACGGCACCCGACTCGCAAGCGTCCTGCACCGACACCCAATCTTTGCCCATCGTCTCGCGATCCATGAGGAACGAACGCGTCTGACGTCCATCCTTCGAACGTGCACATCCGAGTGTCGAGTCGCGTGGGTCGGAGGTGAACTCGACGATGCCCCTGTCGTCCGCAGTCGCCAGCGAGCCGTTCGTCTCGCACCAGGCCAAACTGCGCCATGGTTCGCGCAGGCTTTGCGCGTGCGGGTCCTCGGCTTCGAGTCGCTCGAGCGACTCGCTGGCGAACTCCTCGGACGCGATGCGGACTTCGGCACCGGCGGAGATCCTTCCGCTTCCGTCGACGATGCGCAGTCGCCACCGGACAGAGAAGTGTTCCTCTTGCCCCGCCGTGTTGCGGACCGTTTCGGCAACGCCGGGGTCGTGCGAGATCTCGTCTTGCTGCGATGTCGAAATCGGTGATGTCGGCACCTCGAGAGTCGAATCGGCTGCCTCGAGACTGGGGTCGACGATCGTGTTCGATGCGGAGGCGAGGAAATACGTCGATGCGAACGCGACAATGAGTACCGCTGCCCCGAGGGACCACAGGGCGGTTCGATGCGGCTTGTCGGACATGACCGCAGTATAGGTAGCGCGAGCGCCTCCTACCCGATTCAGCGTCGGTTCACCTGACTCGCCGTAGACTCGAGCTGCTTGTTCCCAGCTTGTATCCAGGTAGCCGCAACGAGGTCCAGTCATGACCCGAGTCCTGATCGTCGAAGACGAGCCGATCCTCGCCCGTTCGCTGCGCGTCGGCCTGACCGACGAGAGCTACGTCGTCGATGTCGCGGGGGATGGTGAAGAGGCACTCTGGTATGCGGCGTCGGGTTTCCACGATGCGATGCTTCTCGACGTGCGGATCCCGAAGATGAGCGGGATCGAAGTCTGCCGCCGCTTGCGCAAGGGCGGTGCCGTCGTGCCGATCCTGATGCTAACGGCGTGCGACGCGACCGATGAAGTCGTCGCCGGCCTCGATGCCGGGGCCGATGACTACATGACCAAGCCGTTCGAGTTCGCCGAGCTGCTCGCTCGTTTGCGAGCGCTGATGCGGCGAGGATCGCGCGGAGGGACGTCGGTGCTCCGGATGGGCGGGCTCGAGTTGGACACGTCGGCTCGAACGGTGACTCACGATGGGCATCCCGTCGTGGTGACCAACATGGAATATCGACTTCTCGCGCATCTCCTGCACAACCTGGGTTCGGTGCAGAGCCGTGATCGGATCCAGGCTGCGCTCTGGGACGATGAGACCGGTCCTGATTCCAACGTCCTCGAAGTGCTCGTGTCCGGCTTGCGACGCAAGCTGCAGGGCGGTTCGGCCGAAGGTTGCTTGCAGACGCGCCGAGGCGTCGGCTACGTGCTCGTGGACGTCGCTCCGTGAAGGCCCTCTCGATTCGCACGAGCTTGACGCTGTGGTTCGTCGTGATGACCGGCGTGCTGCTCATCGGCTTCGGCGCGACGCTCTACTTCGGGATGCGAGCGACGTTGCGGACGGAATTCGATCGCAGGCTCCTGACGCGCGCCGAGGCGCTCGTCGCGGTCTGTGAGTGGGAAGAAGATGCGCGTTCCGTCGAGTTCGAAATGCAACCCGAGATGGCGGCCGAGTTCATCGCGATGGGAAAGCGTGAGGCGGGCTCGGGCACGTTCACGTTCGAGATCCGGGCCCTGCCCGACGGCCGCGTGCTGCACGCATCGGATCCCGTTCTGCCGGCTCTTGCGGGCGACATCGAGGTCGGGGCATCGTTCGCGTTCGAGGGTAGCGGCGAACTTCTACGGGAATGTTCGCTGCGGCGAACGCTGCCTACCGAATCCGAGGTGCTGCCTGCACCCGAGGTGCTCGTCCGTGTGGCGGCGAGCTATGAGTTGGTCGTGGATCAGCTCGCGCGTGTGCGGACGATCATTCTGCTCTTGACCGCCATCGCGGTCGTTGTCGTCGTCGCGTTCGGTCTCTTCTTGTCGCGCCGGTTCGTGCGCCCGTTGCGCGAACTCGGAGCTGCAGCGTCCCAGGTGGGACAACAGCGTGGAGCGTCGATGCCGAAGCGAGGCAACGACGACGAAGTCGACAGGCTAGCGTCGATCCTCGACCGGACGTTCACCGCGCTCGAAGACGCGGCGGAGCGGAAAGCGCGCTTTACCGCGGACGCTGCACACGAACTCCGCAATCCCGTGAGCGTGATCCGCAATGCGGCCGAGATTGCGCTTCGCGAGGGGCGTACGGCTGACGAGATGCGGGAGTTCTTGGTCGATATTCGTACGACGTCGAAGCGCATGGGCGACATCGTCGAATCCTTGCTCACGCTCGCGCGCATGGATGCCGAGGCCGGCGTGGAACGCTCCGAGGTCGTCGACTTCGCGAGCATCGTTCGCGATGCCGTAACGGCCGCTCGAATTGCGGCGCCGACGCGCGTTCACTGCGAGATCAACGCCGGAACGTTCGTCGCTGGAGATCCGAATCTCCTTCGGATCCTCGTCGACAACCTGATCGGCAATGCTCTGCGCCACGGGAACGGATCGCACGTCCATGTCACGCTCGGCACTCGCGATACTCGAAAGGCAGTGCTCACGGTGAGCGACGGTGGGCCTGGTGTTCCGGAAGAGCTTCGCGATGCCGTATTCCGTCGCTTCCACCGTGGGAACGGACAGCGATCGCTCGAAGGCGCAGGACTCGGTCTCGCGATCGTTGCCGAAGTCGCCGTCGCACACGGAGCCACGTGTCGCATCGAATCTGCCGAGCCTGGTGCTCGGGTCATCGTCGAACTTCCGGTCTCCGAGCAAAGCCACCTCGACGAGTGAGAGAAATGCGCTGCACTCAGCGACGCTTCACCTGGCAGGCCTACGTTCGAGCCCGTATCACGCCGCCGCGTTCGCGCTGGCCGGCTTTCGACTCTCGAACATCGAGATGAAGGAGAGAAGGATGAGAACGAAGAAGTCCACCATGGCGCGAGCGTTGATGCTCGCACTCGCGACCTCGGGCACGAGCCTCGTTGCGCAGGACGGTGAGAAGAAGGTCACGCTCGACAAGGTCCCTCAGGCGGTTCAGAAGGCCATCCGCGAGAAGGTCGGCAAGGGAAGGTTGGTCGACATCGGCAAGTTCGAGAAGGACGGCAAAGCGGTCTACGAGATCGAGATGGTCGTCGATGGGAAGGAATACGACGTCCTCTTCCGCGAAGACGGATCGGTCGTACGGAAATCGCTCGAAGGCGAGAAGCCGGAGAAGGGTGCCGAGAAGCAAGAGCGCGGAGAAAAGGGCGAGAAGAACGAACGCGAGAGCCGCGAGGAAGAAGACGAAGACGAAGAGCGTGAAGACCGCAAAGGTCGTGGTGAGCGCAAGGAAGGCAAGCGCGGTCGCGACGACGATGACGAGGAAGAAGACGAAGGCGACGAGGAAGACGAAGAACACGAAGGTCGCGGTGAGCGCAAGGAAGGCAAGCGCGGTCGCGACGAGGAAGGCGACGACGAAGAAGGCGACGACGAAGAAGGCGACGAGGAAGACGCCGACGAAGACGGTGAGTCCGAACACGCGCACGGTGCACACGCCGGTGCGACGCGATTCCAGACCGACTTCTGCCTCGAGACGCGTGAGCTGACGACGGTCGGGCGTAGCCGTTTCTTCGTGCTCGAGCCTGGCTATCGCCTCGTTCTCGAAGGCAAGGACGATGAAGGGACGCCCGAACGGCTCACGATCACCGTCCTCGACGAGACGCGCCTCATCGGAGGCTTCGAGACGCGCGTCGTCGAAGAACGCGAGACGAAGAACGGCGAGCTCGTCGAGATCTCCCGCAACTTCGTCGCGATGTGCCCGATGTCGAAGAGCGTCTTCTACTTCGGCGAAGAGGTCGACATCTACGAGGACGGCAAAGTCATCGGACACAACGGTGCGTGGGTTCACGGCCGCGAAGGAGCACGCGCTGGGCTCGTGATGCCTGGAGAGCCGGTGCTCGGTGCCGCCTACTACGAAGAACTGGCGCCCAAGGTCGCCATGGATCGCGCACGCATCCATCGGCTAGACGCGGTCGTCGCGACGCCCGTGGGTATTCTCAAGAACTGCCTCGAGGTCTTCGAAGAGAATCCGCTCGATGGCGAGAAGGAGTACAAGCGACACGCACCGGGGATCGGGCTCGTGCAAGACGAGAACCTCGTTCTCGTCGAGTACGGATTCGTGAAGAAAGGCTGATCACGATCGGTTCGCGGCGAGTCAGTGCGGCGAAACGACGAGTTCGGTCGCTTTGATCGCCGCGAAGATCGTGCGCCCTTCGCACAAGCGGAGGGCTTCGACAGATGCCGTCGTGACTTCGGCCACCATCGGAAGCGAGCCGGTCAGCTGCACGCGGTTGCGATCATGCAACGACTCGACGTGCAATACGCGGAGTTCGAAGACGTTGCGCGGCGAACCGGCAGGTCGCTCGGGGAAGAGCGACACGGCGCGTGGATGTAACGTCACCACGACGTCGCCGATGACGGAGGACACGACCGTCAGTTCTGTGTTACCGATCGTGACGATGCTGTCCCGACAATGGCCTACGAATCGGTTCACCCCGGCGAGGTCCGCGACGTAGTTCGATAGAGGCCGTCGCGCGAGTTCTTCGGCCGTGCCACTCTGAATGACGCATCCGCTCTCCAGAACGATCAAGCGGTCGGCGAGTGCGAGTGCATCACCGATGTCGTGCGCGACGAGGATACGAGGTCCCTCGAAGTTCGCGAGGTGCGAGCGAAGCGCACTCTCGAGCGCGACGCGTGCCGAGGCATCGACGGCCGCAAGTGGCTCATCGAGGAGCAACATGTCTGGCTCGTACGCGAGCGCGCGGGCCAACGCTACCCGCGCAGTTTCGCCGCCGGATAGCGCAGCGGGCTTCTCGTTTCGTTTCGTGATCCCGACGCGTTCGAGCCAGTCGTGTGCCGTCGCGCGCGCGCTGCGCTTGCCGGCTCCGCGGCTCCGCGGGCCATACGCGACGTTGTCGACGACCGACATTGCCGGAAACAGGCGATGGTCCTGGAACACGACTCCGACATGCCGGTCCTCGGGACGGACGAAGTTCGTCACGCTTCCATCGTCGAACAAGCGCATGCCGAGACGGACATGACCACGCTCGAGGCGTACGAGGCCGGCGATTGCATGGAGACAGCTCGTCTTCCCCGCTCCATTGGGGCCGACGAGAGCGACTGTTTCGCCAGCACCTGCCGACAACTGCGCGTCGATCCGCAATGTGCCTCTTTGGAGGCCGATGGATGCATCGAGGTTCATCGTGCCGTTCGTCCAGTGGGGAACCATCGCTTTCGTAAGACGAAGAGCACGGCCATCGCGATCGCGATCAGGACGAAGCTCAGCGTGATCGCGGCTTCGGGCGAAGACTCGAGAGCCGTGTAGACGGCGAGTGGCATGGTGCGCGTCGTGCTTTCGAGGTTGCCTGCGAACGTGATCGTCGCACCGAACTCGCCCAGAGCGCGCGCCCAGGCGAGTATCGAAGCCGCTTGGAGTGACGGTGCGATCATCGGCAAAGTGATCGTCGTCAGGATGCGCCACGGTTTTGCGCCGAGTGTGGCTGCCGCATCCGCGGCTCGAGTGTCCGTTGCGCGCAGGCCGCTTTCGGTCGTGAGTACGAAGAAGGGCAACGCGACCCACGTCTCGGCGACGATCACTCCCGCCGTCGAGAATGGCAGCGTGATGCCGAACCAAGCATCGAGGTACTGCCCGAAGACTCCGTTGCGTCCGAACGCGAGGAGGAGTGCGAGACCGCCGACGACCGGTGGCAAGACCATCGGGAGCAGGACGAACGCTCGCACGACGTTGGTCCAGCGAGACGTCTCGCTCGCCATCCAGACCGCGAGCGGCAAGCCGATCACGAATGACAAGGCGGTTGCCGCGACGGAACACTCGATGGACAACCACAAAGCACGGAACACCTCTGGACGCGAAATCTGATCGAGGATCGTCGACCAAGGAGCTCGAAGTGCGAGCCCGAGCAGAGGTAATCCGATGAGCGCGCACGCGGCGATGACCGCGACGATCGAAGCTCGTGGTGGTGGATGGGTGTGTCCTGTCACGGCGTTTCGAACCCATGGTGCATCAAGATGCGCGCGGCGTCCTTCGACTCGAGGAAGCGCACGAAGGATGCACCGAGGTCACTGTCCGTGTTGGCTGCGACATAGGTCGCTGTGACGTTCCAACGCGGATCGATGGCGACGCTCTCGACGCGATTGCCGAGCGCCTTCGCATCGGTGGCGTAGACGATTCCTGCATCGACCTCGCCGAGCGCGACCTTGTGCGCGACGCTGCGAACACTCGGCTCGTCCGAGACAGACCTCACCGAGATACTCGCGTTGGCGAGCGCTTCCCGCGCGTAGCGGCCCGCCGGGACATCGGGTCCGCAGAGCAGGACTCGGAGTCCGTCTCGTGCAAGATCCTCGAGAGCACGGATCCCGTGCGGATTGCCCGGACTCGTCACGATGACGAGCTTGTTCTTGGCGAAGACGATCGTGTCTCCGTGGACTCGACCGAGATCGACGACGCGTTGCATTTGCACCGTATCCGCCGAGGCGAACACGTCGACGCACGCGCCTTCGCGGATCTGCAAGACCAATTGGGGCGTACCGGCGACATGGATCCTCGGCGTCGTAGCGCCGGTCGCCGTGGCGAACGACTCGGCGAGTTCGCGGAATGGCCCCTGCAGGGAGGCTGCCGCGAAAATCACGAGCGAGTTGTCGTCGTGCGAGCACGATCCGAGACCGAGGATGGCGAAGGCCGTCGCGGTAGCGAAAGCGCCGATCGCGCGAACCGTTCTCATCCGCGCGCCAGCCATGCGAAATCCGTGTTGCCGCCGCTGATCACGGCTCCGACACGTTTTCCCTGAATCTCGGAGCGCATCGCGATCAGGCCTGCGAGCACGGTCGCGCCGCTCGGCTCGACGACGATCTTCATCCGTTCCAGGAAGAAGCGCGCCGCGTCGACGATCGCATCTTCATCCACGGTGACGATGCGGACGCCGTGCGTTTTCATGAGTTCGAAGTTCGGCGCACCGAGGCCGGTCAGCAGGCCATCGCCCCAGGTCTCGGGGTTTTCGACGCGTGGCTGACGAATCCCGGTGGCCATGGACCGAGCAGCATCGTCGACGGCCTTCGGTTCGGCACCGAGTATCCATGCATCGGGGTTCATTGCGCGCGTCGTGATTGCGCTGCCCGAACAGAGTCCGCCACCGCCGACAGGTACGATGACGACGTCGAGATCGGGACGCTCTTCGAAGAGCTCGAGTACCGCGGTGCCTTGACCGGCAATGACGAATGGATTCTCGAACGGATGTACGAGTGTCGCACCGGTTTCGCTCTGCCAAGCGGAGCATGTGAGCTCGCGCTCGTGCTGTTCACAGAATCGAATCTCGGCCCCGTAGCTCCGGACTGCTTCGATCTTCACCTTGGGTGCCGTACGAGGCATCACCACGTACGAAGGAATCCCGCGAGCGGCCGCAGCCCACGCGAGTGCAGCGGCGTGGTTCCCGCTGCTGTGCGTGATCACACCACGTGCAGCAGCGTCATCGCTCAGCGAAAAGACCGCGTTGCACGCGCCGCGTGCTTTGAAGGCGCCGACCTTCTGGAAGTTCTCGCATTTGAAGACGATGCTCGCCGCGAGGTCTTGGTCGAGCCACGACGACGACAAGATCGGCGTTCGATGCACGTGGTCGCGAATGCGATCGGCAGCCTCGCGCACGTCGGCGATGGAGATCACGAGCCCCAACGCTCGATCGTCCGATACTCGATCGTCCGATACTCGATCGATGGCGGGTTCATCGAGGTTTGATCGCCCATGCATAGAGAGCTGCACCGGAGTGATCTTCCGTGATCCACGACCAGGCGTCCTGCTGCCGCTTCGCCTGCATCGCACGAACGTCTGGGCCGGGCAATGGAGTCACGAGAATCGGGAATCCCTCGGTCGTGAGCAGTTCGACGTTGGCGAAGCCTTCGTCGACGAGCATCCGTCCGAGCGTCGTCCCCGTGAAGTAGGAGAAGTGATCGGTGACGAACTCGCCCCAAGCTTTTCCCTGTTCTTTGCGCGTGCGTCCGTCGAAGTTGGGGACGCTGACGAAGAACAGACCGCCGGGAGCCAGTGCTCGATGTGCAGCGCGAATCGCCTCGCGTGGATCGAAGCAATGTTCGAGGACCTCGGTCATGACGATGCACGGAACGTCCTCGTGTTCGCCGAGCGCATCGAAGGTGCCGATCCGAATGTCGTTGCCGAGTGCGCGTCCGAGGCGAGCGACGTGTTCGGAAGGCTCGATCCCGGTCGCGTCCCATCCCGCCGATCGGAGGGCATGCACGAGTCCGCCGAACGAACAACCGACATCGAGGACGCGTCGCGGGAGACCCTCGGCGATCGCTTCGAGTCCGTAGGTGATCGCCCGTTGTAGCAACCAGTTTCGATTGGGATCGAAACGCCCGTGCTCGTCGATCTGCTTCTCTTTGCGCATGCGCGGGATCAAGCAGTCGGTCACGTAGGTCTCTGCATTCCACCAAGAGTCGGAGAGCTCGCGTTGTCGCGGACTCAAGAACACGTAGCTGCAGTCCGGGCACTCGACGATGGCGGAATCGCGCGTGTCGATGTTGGGAAGATCGGAATACAGGACCGAGAACCCGTCGACGCGACCGCAGCCGGGACACGGTGGCTGGACCGTGGGGGCTTCCCGAAGCGCACGGGGCGACGATCGATGCTCGTCCGAGCGGAGATCCGCGAAGAGTTCGTCGGGCGCAGGGACGGGAATCGGTTCGAAGTGGTGTTCGAGCGGAAAGCGATCGTGCTCGGGCAACTCGTAGCGCTCAACCTTGCGGCGGACCAAGGGGGCGATCCAGTCGCGAACCCTCGCTCCCAACCCCGGTCGTGTCGGTCGCGCGCCGTCTGCAATCGTCGGTTCTGGCTCGGACATTCACTCTCCTGGTATCGGATCAGCTCGTAGCATAGTCAGGTCCCATGCAGGACTCGATCAAGAGGCCGCGAGTCGTCATCCTCGGCGGTGGATTCGCAGGCCTATCCGCGGCGCGAAAGTTAGCTCACGCGCCGGTCGATGTGGTTCTCGTCGACCGAGAAAACCACCACCTCTTCCAACCGCTGCTGTATCAGGTCGCGACGGCCGGACTCAGCATGGCCGACATCGCGGCTCCGATCCGTCGGCTCCTGCGCAAGCAGAAGAACACCCGGGTCGTCATGAGCGAAGTCGTCGACATCGACGTCGCGTCCAAACGCGTGACCTTGGGCGATGGCGAGCTCGAATACGACACGCTGGTCGTCGCGCTCGGTATGCAGCACAGCTACTTCGGGCACGACGATTGGGCGCGCTACGCGCCCGGTCTCAAGACCCTGTCCGAGGCGCTCGACATCCGCCGCCGGGTCCTGCGAGCCTACGAGGTCGCTGAACGCGAGCCCGACCCCGAGCGGCGCAGAGAATGGCTGACGTTCGTCGTCGTCGGTGCTGGGCCGACGGGAGTCGAGCTCGCGGGCGCGCTCGCCGAACTCTCGCGCTTCACCGTCGCAGGCGACTTCCGTACGTTCGAGCCCAAGGAAGATCGGATCGTGCTGCTCGACGCGGCGGATCGCGTGCTCCAGGCGTTCTCCGAGTCGTTGTCGGACAAAGCTCGTGTGCAGCTCGAGAAGCTCGGAGTGGAAGTTCGAACGGGGACCAAGGTCGAGCAGATCGACGAACACGGTGTGAAGATCGCAGGCGATTTCATCCGGTCGCGCACGGTCATCTGGGCAGCGGGAGTGCGTGCCGTCTCGCTCGTGTCGAAGCTCGGAACCGACGTCGATCGCAGTGGACGCGTCGTCGTCGGTCCCGACCTGACGATCGATGGCCACCCCGAGGTCTTCGTGTGTGGCGATGCGGCCGCGATCCACTCGAACGGTGAGCCGGTGCCCGGCGTCGCTCCCGCGGCGATCCAGGCAGGTCACTCGGTAGCGAAGAACATCCTTGCCGACCTGCGCGGCAGACCTCGGAAACCGTTCGTCTACTCCAATCGAGGGTCGCTCGCGACGATCGGCCGATCGGCAGCGGTCGGCACGGTGTTCGGCCGATCGGTCTCGGGCTTCGTCGCGTGGATCCTGTGGATCTTCGTCCACTTGCTCTACCTCGTGACATTCCGCAACCGCGTCGTCGTGCTGTTCTCGTGGGCGATCGCGTGGTTCACGTACGGGCGCAGCGCGCGGATCATCGTGCAGAGCGAGGAGGCTGCCCATTCGCCTCGCTGAGCCACGTTTCGTGAGTTCGAGCGTGTATCGTGACGCGGTGATCCATGCACCATCTCGGTCCTTTCGCTTCGTGGCCCGAGCGATAGTCGTCGCGATCGTGACGAAGCTCATCGGTGGACCTCGGGAGTCGCGTTCGGAGGCAAGAACGAGGGCGAACGTTGGAGTTGGGACGTCCACTCGGAGTTCGATGCCAAGTCCGGCCTCTTCGGCAGCATCTTCGGGGCCGTGGAAACGACGAGCGCGCTCCCCAGATGGGTTCCGCAGAACGCAGCGCGCGTCGCATGGCTGCAATGCGATCCGAATGCCGTCGCGCGTTCGCTCGGTGCCATGGAACTCGCCGGAATCCAGATCTCATCGACTCTCGAGACGAACTTCGGATGGGGCATCGCCGAGTTCGCCGACATCCTGCGCGCGTCGATTCGGCAGCGGCGGCATTCACGCGGCGGCATGGATGTCCTGCCGTCGTTCGTCGCCGCATGCGCAACCGTCCCGAATCGTCGCGTCCTCTTCGACGGAACGCTCGGCAAGGACGGGTTGCAGATCCGCTACCGCTATTGAGCGCTGCTCTTCGCGTCAGAACGCCGGCAGGAAGTCCTCGCCTTCGTCGTCGGACTTCGGCGTGCGCGAGCGCCGGCGGCCCGGCTTCGGGAGCCCTTCGAGCCACGCGTGGACCAGTGCATGCACGTCGAGGAAATGACCGACGTCCTCGACTCCGGCGCTTGCCTGGCTCAGTGCGCCTTCGACGAGGGACGCGAGGGTGAACGCGAAGCCCGCTGCGTCGAGCGGGCCGATTTCGTGTTCGCGCACCGCGCGAAGCAGGAGCTGACGCAAGCGCGTGCGGAAGGCACGGTAGGTCGCCCGTAGGCCATCCCGTCCCGTCGTCACGGGTTCGGTCGCGACTTCGGTATCGAGGATCGACTGGAGGCGCCTGAGTTCGGGATGCTCGAGGTGGAAGCTCAGGTGGGAACGCAGCAGAGTTTCCAAGGAGTCGCGTGCGGTCGTGGCTGCGTCGACTGCGGGCTCGATGCTCGCGTCGCGCAGCGTCTCGAGATGTCGATGCGCTTCGAGAAAGACGTCGAGCTTGTTGCGGAAGTGTAGGTAGACCGCGCCCTTCGTGACGTCGCAACGCTCGGCGATCCGGTCGAGCGAGACCGGGTGAAAGCCGTGTTCGGCGAACTCCTGACTCGCTGCGAGGAGAAGGAGTTCGCGCAGCTCGGGACGGAAATGACGGGCCAAGGAATCCTCGTTTCGCTCGTGGCAAACCCGGCCTGGGCAGCACGCGACTGCGGGGCATCGTTTCACATACGCATGAGTATTTCAACTTTGCATACCGATGAGTATGCGCTTTGTGCCGACAACGTTGACTCGGGCCTCGTTCGCGCCCATGTTGCTGGCTGCGTGTCGATCGAGCGCCTCGAGAAGGCAGAGCTCCGACGCGCTGTCCGCCCCCGACTCCCCCGGCTGCATCAGCAGCGTTTCTCCATGGCCATCGTCAACGGCAAAGAAGTGCATCCCCGCACGACCGGTCGACACGCCCGGACCAACCCCGGGCGCAAGCCGTCGTGGCTCAAGATGCAGATCCCAGGCGGGAACGAGTTCGAGCACATCCAGTCGATGTTGCGTGCGCGCGGGTTGCACACGGTCTGCGAAGAAGCGCGCTGCCCCAACTTGGGCGAGTGCTGGGGTGGCGGGACTGCGACGATGATGGTGCTTGGCGACACCTGCACGCGCGGCTGTCGCTTCTGCGCGGTCAAGACGGGCAATCCGATGGGCGTCCTGGATCCGGATGAGCCCGACAAGGTCGCCGAGTCGTGCGAACTCATGCACCTGCGCTACGTCGTGCTCACGTCGGTCGATCGCGACGATCTTCCGGATGGTGGGGCGTCGCATTTCGCGGCGTGCGTCGTGCGTGCGAAGGCGCGGGTTCCGGGTCTTCTCGTCGAGTGTTTGACGCCCGATTTCCAGGGTGACGCGGCGGCGATCGAGACGATCCTCCAGTCGGGCCTCGATGTGTTCGCGCACAATCTCGAAACCGTTCGCAGTCTCACGGGTCGTGTGCGCGACAAGCGTGCAGGTTACGACCTGTCGCTCGACGTGCTTCGGACCGCGAAGGACCTGGCGCCGACGCTCGTGACCAAGAGCTCGATCATGCTCGGTCTCGGGGAGACGGATCGCGAACTCGATCAAGCCTTCGACGATCTGCGCACTGCGGGTGTCGACGTGCTGACGCTGGGGCAGTACCTGCGTCCGACGCTCCTGCACCTCCCCGTCAAGGAATACCTGAGCCCGGCACGCTTCGAAGCGCTGCGGCAGCGCGCGCTCCGCAAGGGCTTCGCTTACGTCGCCTCGGGCCCCATGGTTCGCAGCTCGTACCGCGCTGCGGAGTTCTATCTCGAAAGCCGCCTCGCCGGAGAGCGTGGTCACGACGCGGGCGTGGATGCGCCTGCCGTGACGATCACGGGCGGCGATTCTGCATCGGTCGGAGGGTCGGGATTCGCGGTTTGAATCGCATCCTCCTGCAAACGGAGTAACCAATGGCAAGCAAGAAGCGAACGAGTTCGAACGGGTCGACGAGGACGAAGCCACAGGCGCGTCACGCGACCAAGAAGTCCTCCTCGTCGAAGAAGAGCACCTCGAAGAGCAAGGCCGGCAAGAAGGCCGCGAGCTCGGCTCGCTCGCGCACGAAGGCACCCACGTCCTCGCGCGGCTCGAAGGTCCTCGGTGTTCTCGATCGGGGCACGGTGCGGGATCCCGGGTTGTCCGACGAACGCCTACTCGAGCTCTACGAGACGATGGTGCGCACGCGCGTGATGGAAGAGCGCGCACTCGTGCTTCAACGCCAGGGACGCATCGGTTTCTACGTGCCCTGCACGGGACAAGAAGCGTCGCACATCGGCACCGCGGCGGCGCTGATGGACAGCGATTGGATCTTCCCCGCGTATCGCCAAGCCGGCATCCCGTTGCTGCGCGGCGTGCCGATGGAGCAGATCGTCGACGAGTGGTACGGCAACGATGGCGACATCTGCAAGGGGCGGCAAATGCCCGTGCACTACTCGTTCCGCTCGGCGCACTTCGTGACGATCAGCTCGCCGATCGGGACGCAGCTCTCGCATGCGGTCGGTGCCGCGATGGCCGCGAAGTATCGTGGCGAGGACACCGTCACGATGACGTATTGCGGTGATGGTGGCACGAGTGAGAACGACTTCCACTGTGCGCTCAACTTCGCTGGTGTCTACGCATCCCCGTGTGTCTTCGTCTGCGAGAACAACGGCTGGGCGATCTCGACGCCGCTCGAATACCAGACTGCGAGCGAGACGATGGCCGTCAAGGCCGAGGCGTACGGCATCCCGGGTGTTCGTGTCGACGGCAACGACATCCTCGCGGTCTATCAGGTCACGAAGGAAGCCGTCGACCGTGCTCGCCAAGGCAAGGGCCCGACGCTCATCGAGTCCCTGACGTACCGAGTCGGCCCGCACAGTTCGAGTGACGACCCGACGCGCTATCGCGGTGACGCAGAGGTCGCCGACTGGAAGAGCAAGGATCCGCTCGAGCGTTTCAAGAAGTACCTACGCAGTCGACGCCTGCTCACACCCAAGCAGGACGAAGCGCTCTACGCGGCCGCCAAGGAAGAGATCAACGCCGCGGTCAAGGCCGCCGAGCAGAAGCCGAATCCGACCGTCGCGAGCATGTTCGACGACGTCTATCGCGACCTCACGCCCCAGCTGCGTGAGCAGCGCGACGAACTCCTTTCGCTCGGTGAAGCGAAGAGCGAGCACGAAGGCTTCTTCCCGCTCTGAGTCGTTCCCGGCCCTACTGGAATCCAAGAGAGAACTCGAAATGGCAACGATGACGCTCCTCGAAGGGATCCGCGACGGACTCTTCACCGAGATGCGAAACGACGATCGGGTCCTGTGCTTCGGCGAGGACGTCGGTCTCAACGGCGGAGTCTTCCGCACGACGGACGGGCTGCAGAAGGAGTTCGGCGAAGAACGCTGCTTCGACACTCCGCTCAGCGAATGCGGAATCATCGGCACCGCGATCGGCATGGCGATGTACGGCCTGCGACCGGTTCCGGAGATCCAGTTCCAGGACTTCATCTTCCCGGCGTTCGATCAGATCGTCAGCGAAGCGGCCAAGATCCGCTATCGCTCCGGCGGTGAGTACACGTGCCCGATGGTGATCCGCACGCCCTACGGTGGCGGGATTCGTGGAGGGCACTACCACAGTCAGTCGGGCGAGGCGTACTTCTGCCACACGCCCGGGCTCAAGGTCGTCATTCCCTCGACGCCCGCCGACGCGAAGGGCCTGCTGATCTCGTCGATTCGGGACGAGGATCCTGTGCTCTTCCTCGAGCCCAAGAAGATCTACCGCACGATGAAGGGTGAGGTCCCCGAGGGCGAACACGTCGTGCCGCTCGGCAAGGGACGCATCGTTCGTGAAGGCAAGGACTGCACGATCGTTGCGTATGGCGCGATGGTCGAGACGTGCGAGAAAGCGGCC